>NZ_JBKKRK010000012.1:0-162517 GCF_048847255.1 Pseudomonas algeriensis | reverse complement strand
CCCCATTCCTTGCCGTCGTCGACCGTGGCGGTGTGAACGTTGTCACCGCTGATGTAGCGGTTCATCAGGGTCAGGCCCGGCACGCCGACGGCGGCGAAGTTGAAGTCGTGGCGCAGTTGCCAGGATTTTTCCTTGGCGTTGTCGTAGCTGGAGTTGTAGCTGTCGTTCGCCAGGGTGCCGCCGCTGGTGCCGTTGACGCGCATCCAGGCATCGTCGCCGCCGACTTTCTGCAGGCCGACGTAGAAGGTGTTGCCGCCGTATTTGGCGGAAAGCATGGCGAAGGCGGTTTTGTTGTCAAGGTCGCCGGCCAGTGCGCTGCCGTCTTCCTTGCCGGTGAAGTAACCGAGGTTGGCGCCCAGAGTCCAGTCGCCGATCGGCTGGCTGTGGGTCAGGTTGAAATATTGCTGTTGGTAGATGTCGGACAGTTCCGCGTACCAGACGCCGACCTGGGTGCGTTTTTCGTTGAAGGCGTATTCGCCGCCACCGAAGTTGAAACGGTCGGAGGTGAATGCACCGCGGCCGTTCATCGACATGTCTTCCATGCTCGCGTCGTTACGCGGGCTGTTGGCGCGGAACTGGCCGCCGTAGAGACTCAGGCCGTTGATTTCGGTGGAAGTCACCTGGCCGCCACGGAAGGTTTGCGGCAGGGAACGGCCATCGTCGGAACGCAGGATCGGCAACACTGGCATCCACTCGCCGACTTTCAATTCGGTCTTCGAGACCTTGGCCTTCAGGGCCACGCCCAGGCGACCGAAGTCATCGGCCGGGCGGCCGTCGTCGTGCACCGGCAGCAGCTGGGTGCCGGCCGTGCCACGGCCGCCGTCGAGCTTGACCGAGTATAGGCCCAGCACGTCAACGCCGAAACCGACGGTCCCCTGGGTGAAGCCGGACTTGGCGTCGAGGATGAAGCTCTGGGTCCATTCCTCGGCTTTGCCCTGGGCATTGTCCGGGTTGGTGAAGTTGCGGTTGATGTAGAAGTTGCGCAGGTTCAGCGTGGCTTTGGCATCTTCGACGAACCCCGATTCCGCCGCCAGGACGGGGAGGGCGGTGCTGGTCAGGGCGACGGCAATGAGGCTGGGGAACAAGTGCTGTGTGGGCTTCATGGGCGTTGTCTCTTATTTTTTTGTGGACGAAGCGAGTTGTTGCCGCAACCTTTGGGCTGCGGCGGAACGGTGCGTTCGGATTGTGGGAATTGCCCTGGTATCAGCCGGAAGAAGCGGGGCGCATGAACATGGCGTCGAACCTGTTGTTATTGGTTTTGTGTGGGCGATGGTGACGGGCTGGCTGGGATTGATTCAATTGCGATTGGCTGGTTTTGGGCGATTAACGAACGACAAAAGCACTAGTTGGCTGGATGAGGGTCCTGTGGGAGCGAGCCTGCTCGCGAAGGCGGCCTGACAGCCGGTCGGGATTTTTTTGTCTAGGTACATATCTATTGCTGCGGTAACGGCCGCTGGCGGTTCCGCCCTTACGGCGGCTCACTTTTTTTCAGACGCCAAAAAAGTAAGCAAAAAAGGCTCGGGGGTATGACTCACCCACATAGGTTACAAATCAGTTCACTCACATAGGTAACAGTTTTTAACTGGCAGGGTCGGTTTTCGAGGATCTGGACTGCCGATCTAGTTTCGGTTGAACGCCAACCTCCTGTGGGAGCGAGCTTGCTCGCGATGGCGGCCTGACGGTCGGCCCTGCTTTTATTGGCTGGGTACATATCCATTTCTGCGGTAAGGGCCGCTGGCGGAACCCTAAGCCGCCGTTACCGCAGAAATGGATATGTACCCGATCAACAACCTTGGACGGCCGTAAAATTGCCATCGCGAGCAAGCTCGCTCCCACAGAGTTTGTGGCCGGTCTGACAGACGCAGCGATTTTTCCGACGAGATTTTAAGGTTGCCGCTCGGAAGCGATATCTCTAGCTTGTTCGTGTCGCTGCCAATTCAGCGACCGGGACTGCAAGCCCGCCGAATTCGTTAGGCGCCAGCGCCCGGACCCAGCGTCTGGGCTGCAATTGATGCAGGAGCGCCTTCATGAAAAAACATCATCCTTCTTCGCCATCAGAGAGCACCTTCCCCTACAACGACCCCGATCCAGAAAAGCTCCAAGAGGCCGCAGACCGAGCCCTCGATTACCATTTGGGCACTCACCCTGATCCAAAACCCCAAACCTCAACTCAGGTGTTCACCGTCATCGATACCCTCGACACCGAGTGTCTACTGGCAAATCTCAGCGAAACCCTGGCCTCGGCCAATGCCATGCTCAACGACCTGGCGTTCGATCTGGGAGGCTCGCGACGGCATGTCGCGCTAGGCGTTGCGCAGATGATTGACTTGAGCGAGTTGCTGGCCAGTCGAGCGCTGGATATCGTCGACCCGCGTTAACCCTGTCGTTGTAAAAAAGGCCCCAACAAAAAGCCCACCTTTCGGTGGGCTTCGTGTTTTCAGTGCATCAAATTAGAACAACTTCGTCTCCGGCGCTTTTTCCGCCAGCGGTTCGTGCTTGCCCGTCTCGGCATTCCAGCCACCACCCAGGGCCTTGTACAAATTGACCTCGCTGGTCAGTTGCGCAAGGCGGTCGGTGATCAGCGATTGTTGTGCGCTGAACAACTGCCGTTGGGCGTCGAGGAAGGTCAGGTTGCTGTCGACGCCGATGCGGTAGCGACGCTCGGCCAGGCGGTAGTAGTCCTGGTTGGCGGCGACGAAGTCGGTCTGGGCCTGCAGCTGTTCGTTGTAGGTCTGGCGCGCGGCCAGGCCGTCGGAGACTTCCTGAAACGCTGTCTGAATCGACTTCTCATACTGCGCGACGTTGATGTCTTTCTGGATCTTGGCGTAATCCAGGCTCGCCCGCAGGCTGCCGGCGTTGAAGATCGGCAGGTTGATCTGCGGCGCGAAGGTCCAGGTGCCCGAACCGCCTTTGAACAGACCGGACAGGTCAGGGCTCAGGGTACCGGCGTTGGCCGTAAGGCTGATGCTTGGGAAGAACGCGGCTCGTGCGGCGCCGATGTTGGCATTGGCGGCGAGCAGGTTGCGTTCGGCCTGGAGAATGTCCGGACGACGTTGCAGCAGGTCCGACGGCAGCCCGGCCGGCACTTCGCTGAGCAGGTCATCGCTCAACGGTTGAGTGCGCAGGTTGGCCGGCAGGCCGGTGCCCAGCAGCAGGGTCAGGCTGTTTTCATCCTGGGCCACTTGGCGGGTGTAGCGAGCCAGTTGCACGCGGGCGTTTTCCACCGCGGTGCGCGCCTGGCTCAGGTCCAGGGCCGAGGCCACGCCGACTTCGGCGCTGCGCGAGGTCAGCTTCAGGCTCTGTTCGTAGGTGCCCAGGGTGTCCTGGGTCAGCTTGAGCAGTTCCTTGTCCGCCTGCCAGGTCAGATAGGCGTTGGCGACGTTGGCCACCAGGCTGATCTGGGTGCTGCGACGGGCTTCTTCGGTGGCGAAGTAGCTTTGCAACGCTTGCTCGCTCAGGCTGCGGACGCGACCGAACAGGTCCAACTCGTAGGCGCTGATCCCCAGCGTTGCGGAGTAGGAACTGCTGATGGCCGCTTCGCCGGTCTGCGAAGCCCGTGCCGGCACGCGCTGACGGCTGCCGGAGCCGGTTGCCGAGACCGCCGGGAGCAGGTCCGCCCGCTGGATGCGGTATTGCGCGGCGTAGGCGTCGATGTTCAACGCAGCGACGCGTAGGTCGCGGTTGTTTTCCAGGGCAACCTGGATCAGCTGTTGCAGCGCAGGGTCATGGAAAAACTGCTTCCAGCCCTGCTCGGCGGCTGCCTGGCCGGGAGCGTTGGCCGGTTCGTAGGCCGGGCCTTGCGGGTACTGCGCCGCGACCGGAGCTTCGGGCCGCTGATAGTCCGGGATCAGCGAGCAACCGCTGAGCACGACCGCGGCGATGGTCAGAGAGAGTAGCGACTTGCTCATTGGCCAGCCTCTTTAGAAGTTTCAGGAGTGTTGTCCTGGTCGGCATTTTTGCGACGACCTAACGACGACACTGTCACGAAGAACAATGGCACCCAGAAGATTGCCAGGATGGTGGCCGTGAGCATACCGCCGATCACGCCGGTACCGATGGCGTGCTGGCTGCCCGAACCGGCGCCGGTGGAAATCGCCAGCGGGACGACGCCGAGGACGAACGCCAGGGACGTCATGATGATCGGCCGCAGACGCATCCTACAGGCTTCGATGGCGGCTTCCACCAGGGTCCGGCCTTGTTCGTGGAGTTCCTTGGCGAACTCGACGATCAGGATGGCGTTTTTCGCCGCCAGGCCGATCGTTGTCAACAAGCCCACCTGGAAGTACACGTCATTGGACAGACCGCGCAGGCTGGTGGCCAGCAGGGCACCGATAATCCCCAACGGCACCACGAGCATGACGGCGATCGGGATCGACCAGCTTTCATACAGTGCCGCCAGACAGAGGAATACCATCAGCAGCGAGAGCGCGTACAGGGCTGGGGCCTGGGAACCCGACAGGCGTTCCTCGTACGACAGGCCTGTCCAGGAGATGCCGACGCCGGCCGGCAACTTCTTGGCGATGGCTTCGACCTCGGCCATGGCTTCACCCGTGGAATAGCCCGGCGCCGGAGCACCCAAGACTTCCATCGCTTCCACGCCGTTGTAGCGCGCGAGTTTCGGCGAACCGTAGGTCCACTCGCCTTTGGCAAAGGCGCTGAACGGTACCATGGTCCCGGCGCTGTTGCGCACGTACCACTTCTTCAGGTCTTCCGGACTCATGCGAGCGCCCGGCTGGCCTTGCACGTAGACCTTTTTAACCCGGCCACGGTCGATGAAGTCGTTCACGTAGCTACTGCCCAGGGCGATCGACAGGGTGTTGTTGATATCGGCCAAGGTGATGCCCAGCGCGCTGGCCTTCTCGTCGTCGATCTCGAGCTGGTATTGCGGCTCGTCGTTCAGGCCGTTCGGACGGACCTGGGTCAAGACCTTGCTCTGGGACGCCATGCCCAGGAACTGGTTACGAGCTTCCATCAGCTTGTCGTGGCCGATGCCGGCGCGGTCCTGCAGGAACACGTCGAAACCGGTGGCGTTACCCAATTCCAGCACTGCTGGCGGGGCGAAGGCGAACACCATTGCGTCACGGAAGGTAAAGAAATGCTGCTGGGCGCGAGCGGCGAGCTTGAACACGCTGTTGTCGGCGTTACGCTCCTCCCACGGTTTCAGCATGATGAACGCCATGCCCGAGCTCTGGCCACGACCGGCGAAGTTGAAGCCGGTCACGGTAAACACCGAGGCCACGGCATCGCCTTCACCACCGTCCTTGCTTGGACGCAGCAGGAACTCGCGCATCTTGTCGACCACCACCTGGGTGCGCTCGGCACTGGAGCCGGCCGGTGTCTGTACCTGGGCAAACAACACGCCTTGGTCTTCTTCGGGCAGGAACGCGGTAGGGATGCGGGTGAACAGCCAGACCATGCCGACCACAATGATCACGTAAGCGAGCAGATACGGAGCCTTGCGCTGGAGCATGTTGCCCACGCCACGCTCGTAGCTCCTGACACCACGGTCGAAAGTGCGGTTGAACCAGCCGAAGAAACCGCGTTTCGGCGTGCCGTGCTCGCCTTTCGGAATGGGCTTGAGCATGGTGGCGCACAGGGCCGGGGTGAAGATCAGGGCGACCAACACCGACAGCGCCATCGCGGAGACGATCGTGATGGAGAACTGTTTGTAGATCACGCCGGTGGAGCCGCTGAAGAACGCCATCGGCAGCAGCACCGCCGAAAGCACCAGGGCGATACCCACCAGGGCGCCCTGGATCTGGCCCATGGATTTCTTGGTGGCTTCCTTGGGCGACAGGCCTTCTTCGCTCATCACCCGTTCGACGTTTTCCACCACGACGATGGCGTCGTCTACCAGCAAGCCGATGGCCAGCACCATGCCGAACATGGTCAGGGTGTTGATGCTGAAGCCGGCCGCCGCGAGAATCCCGAAGGTACCCAGCAACACCACCGGCACCGTCATCGTGGTGATGATGGTGGCTCGGAAGTTCTGCAGGAACAGGAACATCACCAGGAACACCAGCACGACCGCCTCGACCAGGGTTTCAACCACACCCTTGATCGACTCGCTCACCACCGGCGTGGTGTCGTATGGGAACACCACTTCTACGCCCTGGGGGAAGAACGGCTTGAGGTCGTCAATGGTCTTGCGCAGGGCTTTGGCCGTGTCGAGTGCGTTGGCACCGTTGGCCAGTTTTACCGCCAGGCCCGACGCTGGTGCGCCATTGAACTGGGCGCTGATGCTGTAGTTCTCGCCGCCCAGGCCAACGTCGGCCACATCGCCAACGCGCACTTGGGAGCCGTCCGGGTTGACCTTCAGCAGGATCGCCTTGAACTGCTCGGCGGTCTGCAAGCGGGTCTTGCCGATAATGGTCGCGTTCAGTTGCTGGCCGGGCAGGGCAGGCAAGCCGCCGAGTTGGCCGGACGAGACCTGGACGTTTTGCGCGGCGATAGCGTTTTTGACGTCCACCGGGGTCAGGCTGTAATTGTTCAACTTGGCCGGGTCGAGCCAGATCCGCATCGCATACTGGGCCCCGAAGACCTGGAAGTCGCCGACACCGGCAGTGCGCGAGATCGGATCCTGCATGTTGGACACGATGTAGTTGGACAGATCGTCCTTGGTCATGCTGCCGTCGCGCGACACCACCCCGATCACCATCAGGAAGTTTTTCACCGACTTGGTCACGCGGATGCCTTGCTGCTGCACTTCTTGCGGCAACAGCGGGGTGGCCAGGTTCAGCTTGTTCTGGACCTGGACCTGGGCGGTATCGGAGCTGGTGCCCTGCTCGAAGGTCGCGGTGATGGTCATGCTGCCGTCGGAGTTACTTTCCGAGGACACATAACGCAGGTTGTCGATGCCGTTGAGCTGCTGCTCGATGACCTGCACCACAGTGTCTTGCACGGTTTGTGCGGAAGCACCTGGGTAGGTCACCTGGATCGCAATGGCCGGCGGCGCGATGCTCGGGTACTGGTTGATCGGCAACTTGAGGATCGACAAAGCGCCGACCAGCATGATCACCAGGGCGATCACCCAGGCGAAGATCGGACGGTCGATAAAGAATTTCGACATGGTTTACTCCCCTTTGCCGCCGGCGGCTTTGTCAGCTGCCTGAGCGGGGGCCGGGTTCTTAGCGCCAACGTTGGTGGCTTCGGTGGCTTTGACTTCTACCCCTGGCCGTACGTACTGCAACCCTTCGGTGATCAGGCGATCACCGGCCTTGAGGCCGTCTTCGATCAGCCATTGGTTGCCAACGGTGCGGCTGGCCTTGAGCTGACGCAGTTCGACCTTGTTATCGGCGCCCACGACCATGGCGGTCGGCGTACCCTTGAGGTCGCGGGTCACGCCTTGCTGCGGTGCCAGGATCGCCGCGCTGTTCACGCCAGCCTGCAGTTGCGCGTGGACAAACATGCCCGGCAGCAACGTGTGGTCGGGGTTGGGGAACACAGCGCGCAAGGTCACGGAGCCGGTGGTCTGGTCGACCGAGACTTCGGAGAATTCGAGCTTGCCTTCATGGGGGTACTGGCTGCCGTCTTCCAGGGTCAGCTTGACCATGGCGGCGTTGTCGCCGGCCTTCTGCAGGCGGCCGCTTTCCAGCTCGCGGCGCAGTTGCAGGAGCTCGACGGAGCTTTGCGTCACGTCAACATAGATCGGGTCGAGTTGCTGGATGGTCGCCAGGGCATCGGTCTGCCCGTTGCTGACCAGCGCGCCTTCGGTCACCGAGGAACGTCCGATGCGACCTGAAATCGGCGCATAGACCTTGGTGTACCGCACATTGATCTGCGCGGTCTGCAGGCTGGCTTCCGACTCCAGGCGATTGGCCATGGCAGTGTCGTATTCCTGGCGGCTCACGGCTTGTTCATCAACCAATTGCTTGTAGCGATCAGCGATCGACTTGGTGGAACGCAGGTTGGCCTCGGCGCTCTTGAGGTTCGCTTCGTAAACGGCGGGGTCGATCTGGTACAGCTGCTGGCCGGCCTTGACGTCGGCGCCTTCCTTGAACAGGCGCTTGAGGATGATGCCATTGACCTGAGGGCGCACTTCGGCAACGCGGAACGCACTGGTGCGGCCCGGCAGTTCAGAGGTCAGGGTAAAAGGCTGGGTCTTGAGGGTTACGACGCCGACCTGAGGAGGGGGAGGCGCGGGTGCAGCCTCTTCCTTTTTGCATCCGCTGAGCAGCGATGCCAGGGCGATGGCAGTGACCAGAGCGGTAACAGCTGGCTTGAATTGCATGGAAATCCTCGGGTCCAGGCGCGTAACAGGCGCGCTCGAAAGTGAAAGGTGAAAAAAGAGCGAGATAAGCAATTAGTAGGATGCTAAGAAATATACTTACGTACACGGTTGTTTGTAAACAGCCAAATTGCGTACCATCCGGATTTACAAAAGCCTGACAAAGGCCAATGCGGACCGGGGACGCGTGCAGGCAGACGTTGCCTATAGATTGTCCTGCTGATCCTTACGCATTGCTTACGCATCCTGATTGAGGTGTTTACTGCCATGGTCCGTCGTACCAAAGAGGAAGCCTTGGAGACTCGCAGCCAGATACTCGAAGCGGCCGAAAAAGCCTTCTTCGAGCGAGGCGTTGCGCGTACCACGCTGGCCGATATCGCGACGCTCGCCGGTGTGACACGGGGCGCCATCTATTGGCATTTCAGCAACAAGGCGGATCTGCTCCAGGCCATGCTCGATACGCTGCATGAACCGCTCGATGAATTGGCCCGCGCGAGCGAAAACGAGGAAGAGCTTGATCCCCTGGGGTGCGTGCGCAAGTTGTTGGTACGGTTGTTCCAGCAGGTGGCCCTAGACCCGAAAACCCGGCGCATCAATGAGATTCTGTTCCATAAGTGCGAGTTCACCGATGAAATGTGCGATTTGCGCCAGCAGCGACGTGAAGTCAGCCTCGACTGCAACGTGCGTATCGCCTTGTCGTTGCGCAATGCAATGAAACGCGGCCAGTTGCCGGATGACCTCAATCCCGAAAGGGCGGCGGTTGCCATCCATGCCTATATCGACGGCATTCTTTACCAGTGGTTGCTGGCTCCAGACAGTTTCGCCCTGGCGAATGAAGCCGAACGCTGGGTGGACATCGGGCTGGATATGCTGCACCTGAGCCCTAGCCTTCGCAAATGAAACAAAATGCGTAATTGAATCGGTTTGTGTCAATACGGGCGCGTGAGAAAGGCTTTATAAACTGACGTCGGCCAAGGGTATATAAAATCGGTGGCGAATTTTGTAGGAAAATTGTTTCGCGGTTGTAAGCGCAGTGGCCCGGTGCGCTTACAAAGTGGAAATATGTGCCCCATCGGGTTGGCCTGACGGGGCAGTATCTTCAGCTAATTACGATTTCTACGGTAAAGCCGTAGGGTTCTCCCTCCGCCGCGTGCGTGATGCGAGTTGTGCAATTGACGGGCGTTGTGCCAATAGAGGTCACGTTATGGGTCCGTACCGGTGTCAGGGTGGGGGTGAAAACGCCAAAAGAAGTCTCCACGCGTAAGCCGAAATCGAAGCGGAATCCACATTGTTTGTCGCCAAACATAATGAAGTGCCTGAACATATCCTTGCTGCGGCTGCCCAGTGTCCTGGAATAGGAAAAGTCGAACTTTAGCGCTTGGATATCTCCGCGACGGATGTTGATGAAGTCATGTTCAATGGCATCCAGGCTGAGGTTGTTATCGCGAAATTGAAAAGCCTGGTCGGTGTGGTTGATTATCTTGATCAGCAATCGGGTTGTATCCTTGCGAGTCTTCTCTTGCTCCCAGACTTGGATCTTCCGGTCGACTCCGTCGTTCTTTTTATTCTTTTCTATCAAGGCGTTAAGTGCCTCGGCGTACTCTGTCGTGTCGAGTGACTTGAATTGCTCGTACAAGACTGACAAGGGCAAAAAGCGGAACTGTGAAAGGAGTCTCTCGATAAGGTCGTTATTGGCCGGTGGCGTGCTGTCCGTCGCGTCATTCATTCTCAAATTCCTTTTTTCAATGTTGCCTTTCAATGGCAGGAGGGGAACGCCGTATGCGCTCACTGTTCCTGATAATGAGCGGCTTTGCCTTGATTACAAAGTTCTTATGTTTGACCGAATATTGGAAATTAAAAAAGCCCTGGCTCTTTCGAGGCAGGGCTTTTATAGAGGTGGAGATTAAAGTACAGGGTAATCGATATAACCCACCGGGCCTTTCCCGTAGAAGGTTTCCGGATGCGGCTCGTTCAATGGCGCGTCGGCTTTCAAGCGTGCCGGCAGGTCCGGGTTGGCAATGAATGGCACGCCAAACGCCACGGCGTCCGCCTTGCCTGCTGCCAGCCAGGCGTTGGCGCTTTCCTTGGTGAAGCGCTCGTTGGCAATGTACGGGCCGCCGAAGGCTTGCTTGAGTTGTGGGCCGATGCTGTCGTCGCCTTCTTTCTCGCGGGAGCAGATAAAGGCGATGCCACGCTTGCCCAGCTCGCGGGCGACATAGCTGAAGGTTTCCAGACGGTTCTCGTCGCCCATGTCATGGGAATCGGCGCGCGGCGCCAGGTGTACGCCCACGCGGCCGGCGCCCCAGACGTCGATGGCCGCATCGGTGACTTCCAGCAGCAGGCGAGCACGGTTTTCCAGGGAGCCGCCGTAGTGATCGGTGCGCTGGTTGGTGCTGCTTTGCAGGAACTGGTCGAGCAGGTAGCCGTTGGCACCATGGATTTCCACCCCGTCGAAACCGGCGGCCTTGGCGTTTTCGGCACCGACGCGGTAGGCATCGACGATGTCGGCGATTTCAGCGGTTTCCAGTGCTCGCGGCGTCGGGTAGTCAGCCAACGGGCGAACCAAGCTCACGTGGCCCTTGGGCTGGATGGCGCTCGGTGCCACTGGAAGTTCGCCGTCCAGGTAGGAAGGGTGGGAGATCCGGCCCACGTGCCAGAGCTGCAGGAAGATCTTGCCGCCGGCGCCGTGGATGGCTTTGGTCACGTTGGCCCAGCCGCGTACCTGGTCGTTGGACCAGATGCCAGGGGTGTCCGGATAACCCACGCCCATTGGCGTGACTGACGTGGCTTCGCTGAGGATCAGGCCGGCGGAAGCGCGTTGCACGTAGTATTCGGCCATCAAGGCGTTGGGTACGCGGCCTGCGTCGGCGCGGCAGCGGGTAAGCGGGGCCATGATGATGCGGTTCTTCAGCTCGATGTCGCCGAGTTTGATGGGGTCGAAAATTGTTGCCATGAAATACAACCTCGCAAAGTGAAGGATCAGTAGTCAGTGAGTGGCAGGTGCCAGGTCGGCATGGCCGCCCTGACGGAAAGTGATCAGGGTCACCAGCAGCGCCAGCACGGCCAGCGCGCCGGCGGCGAGGGGCACGGTGGTCAGGCCCAGGCCATGGTCGATGACAGTGCCGCCGACCCAGGCGCCCAAGGCATTGCCAATGTTGAAGGCGCCGATGTTCAAGGTGGACACCAGGTTGGGCGCGTCTTTGCCGAAGGTCACCACGTTGACCTGCAGGGCCGGCACGGCGGCGAAGCAGGCGGTGGCCCACAGGAACAGCGTTATCTCGGTCGGGATCAGCGCCACGCTGGTCCAGCTCAGGACGGTGGACACGACGGCCATGGTCAGGAATACGCCCATCAGCGTGTTCGCCAGGCTCTTGTCCGCCAGCTTGCCGCCAATGATGTTGCCCAGGGTCAGGCCGAGGCCGATCAGCACTAGGGTCCAGGTCACGCCACGGGGCGACACGCCGGTCACTTCGCCGAGCAGCGGGGCGACGTAGGTGAACAGGGTGAATACCGAAGCGGAGAACAGCGCGGTCATGCTCAACGACAGCCACAAGCCGGCGCCCTTGAGCGCCACCAGCTCTGAACGCATGTCGAGTTTTTCCTCGTCGCGCTTGGCCGGCAGGAAGCGGATCAGGCCGATCAGGGCAATCACGCCGATGATCGTCACGGCCCAGAAGGTCGAGCGCCAGCCGGCTTGCTGGCCCAATGCAGTGCCCAGCGGTACGCCAAGCACATTGGCCAGGGTCAGGCCGGTGAACATCAGGGCCACGGCCGAGGCACGCTTGTTGGGCGCCACCAGGCCGGCGGCGACGACCGAGCCTATGCCAAAGAACGCACCGTGGCAGAGGGCGGTGACGACTCGGGCAAACATCAGCACGTTGTAGTCGCTGGCTACTGCGCAGAGCAGGTTGCCGACAATGAAAATCCCCATCAATGCCACCAACGCAGCCTTGCGCGGCAGTCGCGCGGTGGCCAGGGCCATGAACGGCGCACCGATGGCCACGCCCAGGGCGTAGCCGGTCACCAACCAGCCGGCGCCGGGAATCGATACGCCCAGGTCCGCCGCCACATCGGGCAACAGGCCCATGATGACGAATTCCGTCGTGCCGATGGCGAAGGCGCTAAGCGCCAGAATCAAGAGTGAAAGGGGCATTTCGAATCCTTGTCGGTTTAGAGCTCTTGGCTCATTTGCTTGAGGAACTGCTGGATCACTTCCTCGTTGCGTTTGAAGAAGTGCCATTGGCCGACCTTCTGGCTGGTGATCAACCCGGCCCGTTGCAACACCGCCAGATGCGCCGAAACCGTGGACTGCGACAGGCCGCAGCGCTGGTCGATCTGGCCCGCGCAGATGCCGAATTCGTGGTTGTGCAACTGTTCGGGAAACTGGGCCTTGGGGTCCTTGAGCCAGTTGAGGATGTCTCGCCGTACTGGGTGTGCCAGGGCTTTTATTATTTCGTCGAGGTCGAGGGTCATTGGGGCAGCTCACATGAATAACGCTATATCGCGATGAGGCGAACCTTAAATCGTTGCTTCGCGATATACCAATATGTATTTGATCTGAAGATCTTACAAATCGCTATATCGGGTTATAACGATATAGGCGTCGGGGTGCTAAGCTGCGGGCCATGAACTATCTCGCACACCTGCACCTCGGCGGCCCTGGCCGGGAACAACTGCTCGGCAGCCTTTATGGCGACTTCGTCAAAGGGCCGCTGCAGGGCCAATTCAACCCGCGGATCGAAGCGGCGATAGCCCTGCATCGACGCATCGACATGTACACCGATCGCCATCCGCTGGTGGATATCGCCTTGTCGCGTTTCTCCACGGTGCGGCGGCGTTATGCCGGGATCGTGCTGGATGTATTCTTCGACCATTGCCTGGCCCGGGATTGGGCGCTGTACAGCGAAGGACCGCTGATGGACTTCACCTCCCGGGTCTATCAGGTCCTCGCTGCTGAACCGCAACTGCCGGGGCGGCTGGCGCAGATCGCACCTTATATGGCGGCGGACGACTGGCTGGGGTCGTATACGCAATTCGAGGTGCTGGGCCAGGTGCTGCGCGGCATTTCACGGCGGCTATCGCGGCCGGAGGAACTGGCGGGGGCGATGTCAGAACTGGTCAGGCTCTATGAGCCGTTGAGCGAAGACTTTCGGTTGTTCTATCCGCAGTTGCAGGATTTTGCGCGGAATCAGGCCTCACCGCAGGACTAAATTGTGGGAGCGAGCTTGCTCGCGATGGCGGTGTATCAGCCAGCACATCTGCTGAATGTTAAATCGCGATCGCGAGCAAGCTCGCTCCCACAGGGGCTCATGCGCATTCGGATCAAGCCGCAATCGCCGCCGGCCGAACCGGAATTGTCTGCTTCTCAGGCATTTCGCCGAACAATGCTTTGTGTACTGCTTGTTGCGCCTGGAAAGCCAGGGCCGCGCGTTCCTGGCCGTGGCAAGCAATCGGCTCCAAGAGATGGATTTCCACATCGCCAAGATCATTGGCGAACAATCGCATCAGGTGCGACAGCAGATCGTCATCGCCAATGAACGGCGCCAGCAAATCGGGTTCGCCCTTGCGCAGGTAACGGATCGCCACCGGTTGCAAGGCCACGTCGGCATCGATGGCCGCCGACAACAGGCGGCCGTGGAAAGTGCGCAGCGTCCGGCCGTCGGTGGTGGTGCCTTCGGGGAACATGAGCAGCGGATAGGCCTGCTCCAGGTGACGGCTCATCTGCTTGCGAATCAACTGACTGTCGCCCGAACCACGACGGATGAACAGGCTGCCGGCCTTGGCTGCCAGCCATCCGGCGACCGGCCAGGTACGCACTTCGGCCTTGGACAGGAACGACAGGGGTGTGAGCATGCCCAGCAGTGGGATATCGGTCCAGGACACGTGGTTGCTGACCCACAGCATCGGCTGTTTCGGCAGTTGCCCATGGACGGTGACGCGAAAGGGCAGGGCGTTGGTCAGCCGCGCCATGAAGAAACGCGACCAGCGCTGGCGGCGCACCATCGAATGAGCGAGTCCCAGACGTTCCAGCAGCCCGAACACACTGGCCATGGCCAGGCCCAGGGTGACGACCAGCAATACTCGCGCGATTCGCGCGTACACCCGCAACCGGCTCATCAGACCGCCGCCTTGAAGTGACGGGCATAACGCGGGCAGAGCTCGTCGCGCTTGAGCAGGATAAACACGTCGGCCACCTGGAAGTCTTCATCCCAGCAGGGCTCGCCGCAGATTTTCGCCCCCAGGCGCATGTAGGCCTTGAGCAGCGGGGGCATTTCGGCGATGACGTTGGACGGGACGTCCAAGGCCGGCAACGGCTTTTTCGGCACCGCTTGCAGGTGTTCGGTGCACAGGTAGCGCTCGCGCAGGCGCTGCATGATTGCCTGGGCCTGGATGCCGCCGTCCTGCATCGGGATGCTTGCGCAACCCATCAAGTAGCTGTAGCCGCCTTGATTGAGGACTTCGGCCAACTCGCCCCAGAGCACCGCGATGGTACCGCCGTTGCGGTAGGCCGGGTCCACGCAGGTACGGCCTATTTCCAGAATCGGGCCTTGGAGATGAATCAGGCCGTGGAGGGCGAATTCTTCTTCGCTGTAGAACCGGCCCAGGCTGCTGGCGGCCTGGTGGTCGAGCAGGCGAGTGGTGGCCACGAGGCGGCCAGTGTTCAGGTCGCGTACGCCAATGTGAGCGCAGTGAACATCATAGTCATCCATGTCCAGACCCACCTCCGCGCCCTTGAGCTTGGCGTTGAATTCGCCGCTGAAGACGTTGAAGCGCAAGGCCTGTGCTTCTTGCAAGGCCTGGGCGCCGATCAGGCGTTCGGCTTGCAGGCGGCGTTCATTGCCGGTGTCGCTGATGCGGGCGATCTGGGTCATAGCGAATCTCCGTGCGGGCTGTTCAGTTGCAGCCTGTCGACTTTCTTTATGCAGCCATGTTGTGCAAAGTCAGGCTATGTAGCCCCGGTGTCATCGCCATGAAGCTTTGGTGATGCTTATATGACAGCCCACAAGGAGGCCCAGATGCCTTGGCAAACCCTGATCGAACGCGGCGAGCGGCTGCCCGCCTGTGCGGATCTGGCCGAAGGTTATGCCGCGTTGCTGCATCGCCTGGGGTCGGTGACGCCGTTCGAGTTGGCCGTGGTCGGCGGTCGGTCGATGGCCACGCCCGGGTTGGCGTTTCTGGTGGGTTACCAAGCGGCGTTGCGGGCGCTTTGGCCGAGCGCGCCCCAAAGCCTCGGTGCGTTGTGCGCAACCGAGCAGCGCAGCTTGCGCCCGGCGGACATGCAGACCCGACTCGCCGACTTGCGGCTTAGCGGGCGCAAGGATTTCGTCACCGCGGGCGATGCCGCCGAGTGGTTGCTGGTCGCGGCCCGAAGCGAGGCCCCCGGCGAGGCGCCGCGATTGAACCTGGCGGTGGTGCATGCGGGCGAACCGGGCGTGACGCTGGAAAAGTTGCCGACGTTGCCGTTCATGCCGGATATCAGCCATGGCCGGATGTTGCTGGACGGTGCGCTGTGCCAATTGCTCCCCGGCGACGGCTGGGACGTCTACGTCAAACCGTTTCGCACCTTGGAAGATGTCTACGTGCTCAGTGCGATCACCGCCTGGTTGTACGGCTTAGGGCAAGAATGCGGCTGGCCCCGGCCGTTGCAACTGCGTCTGTTGGCGTTGCTCGCCGGTTGCGCGCAGACGAGTCGCCACAACCCTTCGAGTGCTGTCGCGCATGTGTTGCTGGGTGGGCTGTTCGCCCAATTCAAAGGGCTCGATGCTGAGTTGGACGATGCCTTGGCCGATGGGCCGGCGGCGTGGCGTGAGATGTGGAGGCGTGACAAGGCGGTGATGGACATCGCGGCGGGGGCGCGGGCCAAGCGGTTGGACAAGGCGTTGGGGTCTTCGTCGATTTGAAGGGCCTCATCGCGAGCAAGCTCGCTCCTTCGGGGCTTGCGTCGCGCATAAGGTCCGCTGTGGGAGCGAGCTTGCTCGCGATGGCGTCCTTTCGAACACCAAAACTTAAACTGTCATCAAGTCTGAATAGGCTCTGCAAGTTCACCTCTGCGAGCCCCGCGCATGCCCAAAGGCTGGTTGTTGCTTTCGCTCCTGCTGCTGACCCTGACGGCCCGCGCCGAAGTCTGGCCTGGCGAACAATGGCCGACCGGCCAGGCCTCGAGTGGGCCGGCCATCGAAGCCTTGGCGCATTACGCTTTTGCACCCAGGGACGACGCCACCCGCCAAGGCATCCGCACCGACGCGCTGGTGGTTATCCAGGACGGTCGACTGGTCTACGAACGCTACGCCGGACCGACTGACGCACAGACCCCGCACCTGACCTGGTCCATCAGTAAAAGCCTGCTGGCGACGGTGTTCGGCGTCGCCTACGGTGAAAAACGCTTTGCCCTGGATGATCCAGCCGCCCAGTACTACCCGCCGCTCAAGCGACATCCGGACATGACCCTGGCCGATCTTTTTCATTGGGCGTCTGGCCTGGACTGGCAAGAAGACTATGAATACGCGCCACTCAATTCCTCGGTCGTGGCGATGCTCTATACCCGTGGGCGCCACGACATGGCCGCGTTCACCGCCAGGCACGAAAGCTTCAGCCCACCCGGGCAGGTGTTCCGTTATTCCAGCGGCGACAGCAATCTGCTGGCGGAAGCCCTGAAAAATATCGTCGGCCCGGCGCGTTATGCCGATTACCCCTGGACAGCCTTGTTCGAGCCGCTGGGCATCCGCCATGCGACCTGGGAAACCGACGCCAGCGGCACGTTTGTCGGTTCGTCCTATGGCTATCTCACCGCCCGGGACCTGGCGCGTGTCGGCCTGCTGATGCAACGCGATGGCCGTTGGGGCGATCGGCAATTGATTCCCAAGGATTGGATTGCCTTCAACCGCGAGCCTTTCGCTCGGTTTCAGGCGGGCCAGGACGAAGCCGTGCCTGGCGGACACTGGTGGCTCAATCGCGGCGCCGACCCGTCGACCCGCCCGTGGCCTGACGCGCCGCCGGATACGTTCGCCGCCCTGGGCCATTGGGGCCAGGCGCTGTATGTCATCCCCAGCGCCAGGCTGGTGATCGTGCGCTACGGCGATGACCGCGACGGCACCTATCGCCACAACGAACTGCTCAAGCGTGCCATGGCGGCCTTCGCCGGGACGGTGCAACCATGAAGCGCAGGATAGTGCTCATTATTTTGTCGATGTTGCTTGTTGGCCTGTTCGGTTGGGGCTGGCAGGAGCGGGTGGCCTTGCGGGCGTTCCCCGACATCATCAGCGCCTATACCGCGAAGGAATACTGCTCGTGCCGCTATGTGATGCGGCAACCGGCCGACTATTGCCGCGGCTATGTGAAGCAGTCGGTGCCGATCAGCGATTTCCTTGAGACCGTCGAAGCAAAACGCATCACAGTCAGCGGCTTGGGGCGTAGCCACAGTGCGCGGTGGATGGGGGAGCGGGAAGGCTGTCGGTTGGAACCCTGAATGCTGTTTCAGCGATGCCTTTTGTGGCGAGAGAGCTTGCTCCCGCTCGAGTGCGCAGCGCTCGCAAATCCTTCAGTCAATCGCGACTTGGGGCTGCTTCACAGCCCAGCGGGAGCAAGCTCCCTCGCCACTGGGTTATGTTGGCAGCAGCGATGTTGTGAAACTGACAGTTTGCAAGCGCCCTCGGCCCGGTTAAGGTTCGCCACAGGTTTATCTGCCCCCCGAGTCTGTATGTTCAAGCGGTTATTTTCTCGCGCTGTCACCACCTTGCTCCTGGCCTGCGCCACGCTGCCGGCCCAGGCCGACTGGTACCTGGATGGTGAGTCCTCGCGACTTTCCTTTATCAGCAGCAAAAACGGCAATGTCTCCGAAGTCCAGCGTTTCCTGGTGCTTCATGGGCAGGTCCAGCCCAAGGGCCAGGCACGGCTGGAGGTCGAACTCGAATCCATCAACAGCGGTATCCCCCTGCGGGACGAGCGCATGCGCGCCGAGTTGTTCGATATCAAGCAATTCGCCGAAGCCACCATCACCGCGCAGCTCGACCTGATGCCGATCCAGGACCTGGCCAACGGCGCGCAACTGGAACTGCGCCTGCCGGTGACCGTGGACCTGCATGGCAAGCAGCATGAGTACAACGTCCAACTGCTGGCGACTCGCCTGGATGAGCGGCGTTTTCAGGTCGTGACCCTGGAACCGGTGGTGCTCAACGCGGCGGATTTCGACCTGGCGCCGGGGTTGGAGAAGCTGCGCGACCTGGCCGGATTGTCGACCATCAGCCTGTCGGTGCCGGTGAGTGCGGTGCTGATTTTCACGGCGCGCTGACATGAGCGGCCCGGTCTTTCCCTGGCGTGAAGGCAATCGCTTCGAGCTGTTGATCGACGGCCCGCAATTTTTCCCGCGCATGCTGGTGGAAATCGCCCGCGCCCAGGAACAGGTCGAACTGGAGTTGTACCTGGTGGAAGCGGGCGCTTGCGCCGAGGCGATGGTCCAGGCCCTTGTCCAGGCGGCCGAGCGCGGGGTGCGCGTGCGCTGTCTGTTCGATGACTATGGCAGCCTGGCGTTTACCTTGGGCCTGCGCAATCGCCTCATCCTGGCGGGCGTGGAGCTGCGGTTCTACAATCGCCTGAGTTGGCGGCGTTGGGTGCGCAATCTCTACCGCGATCACCGCAAGTTGCTGTTGGTCGACCAACGCTTGGCGGTGGTGGGCGGTACCGGGGTCACCGACGAATTCTGGAACCCTTCGGACGACCGAAGCGATTGGCACGAAGTGATGGTGGAAATCGTCGGCCCGCTGGTGCTGGACTGGCAGTTGCTGTTCGATCGCCAATGGCTTGCCAACCGCCATCGACGGGCCTGGAAACCGGCGTCCAATTTCGGCCTGCCCCGTCTGCCTCGCGTCCCGCCGGTGGGCGAAGGCATGGGCCGGGTCGCCTATGCCGACGCCCGCCAGCACCGCGACATCCTGCAGTCGCTATCCCGGGCATTGAACAGCGGCCAGAAACGCATCTGGATGGCCACGCCATACTTTTTGCCGACCTGGAACGTGCGCCGCTCCTTGCGCAAGGCCGCGGCGCGAGGCATCGACGTGCGGCTGCTGCTGACGGGCCCGCGCACGGATCATCCATCGGTGCGATACGCAGGCCATCGCTATTACCCACGCTTGCTCAAGGCAGGGGTGAAAATCTACGAATACCAGCCCTGCTTCCTGCACTTGAAAATGGTGCTGGTGGACGATTGGGTCAGCATTGGCTCATGCAATTTCGATCACTGGAACCTGCGCTTCAACCTCGAAGCCAACCTGGAAGCACTGGACTCTGGGCTGAGCAAGGCCGTGGCCGCCAGTTTTGAACGGGACTTCGAGCAGAGCCTGCAAGTGAGCCTCGACACCTGGCAGCGCCGGCCATTGTGGAAGCGCTTCAAGCAAAGGGTATGGGGGTTGGTGGATCGGGTGGTGGTGAATCTGCTGGATCGGCGGGGTTAACCATCCACCGCAAAACCAATGTGGGAGCGAGCTTGCTCGCGATGGCGGCCTGACAGTCGATGATGCGGTGACTGATGGGGCCTCATCGCGAGCAAGCTCGCTCCCACAAAGTTATTGCAGTGTCGTTGGGTCAGAGCAACTCAAAACTCTGCTGCTTCACGTCCTGGGAATCCAGGCCGATCTGCACGTTGAACTTGCCTGGCTCTGCCGCGTACTTGAGCTGCGCGTTGAAGAACTTCAGGTCGTCTTCGGTGATGTCGAAGTGGATGACCTTCTTCTCGCCGGCCTTGAGCATGACCTTGCGGAAGTTTTTCAGCTCCTTCACCGGACGGATGATCGAGCCGGTAACGTCCTGGATGTACAGCTGCACCACGGTTTCGCCGTCACGATCGCCGGTGTTTTCCAGAGTGATGCTGGCGTCGAGCTTGCCGGTCTTGTTCAGCGTGGTGGACGACAGGGCCATGTCCGACAGGCTGAACGTCGTGTAGCTCAGCCCATAGCCGAACGGGTAGAGCGGGCCGGTGGTGTCGTCGAAGTACTGCGAAGTGTAGTTGCCTGGCTTGCCCGGCGTGAACGGCCGACCAATGCTCAGGTGGTTGTAGTAGGTCGGAATCTGCCCGACCGAGCGTGGGAACGTGATCGGCAGCTTGCCCGACGGGTTGTAGTCGCCGAACAGCACGTCCGCGATGGCGTTGCCGCCTTCTGTACCGCTGAACCAGGTTTCCAGGATCGCATCGGCCTGCTGTTTTTCTTCCAGCAATGACAGCGGGCGGCCATTCATCAACACCAGCACCAACGGCTTGCCGGTGGCCTTCAGGGCCTTGATCAGCTCGCGCTGGCTGGCGGGAATGTTCAGTTCGGTACGGCTCGACGATTCATGGGACATGCCACGGGACTCGCCCACGGCGGCGACGACTACGTCCGCTTCTTTCGCGGCTTTCACCGCTTCATCGATCAGCACTTGGGCCGGACGCGGATCGTCCACCACTTCCGGGGCATCGAAGTTGAGGAAGTTCAGGTAGTCGAGCACCTTCTTGTCGCCCGTGATGTTGGCGCCACGGGCATAGATCAGCTTCGACTCACCGCCCAACGCGCGGGCCATGCCGTCATACACCGTGACCGACAACGCCGGGCGCCCGGCGGCGGCCCAACTGCCCATCATGTCGATCGGCGCCTTGGCCAGCGGGCCGACCAAAGCGATCTTCGCGGTTTTCTTCAGGGGCAGGGTCTGGTTGCGGTTTTCCAGCAGCACCAGGCTGCGGCGCGCCACGTCACGGGCATCGGCGCGGTGCATGCGGTTGTCGGCATAGACATCGGCCGGGTCGTCCTCGGCCTTGCCGATACGCAGGTACGGATCCTTGAACAAGCCCATGTCGTACTTGGCGGCCAGCACTTCACGCACCGCGTTGTCGAGGTCGCTCTGCTCGATCTCGCCCGCCTTGAGCAGCCCTGGCAGCTCCTTGCCATAGAGCGAGTCGTTCATGCTCATGTCGATGCCGGCCTTGATCGCTAGCCTGGCCGCTTCGCGACCGTCCCGAGCGACGCCATGCTTGATCAGCTCGAAAATCGCGCCGTGGTCACTGACGGCCAGGCCCTTGAAGCCCCATTCCTTGCGCAGCAGGTCGTGCATCAACCATGTGTTCGCGGTGGCCGGTACGCCGTTGATGGAATTCAGCGCGACCATCACCCCGCCCGCGCCGGCGTCGATGGCGGCGCGATAGGGCGGCAGGTAGTCCTGGTACATTTTCACCGGGCTCATGTCCACGGTGTTGTAGTCCCGGCCGCCTTCCACGGCGCCGTACAGGGCGAAGTGCTTGACGCTGGCCATGATGCTGTCGGCGGCGTTGGCGCCGGTGCCCTGGAACGCCTTGACCATCACCCCGGCAATGCGCGACACCAGATAAGTGTCTTCGCCGAAGCCTTCGGAGGTCCGGCCCCAGCGTGGATCGCGGGAGATATCGACCATGGGCGCGAAGGTGATGTCGATGCTGTCGGCCGCTGCTTCCTTGGCCGCGATGCGGCCGGAGCGGTAGATGGCGTCCATGTCCCAGCTCGAGGCCAGGGCCAGGGGAATCGGGAAAATGGTGCGATGGCCATGAATCACGTCATAGGCGAAGAACATCGGGATCTTCAGCCGGCTGCGCATGGCCGCGTCCTGCATCGGACGGTTCTCATCGCGGGTAATGGAGTTGAATGTGCCTCCGATGTTGCCGGCGGCAATTTCCTTGCGGATCATCTCCCGGGGCATCTCCGGGCCGATGCTGATCAGGCGCAGCTGGCCGATCTTTTCCTCGAGGGTCATTTGCTTCATCAGGCTGCTGATGAAAGCGTCCTTGTTCTCTATGGGGGCTGGCAGGTTGTCGGCTAATACGGATTGACTGGCCAGACTGACAAACAGGCCCAGCAAACACAGCTTCTTCATGAATAGTTTTCTCGCAAGCCTAAAGGGCGGTGATCAGGACACGCCGGTCAGCCTAAATGTGAGGAACGGCTATTGTTGTTCGGGTGTTATCCAGTTAAATGCAGCACACTTTCGAACCTGTGCCGATGAACTTAGTTTCGCACTGCGCATCTTTTAGCCCATAGACCCGATTCGATCCAGTGCGGCGGCGATTATGCCCCAGACGCCGGTAAGATAGGTGGCGGTGTTTTCTTAATGCAATACAAGGGAGAGCTTCACCCGATGATTCGACGACTGAACCACCGCAGCGCGCTGCAAATGCTGGCCCTGATGCTGTTCACCACGCTGCTGGCCGGTTGCGGCATCAACAACATCCCGACCCTGGACGAGCAGGCAAAGGCGGCCTGGGGCCAGGTGCAGAACCAATACCAGCGCCGCGCCGACCTGATTCCCAACCTGGTGGAGACCGTCAAGGGTTACGCCCAGCATGAGCAGGAAACCTTGACGGCGGTGATCGAAGCCCGGGCCAAGGCCACGTCCATTCAGGTCGATGCCAGCACCCTGGACAACCCGGAAAAACTCAAGCAGTTCCAGCAGGCCCAGGACCAGTTGAGCGGCGCATTGAGCCGCCTGATGGTGGTATCCGAGCGCTACCCGGACCTGAAGGCCAACCAGAACTTCCTGGCCTTGCAATCGCAACTCGAAGGCACCGAGAACCGCATCGCCGTGGCGCGTCGTGATTTCATCCTGGCCGTGCAGAAATACAACACAGAGATTCGTACCTTCCCGGGTCGCCTGTGGCACAGCGTGATGTACAGCGATCTGCCAGTTCGCGAGACCTTCGAGGCCACCAGCCCGAATGCCGAAAAAGCGCCTGAAGTGAAGTTCTGATGGAGCAGCCTCAAGTTCTGAGCGGCAAGCTGCAAGCTCAGGTAACGCGTACGGCTTTCGGCTTGAGGCTTGCTGCTCGAAGCTTGAAGCTGTTCGTGCTGTTGCTCTGGGCTTTTGCAGCCACGGCCCAGGCAGAATTGAGCTTCCCGGCGCTGACCGGGCGGGTGGTGGACACAGCCCAGTTGCTCGACCCATCGGTGCGCACGCAACTCGATGCGCAACTCAAGGCCCATGAACAGACCACCGGCGAGCAGGTGGTTGTCGTTACGCTGACGAACCTTCAAGGCGCCAGCATCGAAGACTTCGGTTATCAATTGGGGCGCCATTGGGGCATCGGGCAAAAGGATAAAAACAACGGCGCGCTGCTGATCGTCGCCCGCGATGACCGTAAACTGCGCATCGAAGTGGGTTACGGGCTGGAAGATCGCCTGACCGACGCCCAGAGTTCGGTGATCATCAACCAGGTGATCACCCCGGCGTTCAAGACGGGCAACTTCAACAAGGGCATCAGTGACGGTGTGGCGGCGATGCTCGTGGTGTTGGGTGGCAACCCCCTCGATGAACCGGCTGCGGCATACAGCGCGGGCAGTGCGGACGAGGGCGATTTCGTCGAGCGCCACCCAGGCTTGTTCATCTTCCTCGCGATGCTTTTCATCCTGACGATTTTCGTTTGCCAAGTGCTCGGTATCCTGCCCAGCGGAGGGGGCTCCGGCGCAAGTTATAGAGGCGGAGGAGGCGGCTTCGGCGGTGGTGGTGGCGGTGGCTTCAGCGGTGGTGGCGGCAGTTTCGGCGGCGGCGGTTCGTCCGGCGGCTGGTGAGAATAACAATGAGCGGGCATTTTCAAACATGGCATTACTGACTGAACACGAACAGCGCAAAGTGGCCGAGGCGATCGCTCGGGTCGAGCGCGACACCGACGCCGAACTGGTCACGGTGCTCGCCGCCCGCGCCGATGACTACGCCTATATCCCCTTGCTCTGGGCCAGCCTGCTGGCGCTGGTAGTGCCGGGCATCCTGCATTACGTGACGGGATGGCTGAGCGTGCATAGCCTGTTGTGGGTGCAATGGGGTGGTTTCATCGTGCTGTGTCTGATGTTTCGCATTCCTGCCGTCACCACGCACCTCATTCCTCGCTCGGTACGCCACTGGCGGGCTTCCAACCTGGCGCGCCGGCAATTCCTCGAACAGAACCTGCATCACACCGTAGGCAGCACCGGCATGCTCATTTTCGTCTGCGAGGCCGAGCGGTATGTGGAAATCCTGGTGGACGAGGGTATTTCCAAGCGACTCGACAACAGCCATTGGGATGCCATTGTCGGTACGTTCACCCAGCAGGTTCGCCAGGGCCAGACGTTGCAAGGTTTTGTGGCGTGCATCGAGGCTTGCGGCGAATTGCTCAAGGAGCACGTGCCGGTGACCCATGCGCGTAATGAGCTGCCGAATCGGTTGGTGGTGTTGGGCTGATTGGCTGCCGGCCATCATGGCGAAGGCGCGTTTGTGGCGAGGGAGCTTGCTCCCGCTGGACCGCGAAGCGGTCCCCATCGATTCCAGGGTCAGGCAACGGGCTCGCACATCGACGACTGCTTCGCAGCCGAGCGGGAGCAAGCTCCCTCGCCACAAAAGCGCGCTGCCACCTAGATTGCGCTGCGCATTTCGCACCGTTGGGGAAATTCCCCGTGCCCCCGCATCCGATCCCCCCTAAAATACCCGTCATTCCCGATCCGCCCGCCCCGAGGCCGCTTTTCCATGTCCGTCACCGCAACTCCCACCCGTCCCGGGCCGGATCACCACGCTCAGTTCATCGAGCTTTTGCAAACCAGTCTCGAACAAAACGCGTTCATCAAGCTGGTGCTGGCCAAGTACGTCGGTGACGAAAGCGATCTGCAGCGGCTGATCATCAAGCAACTGACCGTCAAGGACCAGCCGTGCCTGTCCTTTGTCTATCGCTACAAAACCCGCGACATCACCAAGAATTTTTCGCTGGCCGAAGGCGTGGATGCCATCGCCACGCTGTTGCCGACTTCGTTCAAGAATGCTCACTTGTTGGCGATTACCGACGAGGCGCAGTTGGAATACAGCAAGAAAGGCAAGAGCTCGCTGTTCAAGAGCAAGCCGCAGCAACTGCGGGAAGTACCGTCCGCCGGGCACAACCGCGAAAAAAACCGCTTCCTCGACCTGAATCGGCCCTTTTTGGCCGACCTGGGGGTGACCAACCATAAGCACGAATTGATCCCGGCCATGTCGCGCAAGTGGAAGCAGATCAACAAGTTCATCGAAGTGTTCAGCCACGCGCTGACATCTTCGCCATTGGCCTTGGACAAGCCGGTGCGAGTCTCGGATTTCGGCTCGGGCAAGGGCTACCTGACCTTCGCCATCCATGATTACTTGCGCAATACCTTGCAGGCCGAAGGCGTGGTGACGGGTGTCGAGCTGCGCGAAGACATGGTCAAGCTGTGCAATGAAGCCGCGGCACGACTGGAGCATCCGGGCCTGAGTTTCCAGCACGGTGACGTGCGCACCGTGGCGCCGAGCGCGGTGGATGTGATGATCGCCTTGCACGCCTGCGACATCGCCACCGATTACGCTATCCACATGGGCATCCGCTCGGACGCCTCGATCATCATGTGCTCACCGTGCTGCCACAAGCAGATCCGCCTGCAAATCCAGAGCCCGGCGCTGCTCAAGCCGATGTTGCAATATGGCCTGCACCTGGGCCAGCAGGCGGAAATGGTCACCGACAGTTTGCGGGCGTTGTTCCTCGAAGCCTGCGGCTATGAGACCAAGGTGTTCGAGTTCATTTCCCTGGACCACACCAACAAGAACAAGATGATCCTGGCGGTCAAACGTCCCGAACCGGTGGAGCCCACCGAACTGCTGGCCAGGATCGACGAACTCAAGGCGTTCTACCACATTACCGAGCACTGCCTCGAAACGCTGCTGCGGGCGGATGGCTACCTGGCCTGACAAACCGACCTGAACCCTGTGGGAGCGAGCCTGCTCGCGAAGAACGATAACGCGAATATCTGACAAACCGCGCTGCCTGATTCGCGAGCAGGCTCGCTCCCACCCATCAAGTGGTGCAGTCTGTCAGTTAATGGCGGGCTGTCGTTACAGCGGTCTACCTTTAATGCGTCCACTCTCACGCATTCCAAAGGAGCCCATTCCATGGCCGCCAAGAAAATCCTCATGCTGGTCGGCGATTACGTCGAAGATTACGAAGTCATGGTGCCGTTTCAGGCCCTGCAGATGATCGGCCACACCGTCCATGCCGTGTGCCCGGATAAAACGACCGGGCAGACTGTCCGCACGGCGATTCATGACTTCGAGGGCGACCAGACCTACAGCGAAAAACCGGGACATCTGTTCGCCCTCAACCATGACTTCGCCAGCGTCGAGGCGGCCGACTACGATGCGTTGCTGGTGCCAGGCGGTCGCGCTCCGGAATACTTGCGGCTGAATGAAAAAGTCTTGCAACTGGTGCGCGATTTTGACTTGGCGGGCAAGCCGATCGCGGCGGTGTGCCACGGGGCGCAATTGCTGGCGGCGGCGGGCATCCTGGAGGGGCGCGAGTGCAGCGCCTATCCGGCCTGTGCCCCGGAAGTGCGCTTGGCCGGCGGGACGTTCATCGACATCCCGGTGACCGAAGGCCATGTCCAGGGCAACCTCGCCACGGCACCGGCCTGGCCGGCGCACCCGAGCTGGCTGGCGGGGTTCCTGACGTTGCTCGGTACGGCGATTACCCTATAGGCGCCGAGTCAAACGGCGCGGTCTAGACCTCCACCGGCACCGACAGCTTCGGATCGCCCAGCGGATGGCTCTTGGCATCGAAGAAACGCAGCTCTGTGCCCAGACCCTGGAATAGCTTGGCGTAATGCCGTTTCTGATGCTGGATGAACGCCTGGCTGCGTGGGTAGATCGAGATGGCGACGGTCTTCGGCGCGGCTTGGCGCAAGGCATCGACAATGTGGCTGTCCTGCTCGCCCAGGGCGTGGCCGAACAGGCACAGATTGTCGTGGTGGTGCAGCAGTTGGTCGTAGCAGAACGACAGATAGTCGCTGCTGCGAATCGTTTTGAGTTTGTCCTGGCTCGGCCCTTCGCTGACCAACAACGGCACATCGTCGAGGGTCTTGATGGTGTTGTTGATGGCGAAGCTGCCCAGCAGCGTGCCTTCGGTGGAGGTGAGCTTGCGTGCCGTGCCGTCCTGGTTGCGCACCAGGTGCAGGCCACCGTGCAGGTACAAGAGACGGGGTTTGTCGAGGTGGGCCTGGCTCAGGTCAAAGCTGTGGTCGGCCCCCAGGAACAGATCGGTGAGGGTTTCGGGCGCTTGTTGGATCGCCCAATAGCTCAGCAGATCGTAGTTGGTGGTAAACACCGTACGGTAGCGGCCCAGTTCCTGATTGAGGTTCTCCAGGGTCGACGGTTGTACCAGCCGCCAAGGAATATGCACCGCATGTACGGTGTTGATCAGCGCTTCCTTGATCGCGTAATAACGATTGCGCGGCGCCGCGGAGCTGACGGCCAAGGCCTTGTTGACCCGACTGGTGGTTTTCAGCGCCCCCAGCACTTGTTCGAAACTGCGTGTCTGCAGCGCGTCGAACACGCTCAGTTCCGACGCGCTCAAGGGTTTTTCCTCGACGGTGCGGGCGTTCTCGAACAACGAGTCATAGCCGAAATCATCCCACACGGCGCGGCTGGCGCCATTGCCCACCAACAAGCCGCTGAAGGCGGTGTCGGCGCGCAAGGTCTCCCAATCTTCGAGCCGGGCGTCGTATTCCTGGAAATCGGTCATCGCAAAAATCATCTCAAAACGTGGCTAAGGCAGGGCGTGACTTTATCACGACCCAGTCTTGAGCCAGATCGAGATGCGTTTTGAACAGTCGATTTCCTGTGTTATTACCGACCCGGTCCATTTGGCGTGAACCTGGCGCACAGCGTCGCCGCCGTCGCCAATAACATGCATAAAACCGCGAGTGGCCACGCCTGTTGGCTTAGCAAGAGGCTGGCGATCGCGCCGATCATAGACGCCATCAGCTGGTGCAGGAAACCGCTCAACGCCATGGCGTAAGCGCCGGCGATCGGCGAGCCTTCGTTTGCCAGCGACAGGCTGATCGGATAATTCAACGACTGGCCGAACACCGCGAAGCAGTATGGCAACCAGAACAAAAGCGCGACGCTGCTCAGTGAAACGCTTCCTGCCAGCATGGTCGCGCTGCCACCCAGGACCAGGGCAATGCCCCAACCCATCAGCCGGCGCTGGCCCGTGCGCAGCACAAAGGCATTGACCGCGAGCGCGCCCAGCAAGTACGCGCCGCTGATCGGCCAGCCCAACAGCCCATACTCGATGGCAGACCAGTGAAAGCCCTGTTGCAGGATCAGCGGCGCGGCGGTGTTGAAGGCGATGATCACGCCATAACCCAACCCGCCCGCCAACGCAGGCAACAGAAAACCACGATGCTGGAGTATCCGTACGTAGATCCCCCAAGCCGACTGTCCATTGCTGTTTTCGGCAAGTACCGGGAACGCCGCCGTGGACACCGCGGCGGCCATGACCAGGCTGGCCGCGCCCAATCCGAGAAAAATCGCCTCCCATCCAAACGCAGCCTGGATCAGTGAGCCGAGGTACTGGCCGATGCCGAGGGCAACCACGAAGGCGATCGATATCCAGGACAAGGCCTTGGCCAGCAGGTCGCCGCTGAAGCTGTCACGGATCAGCACCCTCGCCATCACCGAAATACCGCTGGCGCCGACGCCCTGGACCAACCTGAACGCCAGGAACGTTTCTATCGTCGTACCCAACGGCAGCGCCAGGTTTGCGAGGCCGTACAGCGTCAATGCCGCCACCAGCACCGGTTTGCGTCCAAGACGCTGGCTCAGGCTGCCCCACATCAGCATCGGCAAGGCCATGCCGACCAGGTACACCGACAACCCCCACGACACTCGGGATGCATCGGCGCCCAGGGCCTGGGCGATATCCGGCAGGGCTGGCAGATAGATGCTCATGCCCAGCTGTGCCAGGAAGACCGTGGTGCAGGTGACGATCAGTGTTGTACGGTTTTTCATCAAGGTCTCGTTTCAAGGACGGATATCACGGCCTTGGGCCACCAAAAGACTGGTCAGCTGTTCGCAGAACGAACGAATCACGTCCGGCGCCATGTCGGCGCGCAGGGTGATGCGGATCGCGGCCTTGTCTTGCGGCACCACGGGGAAAAAGACCGCTGAAGTGAAATACCCCAGGTCGGCCAACTCCACCGCCAGGCGGGTAGCCAGGGCTGCCTCACCGCAGCGCACCAGGCGGATTGCCATGGGGCTTGCATACTGTTCGGTGCGGATGAGGCTGTCGAAAAAACGGATATTAGCCTGCAAACGTTCTTGCAAGGCGTGGAACTCTCGACTGCGATGCAAGCGGATCGAGGCCATGCCGGCGCCGATAGCCGCCGAATTGAGGCTCTGCGACCAGCTGGCGGGGCCGCCGTAACGCTGCACCAGCGTCTTGTGCCGCTCGCTGCCGAACATGGCCAGCCCGCCACTGGCCCCGAAAGACTTGGCCAGCGAGGCGACGATCAGGGTTCGCTCATCCAAGGCGTGGATCCGTGAGCGTACCCGACCGATGCCGCAGGGCCCCACGGTAGACACGGCATGGGAATCGTCCAAATAAAGGAACAGACCATAGCGCTGTCTGAGGTACAACAAACTGTCCAGGTCCGCCATGCCGCCCATGCTGTAGGCGCCGTCCGTCACGTAGGCCACGTTGCCCTGGCGTTTGCAGACGTCCTCAAGAAAATCCATGTCGTTGTGTGGGCAGGTGAGGACCTGGGTTTCATCCGCACAAGCGGCCTTGATATGGTTCATCGAGTAGTGGGCGTGCTTGTCGAACACCATCACCGGCGGGCGGTTTTTCGTCAGCGCGCCGCTGGCCAGCAGCGGCAGGATTCCCGAACTCGCCGCACTGCAGGACAGCGCACTGAGGCAGCTGGCGCCGAACAACTCCGACAGCTGGGTTTCGTATTGGTCCAGGATTGCCAGCCGGCTGCGGTTTCTGGAGTTGGCGACACGCAGTGTTCCTGTTTCCCACAGCGTGGTCATGGCGCCATCCAGCAAGGCGGGGTGGTAATCCAGGCCCAGGTACGACGTGGTGCAAAAGTGATGCAAGGTGCGACCATATTGGTCGATGAGCACGTTGGGAGACTGGACCTCGACGCTCAGTCCAGCGATCTTTCCGTTTTCGGCGTTCTGCCAGTCCCGGTCCGCCAGGGAAATGATTTTGCGATAGTTACTGAAGTGCTGAGTGGGCTGCGCAATCTGGTTCATAGGCGTGAACATTCCTTGGTTAGCGTTGCTGTCCGTGGGGCTTGTGTGTCCAGACTTTACAGACCGATGGGCGGGGCTTTGAATCGGCTGATTCCGGCGTGTTTGAGTGTTACCGGAGACTTCTGCGTAGGACCCTGCCTAGGACCTTGGCCGGGAAATCCATTTGCCATGTCGGAGCTGCTTCCTGGCCTCTGAGCCCGGGGCGTTTGCTATCCTCAGGCGTCTGGGCACCCCGCGTGTCGATACCCTGCGCTATCCTCATCGGTACCGTGGGGGGCGCGTCGGCTTTGCATGCTCCGTCGGCGTCATGAACGGGGGCGACCCGGTTCGCCCATTGCTTGATTACCCGGATGGCTTGCGCGCCATGGACACCCGAAACTCCACGCCGTTGGCCAGTTACCTCGACCTGCTGCTCGATGCCGTCTGCGCCGTCGATGTCCAGGGACGCTTCGTATTCGTCAGCGCCGCCTGCGAGCGTATTTTCGGCTATACCCCCCAGGAACTGATCGGTCGGTCGATGATCGAGCTGGTTCATCCCGCCGATCGCCAACGGACCCTCGAGGCGGCGCGGGAGATCATGGGGGGCGAGCCCAAGCTCAATTTCGAAAACCGCTATCTGCGCAAGGACGGTGGCGTTGTGCACATCTTGTGGTCGGCGCGCTGGTCGGAGGCTGACCAGCTTCGGATCGCCGTGGCTCGCGACATCACCGAGCGCAAGCAGGCGGAATCCAGGCAGGCCGCGTTGTATGCAATTTCCGAGGCGGCCCATGCCGCCGCTGACTTGCTGGCATTATTCAAGCGTATCCACCTCATCATTGGCGAGTGGTTGCCAGCGCTGAATTTCTCGGTGGCTTTGTATGACGAGCAGTGCGCACAGCTCAACTTTGCCTATCACGTCGACGATCGAGAACGACAGCCCGAGCTGCCTGGCACGGCTATCGGGCGCTTGTGCGCCGAAGTGGTACGCAGCGGCCAGCCGATCCTGCTTACGCCCGGTTGCAGCTCGTCGCCCGTGGAGTTCTGCGACCTCGTGGCGAAGCCTGATGCGCCTTGCTGGCTGGGTGTACCGCTGAATTCGCAAGGCAGTACGATCGGCGCATTGATCGTCAAAAGTGCTCCGGACAGTGGTCGCTATACGGAGCAGGACAAGGAATTGCTGCAATACGTCTGCGCCCAGATCACCCTCGCCATCGAGCGCCAGCAACTGCACGCCCGGCTTCAGCACATGGCGCAGTACGACCAACTGACCCAGGTACCCAACCGTGAGTTGCTGCGGGATCGGTTCAAGGCCGCGTTGGCCACGGCCCGTGTTGTTTCCGGACGGATGGCGTTGTTGTACATCGACCTGGATCGTTTCAAGCAAGTCAACGACACCTACGGCCATGGCGTCGGCGATATGCTGCTGCAAGCGGTCGCCAGCCGATTGAAGGGGTGCATACGTGACGCCGACACCGTCGCGCGCATCGGTGGCGATGAGTTCGTCGTGTTGCTCCATAGCGTCCACAGCGTGGAAGATGCCGGCAGGGTACAGGAGAAAATTCGTCTCGCATTGGCCCAACCTCTGCGGCTGGACGGCCACTGTCTCAGCATCGAGCCGAGCATCGGTCTGGCCTGTTTTCCTGACCACGGGACCGAAGACGTAACGCTGTTCCGCCATGCCGATGAGGCGATGTACGCAGCCAAGCGCCACAATCATAGGGCTTTCGGCATTTGAATTCGCGCCACCGTTCGTCGTGGCGTGAGCGTTTTTTCCAAATCTTGAATCCCAGGTCACTTCAAATGAATACGGGGTAAGCGTGCCCATCATTCTTTGATTACGGAGGGTTGGACTATGGGCGGATCAAGCAACATTTATCCGGGAAACATTGCCCACGATCGAACGAAGGTGTCCGAAGCGGGTCGCAAAAGTGGGAGAACCACCATCGCGAGTGTCGATAAAAGTCCGCTGAAAGCCGAGATTGGCCGCAAGCCGGGCGGGACGTCTCGCTGAATGTTCAACGGTGGTTCTGATTTCTGCGGCGCAAAATCCCGTCGCAATATCTTTCAGAGGAGGGCGCGACCATGAGCCGGATGGCCACCTTTTTACGCACCACCAGTGTTGTTGTACTGATGGGCCTGGGTGCCAACAGTGCGTGGGCCCAGTCACCTGTCGAATTCATCAACGATGCATCCGCCAAAGGCATGGCTGACATCGAAGCCAGCCGCGAGGCACATTCGAAGGCGGAGTCACGGGAAGTCAAGGATTACACCATCATGGTGATCAACGACCGCACCACCGCCAACCAACATCTGGCGAAGATCGCCAAGAAACTCGACTTGCCTGTCGCGCCGCGGGAAGTAGTGGCGGACAAAGCGAAGACCCTGCAGCCGCAAGTCGCCGAGGGCGAGTCGTTTGAAGCGGCGTATGCCGCCAGCCAGGTCAAGGCCACTGAGGACGCCATCGCGCAGATCCAGCAGCAGGCCCAGACTACTGACGTGCCGGAGATCAAGGCATTCGCCGACGAAACCCTGCCTAAATTGCAGACGCACCTTGAAATGGCCAGGGCCCTGCAAGCCAGCCGTTGATCTTCGCTGCACCTGTGTCAATTCCAGGGCCGGGGCGCCAACGTCCCGGCTTGTTTTGCCCGCTGAAAAGGAGAACCTCGATGTCTACACGCCGAGAACCCAACCAATACGCGATGCAGAATCCGCTGACCCAATACCCGCGTCCGGAATTTCCCGACCAGCCGCAGTCACCCCCTGGCATTGATCAGGATATGGAACCGCAACCGGATCATGGTGAAAAAAGCTATCAAGGCTTTGGTCGCCTGGAGGGGCGCAAGGCCTTGATCACGGGCGGCGATTCGGGGATTGGTCGCGCCGCTGCCATCGCCTACGCCCGGGAAGGGGCCGATGTCGCGATCAATTATCTGCCCAGCGAAGAGCGCGATGCACAACAAGTCATCGAACTGATCAAGGCTGAGGGCCGCAAGGCCATCGCCATACCAGGCGACCTTAAGGATGAGGCGTTCTGTGTCCAGATGGTGAAGATGGCGCAGCAGCAGCTCGATGGCCTGGATATCCTGGTGAATGTCGCCGGTAAGCAGGAGGCGCAAAAAGACATTGCCGACATCACCACCGCGCAATTCGATGACACCATGAAGACCAACATCTATGCGATGTTCTGGATCTGCAAGGCTGCTGTTCCGCTGATGCCAGCTGGGGCAACCATCATCAATACCGCCTCTATCCAATCCTACGATCCGTCCGCGACGCTGCTGGACTACGCCACCACCAAAGCGGCAATCGTGGCGTTTACCAAGGCGCTGGCCGGGCAAGTCATCAGCAAGGGCATTCGTGTCAATGCAGTCGCGCCGGGTCCAATCTGGACCGTGCTGCAACCCAGCGGCGGACAACCTAGGGAGAAGATTCCTACGTTCGGCTCCCAGGTTCCGATGAAACGTCCGGGCCAACCCGCTGAATGCGCGCCGCTTTATGTACTGCTCGCTTCCCAGGAGTCGAGCTATATCACCGGGGAAGTATTTGGCGTGACGGGAGGCAACCCGTTGCCCTGATGCCCAAGGGAGTGCGCGAGTGGCATGGGCCCCTCGCGCATCGGTATCAGCATTGGTTCAGGTCTACCTTTTTTTCCTGTTCGACGCCATCAAGGCTCTTGGCGTCGACCTTGCCCATGTCCTGATACCGCTTCCTCAACGCTTCAAGTTGTTTGAGATCAAGCGATTCGAGACCGAGCATTGCGTTCTGCGCGTCCTTGGACGCCCGAAGCAATTCATCCACTTTCAGGTGCAGGATATCCGTATCGCGGTTCTGCGTATTCTGGATGAGGAACACCATCAGGAAGGTGATGATCGTGGTCGAGGTGTTGATGATCAGTTGCCAGGTATCGTTGAAACCGAACAAAGGTCCGCTGGCAGCCCAGAGCACCAACAGCACGATGGCCCCTAGGAAGGTCTTGGGGCTCCCGGCCCAGAGGGATAGTTTTTGAGCGATTTTGGCGAACGTCATTGCTGTGTTTCCTTTTGGAATGCACCTGTCTGGTGAGACAGCAACGAGGCGGTGAAAATTCTACTTACATTTCAATCGCAAGGTCCCTTACGTTCATCGTGCAGCACGATGACAGTCGCAACCATTGCCGCTGCCACGGGTCACTCATGAAAGCCCTCAGCATTGGAGTACATCATGAATATCGCCCGCACCCTTTGCCTCGCCTGCTGCCTGTTCGCTTTGCAAGGCTGCTTCGACAACTCGGGTAACGAGACCAAGGACAACACCGACGGCAGCAAGTCTTCGGTGCAGATGCAGGAGTCCAAGTCGGAGAGCAGGTAGGATCGGTGAACCGGTGGGAGCGAGCTTGCTCGTGACGGCTCTGTGTCAGACAACCTGATATCGCTGACCCTAAGCCATCGCGAGCAAGCTCGCTCCCACCGGTTCGTGTTTCGTCAGCGATTGCTCATCGCCCTTGCTGCAGCACCTTCAGCGCTGCCGACGCGAGGAAGCCGGAGCGGCTCTTCTCTTCGGGATGGTGCAATACATATTCATCAATCCGGTTGAGCAGGTAGCCGGGTAACGTGATGTTGAGTTTCTGCGCCTTGCCCAGGTACTTGGTCACATCGATGTCCACCAGCGCCCAGGTGCAACCGGCGTATTGTGGGTTGGCTGCGTGCAGGGTAACGGTGTTGGCCGATGGAATGGGCGAACCGTCTTCGGCCAGAATCTCGAAATGACCCTCGATGGCCTCCCGCGCCATCGCCATGGCCTCGTCCAGGTCGTCACCTGCGGAAAAACAACCGGGAATATCCGGCACTTCCACACCCCAGGCGTGCTTGTCATCGCCCATGGAAATCGCAATTGGGTAAAGCATTCAATCGTCCTCTGGAAAAGCGCGGCAACCAGGCGTTTGGAGAAGGGCCTGTTGCAAGATACTGATAGCCGTCTTCTTGAGCAGGTCCTTCTTGGGATGAGGAACCGTAACCAGCCCCGGTTTGGTTGGGTGTTTGAAGTGATGGTGACTGCCTCGGATACGCACCAGATACCAACCATCCGCAACAATTTGGCTTATCAAAAATCGGCTGTTCACAACACCTCCCTGTGGTGTCATCGGAAAGTACTATACCTACTGAAGAAAAATGATCAACACCATAACCACCATTGAGGACGGTTGGGGCTGGCGAGCTCTTTGCTTGAAGTCTAGGAGCAGCGTCACGCTAGGGTGGGAAAGGGCGGGTTGGCTTTATTTCGGGATGTGAGACGGGGTGGTTGATATTGACGTGGCGAGGGAGCTTGCTGCCGCTGGGCTGCGGAGCAGCCCTGGTTTTTCAGCGTATCCGCTACAAATCCATAGGACTCACGACTGCTGCACAAACGTCAGCCGGACCGCAAAACCGATCAGCAAACCACCAAACACCCACCGCTGCACGCGCTGGGCCGAAGGCGAGCGTTGGAGCCATCGCCCAAGCGCTACACCGATCAATGCATAAGCGCTGTCGAACAGCAGGCCAACGCCGACCAGTACTACACCCAATATCGCGAATTGCCCCAACACCGGCCCGTCCTGTGGATCGATGAATTGCGGGAGCAACACCGAGCAGAACAGCAACGCCTTGGGGTTGAGCAAATTCGTCAACAGACCGCGCCGGATCGCCTGATGCCATTGCCGCTTCTCGATTTCAGCGGCGGCTCCTTCGAAGCGGGGCAACAACGTCGTCCGCAAACATTGAAACCCGATCCAGGCCAGATAAGCAGCCCCGGCCAGGCGCACCGCATCAAACGTCCACGGCGCCGTCTTGAACAATACCGAAAGGCCCATCGCTGCCAGCGCGACATGACATGCCCGGGCAACGCCCAATCCCAGCGCCGTTGCCAATGCCACGCCTTTGCCCTGTCGAGCGCCGGTTTGCAGCACCAGGATCATGTCCGGCCCAGGCAGTAGATACGCCACCGTCAATGCCATGAAAAACAACCAGAGCCCTGTCATTGCATGCCCTCCGCATTCTGTGGATTGGAGACGCCAGTCTAGGGTCGAAGGGCAGGGCAGGTGGTTGCGTAGTCAGCTTCTAAAGCTCTTGAAATTGGCATAACCTGCCACTTAATCGGGTAACTGAAACGGATAATGCCAAATTATGAAATTGGATACGTTCGACCGCAAAATCCTGACGGCACTGCAACGGGACGGTAGGCTGAGCAACGTGCAACTGGCCGAAGAAATCGGCTTGTCTCCCTCACCCTGTCTGCGTCGCGTGCGGATGCTTGAAGAGGCGGGGGTGATTCGCGGTTATCAAGCCATCCTGGATCGCGATGAAGTGGGACTTGGGATGACGATTTTCGTTGGCATCAAGGTCGAACGGCACACCGACGAGCGAGCCGAGGCTTTCCGCCGGGCGGTGACCGCGCTGCCCGAAGTGATCTCGGCGTTCCTGGTGTCCGGTGAGTCCGACTTCCTGCTGCAAGTGGTGGTGCCTGACCTGCGAGCCTATGACCGTTTTGTCACGGGCAAGCTGCTGAAGTTGCCGGGGGTCAGTGATATTCGCAGCAATTTCGCGATCAACACGGTGAAGGCGCCGGGGCCGCTGCCGTTGGGGCATTTGGGTGGGGATTGAGGCGGTTGTCTGTCGTAAGCAACTTGCTGTTTTATGTCGACGAACCAAGCGCTGATCATCCGCCGTCTTGCCGCCGTTATGGAAAACAATAAATGACTCGGCGTAAGCGTCAGGAAAGAAACCCCACTAACCCCAGACCAAAAAAAACCGGCCACCAAGAGCCGGTTTTTTCAATCTCCCGTCAAAAACCACCACGACGCGAGACCAGAATTCGATTGGAGCGGGTGAAGGGAATCGAACCCTCGTTATCAGCTTGGGAAGCTGGAGTAATGCCATTATACGACACCCGCTCAGAGCGGCTGACTTTGTACCAGATGTCGCCTTGGATTTGAAGTTTTTCTTTCCGGCCGGTCAGGTCATCCGTCTGCGCAAGCCTTAAAGCAGAGCGGTCGTCGCGGGCAAGCCTCGTTGTGGGAGGCTCGCTCGCGATGACTTTTTTCAGATAGCCAGTGCATGGTAGTCCTGCACATAGCTGTAGCGCGGTCGGCTTTCGTGGCGGGTCGGCTTGAGGAAGCCCAGCAACGCGTCGCGGCTGTCGCGGCAGGCGGCTTTGTGTTCCATGTCCAGGAAGTGGCCGGTCGCTTGCAACGTGGTGAAGCTGCTGTGCTGGACGTGGTCGGCGAAGAGCCTGGCGTCGGTTGCCGAGGTGTACTCGTCCCATTCGCCGTTCAGGAACAGCACCGGAACGTTGACCTTCCTGGCTGCGTTGACGTAGCACTGCTGGTCGCTGTGAAGCACGTCGTTGATGTGAAAGTGCATCTGTCCGTATTCATGCTCGGCCAGGTTGCTGACGTGGCGATAGTTGAAGCGCTTGAACAGGGGCGGCAGGTGCTTGCCGATGGTGCTGTTGACCAAATGTCCAACACGGTCGCCGTCCAGGCTGCTGAGGTAGTCGACACCGCGTTCCAGGTAGTCGCGCATCGGCATGTTGAGCACCGGTGAGAACGAGCTGATGACGGCTTTTTCGATGCGCCGCGGGCGGTGGGCCAGTGCCGTCAGCGCGGCCGCGCCGCCCCACGAAAAAGACAGCACGTGTTCGGCGGCGAAGTGGTCGATCAACTCCAGGAGGATCTGCCCTTCGATTTCCTTCGTGAGCATTTTCTCGTGACGGTTATGGGCCTTGGACTTGCCCGCGTAGGGCTGGTCGTACAGCACGACGTTGAATTGCGGGTAGAGGTTCTTGGCGGTCTGGGCAAACGACGCGGTGGTGGCCATCGAGCCGTTGACCAGGATGATGGTCTTTTGCGCGGCGTCTGCGCGATAGAACTCCGTGTAAACCCGATACTGACCCTGTATATCCAGCACAGCGATTTCTGGCCTCATGTCATAAGACTCCTGGCAAGCGGGTATGCGCGCAATGAGATTGCACGGGCAATGTGACAGGTAGGCATACGCCTGGAAGATAAGGCCCATGTCGATCCATGACATTCGGTCGACGGGTATTGTTATGGCGGGCAGTTTGCCGGAGGGATGGGGCGGAACCTGGGGGCTCCAGCCGGCAAAAAGTTTCTTAGAGGTATGAGGTGACTCGTCGGTCACATTTCGGCCGACGGTTTGATTCAAGCAGGGGGTCGAGCGTTGCGCAAGTGCTCTTTGAAAATTGTCCGGCACTTCTGCCCAGCGGTCGTTGGCTCAGACCAGGCAGATCTCCTCGGGGCCAAGGGCACGGTAGCAACCGGGCTCGAGATCCGAGTCCAGCACCAGGGGGCCCATGCTCTCGCGGTGCAGGCGCAGCACCTTGTTATTGAAGTGACCGAACATGCGCTTGACCTGGTGGTAGCGACCTTCAACGATGCTCAATCGCGCGGACTTCGGCCCTAGCAGCGTCAGTTGCGCCGGTTGCGTGGTCAGGTCTTCGAATCCGAAATACAGGCCTTTGGCAAAGGTGGGGGCGTACTCGGCGGTGAGGGGCTGCTCGGTCTCGACGTAGTAGACCTTCGGCAGTTTGGTTTGCGGTTGGGTCAGGCGCCGCGACCAACTGCCGTCGTTGGTGATCAGCATCAGCCCGGTGGTGTTGAAATCCAGGCGGCCGGCGATGTGCAAGTCGTCCTTGTCCGGCTCGTCCAGTAGATCGAGCACGGTGCGGTGCTGTGGATCGCGGGTGGCACTGACGCAGCCAGGCGGCTTGTGCAGCATGAAGTACCGCGCGGGTCGGCCTGCTTGCAATACGTCACCATCGACTTCGACGCGGCTGAACTCGCGCACCGGCGCGTGTGGGTCGGTGATGGTCTGGCCATCGATACGCACCCGACGCCCCACCAGGAGCAGGCGGACCTGCTGCCGATTGAAACGCGGCAGATTACTGAGGAAACGGTCAACGCGCATGGGACGTTCAGGCCAGGAAGCGGGGGCGCAATATTACGCGATCGGTCGCGGATTGGCGCGCAGCTGGTCGTCGACCTGAGCGCACCGTGGGCACAGGCAGGATTTGTTCCGTAGCTCGGCCGGCAATGCCAGGAGCACAGCCGGGTCGATGCTGACGCCATAGCACCAGCAGGCGCGGTCGGCGGTCCTCGGATCGGCGAGGGTGCAGTCGTTGGCGCCGCCGCAGGCCGGGCAATGGTCAGGTTCATTCATAGCTGGAGTGAGGCATTTCCACGCAGGTTCGGTTGCTGCCGGTTTGTCGGGCGCGTTGCAGCGCATGATCGGCTCGGGACAGCAGGCTATGCAAGGTGTCTTTGTCCTGCAAGGTGGTCAGGCCGATGCTGACGGTGACCTGCAATTGTTTCCCGCTGCAAAAGTAGCGCTGCAACTCGATGCGCTGGCGAATTTTCTCAGCGATTTTCAGACCGTTCTGTCCATCGGTGTCCTTGAGCAGCATGACGAAGGCGTCTGTGCCCCACCGACACACGATGTCCGAGTGCCGCAATGTGTCGGTCAGGTCGTGGGCGAAACCGCTCAGCAATTGGTCGCTGACGACATGGCCGTGGGTGGCATCCAGTTGTTTGAAAGCATCCACCTCCAGCAACAACGCGCTCAAGGGTTTGGGTTCTCGCTGGGCTTCGTGCAGTGCTTGCACCGCCAGCAGGTCGAAGCCCCGGCGATTGGGCAGTTCCGTCAGCCCATCCAGAATCGCTTGGGCGTCGATCCGGCGTTGGAAACTGGCGATCAGTCGATAAAGCATGACGAACACCGTCACCGTGACCAGTAGGCCGATCAGGAGGTTGACGTACAACGCCTTGAGGATGTTGTCCTTGAGTGACGTGTTGGCGGCGTAATAAGCCAACAGCGAAGTCAGCAGGAAGGCGGCACCCAGCAAAACGGCGAGCATCAGCACCGGTGAGCGCTGGGAATACAGCGGCGAACGAAGCGACATGGCGATTCCTCAGGAGTGACCCGATGGAATCAGTTTAGTGGCCTTGTGAGAAAAGGAGCCCTTGGATTTGCGATTTGTGAAACGGTGGCGAGGGAGCGGACTCCCTCGCCACCGGTTCATCGCGATTCCAGGGTTCGCAAATAAGCCCGCCATCCGCCCAAATGGGTGATGTCCTGTGCGCCGTCCAGGCCATACGGCTCGCAGATGAAACCGCTTTCCCAGCGCCCGTCGGCCAATTGCACCTTGCCCAACCCAAGCGGTGCGGGGATACCGGTCAGGAACGAGCCAAGTTCACTGGTTGGCAGATCCCAGATCTCCACCTCGATCGCCATGCCTCCCTCGCCAACCCGAAGCATGCCGGGGCGCATTGGCGGGCCGCCGGCGAGGGCATAGAGCCGATAATCCGGCGAGCTTTGGCTGACCTCGACCAGCCGGGCCCCACGCTGCTTGAGTTGCCAATTCAACGCCAAACCCTCCAGGTGCGCGCCGCACACCACCAGCCGAGCCCGATCATGGCGCGCGGGATTGGCGGGGGTTGGCAAGTCATCCAGTTGCTGACGCTGCAAGGCGTCGGCCACGCCCAGGAGGTATTGATCGGTGAAGGCCCGGCCGAACAACGTCACGCCCCACGGCAAACCGCTGGCCATGAAGGCGCTGGGCACGGCGACGGCGGCGTAGTCCAGCAGGTTCATGAAGTTGGTGTAATAACCCAGTTCAGCGTTGCGCTGCAGCGGTTCGGCAGCGAGTTCGGCGAGGCTCACCGGGCGCCCGATGGTGGGGGTGAGCACGCAGTCGAGGGCTTCCATCGTTCGGTCGCACTGGGCCTTGAGCGCTTGCAAACGGTACTGGGCGCGGAAAGTTTCTACACCCGTTACGGTAGGCGCTTTCGCCAGCACGGCGCGGATGACCGGCAGTACCGCGCTGGAGTCGCGCTCGATCAGGTCCCCGGCAACGCTGTAGCGCTCGGCGACCCAAGGCCCCTCATACAGCAAGCGCGCCGCTTCGAGGAAGGGCGACAGGTCCAGCTCGACGACTTCGCCGCCCAGACGTTCGAGTCGCTCAATGGCGTCGCGGAACAACCGTGGGCCTTCGTCGCAGCCAAAAAATTCCAGGTCTTGCCAGCGAGGCACACCGAAACGAAAGCGCCGTGGCGCGCCGAACGCCGAGCCGTCGTTCCATTGCGGGTTGCGGCGGCTGTATTCGTCGCGCGGGTCGAAATGCGCGGTCAATGCCAACAGCTGGCTGGCTTCCCGCGCCGTCGCGGTGAAGGTCGTCACGCAGTCCAGCGTACGGCAGGCCGGCACCACGCCGGCGGTGGAAACCAAACCTTTGGTGGCTTTCAGCCCGACCAGATTGTTCAGCGCCGCGGGCACCCGGCCGGAGCCCGCGGTGTCGGTGCCCAAGGCAAAGCTTGCCACACCCAGGGCCACCGCCAGCGGCGAGCCGGCACTCGAGCCACCCGCCGGATAATCCGCCAGCACGCTGTTGCGGCAGGCACCGTAGGGGGTGCGGGTGCCGTTGAGCCCGGTGGCGAACTGATCGAGGTTGGTCTTGCCCAGGGGAACAGCGCCCAACGCCAGCAACTGCTCGACCACCGTGGCCGAACGTTGCGGTACGTAGGCAAACGCCGGGCAGGCGGCCGTGGTGGGAATGCCGGCCAGGTCAATGTTGTCCTTGATGGCGAACGGCACGCCATACAACGGCAAGCTGTCCAGGTCGCGACTTTCCAGGGCCGCCAGATAAGGCTCCAGCTCCTCGGGCGACAGCAGGTGAATGAACAGGTGGTAGTCCGGGTTGAGCGCAGCGGCTTTTTCCCGCAGGGCCAGCAGCAACTGGCGGGGTGTCGTTTCCCCTTTGCGATAGGCGTCGCGAAGGTTGTCCAGGCGCAGAGAAAGGTTCATCGCGTTAATCCTTTGATTGAGTTCAGTCACGTTCCAGCACCACGACACGCTGCCCTGCGCGCACCGCCGAACCGGGTTGGACGCGTACTTCACGTACCACGCCGGCCATGGGCGCAAGCACCGGGATCTCCATCTTCATGGACTCCAGAATGACCAGTACGTCACCGGCGGCAACTCGCGTACCCACCTGCACTTGGACTTGCCAGAGATTGCCGGCGATGTGGCTGTCGACGCTCAGTTGGCCCGCGCCCAGCAACGCATCTTCGCTCGGCGCGAGTGTCGGTTCCTCACTGTCGAAATGAGCCTGGCCGCTGGCGATCCAGCGCTCGCGCTCGGCGTTGAAGGCACGTTGTTGCTGCTGGCGGAATGCGCCGATGCTGTCCGCTTCCCGGGCCAGGAAATGCTGGTAGTGCGCGAGGTTGAGTTGGCTGTGCTCGATCTTGAGGTCGAAGCGGCCCAGCGGGAAATCCCGGCGGATGCGCAACAGCTCATCGGCGCTGACCGGGTAGAAGCGGATCTGGTCGAAGAACCGCAGCAACCAGGGCTTGCCATCGAACGCGGCGACGTCCCGATAACGATTCCACATCTGCAACGTGCGCCCGACGAACTGATAGCCGCCGGGACCCTCCATGCCGTACACGCACATGTAGGCGCCGCCGATGCCCACCGAGTTTTCCGCGGTCCAGGTCCGGGCCGGGTTGTATTTGGTGGTCACCAGGCGATGACGCGGGTCCAGCGGGGTGGCGACCGGCGCGCCGAGGTAGACGTCTCCCAGCCCCATCACCAGGTAGCTGGCGTCAAAGACCGTGCGCTGGACCTCGTCGAGGTTCGGCAGGTCATTGATGCGGCGGATGAACTCCAGGTTGCTTGGGCACCAAGGGGCGTCCTTGCGCACGGTGGTCATGTATTTTTCGATGGCCAATTGGCAGGCCGGATCGTCCCAGGACAGTGGCAGATGAACGATGCGCGACGGCACTTGAAGATCTCGCGCGGCGCACACGGCGCCCCACTCGCCGGCGACGATTGCCAGCAGTTCGGCCAGCGGCAGTTGTTCGGGTTGGTAATGCACTTGCAGCGAACGGATGCCTGGCGTCAGGTCGATCACGCCGTGCAGGTGTTTTTGTTCCAGCGCCTGCATCAAGGCATGGGCGCGAAAGCGCAGCACCAGGTCCAGTTCGGGTGCGCCGATTTCCAGCAGCAGATGGGTGTCGCCGGACAGGCGTGCGACCAGGCGGGTATCGTCCTGGCCGATGTCCAATACCACAGGCGACACCATCCCCTGTGGGAGTGAGCCCGCTCGCGAAGAAGTCGACGCGGTGGTTGAACTGGCCCCTTCGCGAGCAGGCTCGCTCCCACATTGATCCCATTTCAATGCAAGGGAGCGGGCGGTCTTCAGATCCACCGGTACGAACCGCACCTTGTCCCCCGCCTTGAGCTGCCCCAACTGCCAGAGGTCCGCCTCGATCACCGTCACCGGGCAGACGAAGCCACCCAGGCTAGGGCCGTCGGGGCCGAGGATGACAGGCATGTCGCCGGTGAAGTCCACGGCGCCAATGGCGTAGGGATTGTCATGGATATTGGACGGGTGCAGGCCTGCTTCGCCGCCGTCGGCGCGCACCCATTGCGGCTTGGGCCCGATCAGTCGCACGCCGGTTCGGCTGGAGTTGAAATGCACTTCCCAGGAGGTATCGAAAAACGTCTGGATGTAGCGCTCGGTGAAATATTCCGGCGCGCCATGGGGGCCGTAGATAACCCGGATTTGCCGCACGGCTGGCAACAGCAGAGGCGGCTCGTCCACTGTCGGCAACACGGCGTGCTCATCCAGCGCAGCCAGGTGCAGCACATCGCCGGTACACAGCGCCCGTCCACCATGGCCGCCAAACTGGCCGAGGGTGAAAGTGCTTTTGCTGCCGAGGTAATCCGGTACCTGCAAGCCACCTTGCAGGCACACATAGCTGCGCGCCCCGGCGCCGGTGATGGTGCCCAGGGCCAGAGTGGATCCGGAATTGATCGACAGCGGGGCGTTCATCGGCACCGCTTCGCCGTCCAGGGTCAGGGCAATTTGCGCACCGGTCACCGCCACCCGGGCGTTGCAATTGAAGCGCAGCACCGGCCCGCTCATGGTGATTTCCAGGGCCGCCGCGCCTTCGTCATTGCCCAGCAGGCGATTGCCCAAGCGCTGCGAGCGGCTGTCCATCGGACCCGACGGCGGTACGCCCACGGCCCAATAACCGAGGCGGCCCGGGTAATCCTGCACGCTGGTCTGGGTGCCAGGGCTGAGCACTTCGAAGGTGTTGGCGCGATAGGCCAGGGTTTCCAGGCAGCGCGTCCAGGGCTGGCCGTCGGCGAAGGGCGCGTCGAGAAGAATTTGTTGCAGGTAGATGCGGTTGGTTTCCACGCCGTAGAGCAGGCTTTCGTCCAGCGCTTGATGCAATCCCAAGCGCGCCTGTTCACGGGTCGGCGCCCAGCGAATCACCTTGGCGATCATCGGGTCGAAATAGGGCGGGATCTGGCAACCTGCCTCGACCCACGTGTCGATGCGCAGTTGTTGCCCGTCGGCGTGGGGGAATTTCACGGCGGTCAGCAGGCCCGGGCTCGGCTGGAAATCCCGGCCCGGATCCTCGGCATACAGGCGCGCCTGGATCGCGTGGCCCTCAGCTTTCAGGCCCAGGCTCAGCTCGCTCAAGGGCGGCAGTTCGCCGGCGGCCAGTTGCACCATCCAGCGCACCAGGTCCACGCCCCATACCTGCTCGGTAACGCCGTGCTCCACCTGCAGGCGCGTGTTTACTTCCAGGAAGTAGAAGCGCCCGGCGTCGCTGTCGTAGACGAACTCCACGGTGCCCGCGCTGCGGTAGTTCACTGCCCGGGCCAGTTTAATCGCCGCTGCGCAGAGGGCGTCGGCCATGCCCTCGGGCAGGTTGGGCGCGGGCGTTTCTTCAATGACCTTCTGGTTGCGCCGCTGCACCGAACAGTCGCGCACGCCGAGGGCGATCACTTGGCCTTGGCCGTCGCCGAAGACCTGCACCTCCAGGTGCCGTGCCCGTTCGATGTATTTTTCGATGAACACGCCGGCGTCGCTGAAGTTGTTCTGTCCCAGGCGCTTGACCGCTTCGAAGGAATCGCTCAATTCGGCGGCGCTACGGCACACACGCATGCCAATCCCACCGCCGCCAGCCGTACTTTTCAGCATTACCGGGTAACCGACCTGCGTTCCGGCCAGCAGCGCGGCGTCGAGGCTGTCGAGCAGTTCGGTGCCTTCGAGCAGCGGCACGCCGTGCCGCTTGGCCAGGTCTCGGGCGGTGTGCTTGAGGCCGAACACCCGCAGTTGTTCCGGCGTGGGGCCGATGAAGGCGATACTGGCGGCCTCGCAGGCTTCGGCGAAAGCGGCGTTTTCCGAGAGGAAACCGTAGCCGGGATGAATCGCCTTCGCGCCGCTGCTTTTGGCGATCGCCAGGAGCTTATCCACCGCCAGGTAGGTGCCCGCCGCCGCGCCTTCGCCCAGGCAGTGGGCTTCGTCGGCCTGGAGGATGTGCAGGCTGGCTTCGTCCGCTTGGGAGTACACCGCGATGCCTTGGACATTCAGCTCGCGCAAGGTCCGCAGGACGCGGCAGGCAATAGCGCCACGGTTGGCGATGAGGATTTTTTCGAACATGGCATTGCCCCCTCAGGCATGGGTGCTGCCTGAACTGGGATGCGGGCCGTCCCGCAGTTTTCGATGGCCGCCGGGGTCGTCCCCGGCGGCAAATATCTCCGAACACCAATCCTCCCTTTGTGGGAGCGAGCCTGCTCGCGATAGCGGTGGTACATTCAACATCAATGTGACTGACAGACCGCTATCGCGAGCAGGCTCGCTCCCACAGGGGATTGGAGGGGGTCGTAAAATTGTCTTTATTTAATGCACTGCCCCGACCGGCTCTGGCACAACGCGAACAGCCAGCCGCGCAGGCGCATGAGTTTCAGTTCCATATCAAAAGCTCCGCAGGCGTGGGGTTATAGGCGTTACATGGGTTATTCAACTGCGGGCAGTTGGAGATCAGGACGATCACGTCCATCTCGGCCCGTAGGTCGACGTATTTGCCCGGTGCCGAGATCCCGTCTTCGAAGGTCAGGCCGCCGTCGGCGGTCACCGGTACGTTCATGAAGAAATTGATGTTCGGCCCGATGTCGCCCTTACCGAGGCGGCCGTCGTGGGCGCAGGCCCGCAGGTAGTTATCGCGGCAGCTGTGCATGTAGCGTTTTTCCAGGGCGTAGCGCACGGTGTTGCTTTCCTGGGCGCAGGCGCCGCCGAGGGTGTCGTGACGTCCGCATGTGTCTTCGATGATCGTCAGCATCGGTCGACCGAGGTTGGAATACAGCACGCTGCCGGTACTTAGATAAACGCTGTTCTGCCGGCGCAGGGTGCGTTGCACGTCGTAGCGTTCCTTGGGGTTGGCCAGGCTGTAGAACAGCGTATCGACCGCCTGGTTGCCTTCCAGGTCCAGGATGCGCAGGGTCTGGCCGGCCTTGACCTCGGTCAGCCAGGGTTCCCCGGCGGGAATCGTGGCGCGGTAGACGGCGGTCTCGGCGTGCTTGTGTGCGGTGGCGATGGCGAGTGACATGGCGACGATCCTCAGGCGAACAGGCGGTCGGTATTGATGAAGCCCCGCTGGTTTTCCGGGCGCGAAAGGCGGCAGTGTTCGGCGATGCTGGGGTTGGCATTCATCCAGCTGAGCTTGAGCGGCTGCGGGGCGTATTGCGGGTTCGGGTCCATCGGGTGTTGCAATGCGGTCAGCACCACCAAGGTGTCCATTGGCGCGTACAACTCGATGTAGTCGCCCGCCTTGGAGTTGCCTTCCACGAAATGAAAGTGGCCGGCCTCGTCGACATCGACCCGGCTGAACAGGTTGAGGGTCATCAGCAGGTCGGACAGGCCCAGCCCCCATTTGCCCAGTTCCACCAACAGGTTGTCGGTGCCGTTGCGAAAGAAGCCGTTGCGCAGTTCCTGATAGCGGCCCTGGCCATATTTTTCATCGACTTCCTCGGCGCAGAGCACACCGCCCAGGCTGTCGCTCCAGCCGCAGGTGTCGACGGTGATCGCCGCCAATACCCGGCCCATGTCGGAATAAAGGCAATGGCCGGCGGTGAGCTTGGCGGTGTGTTGGCACTTGAGGCTGTCCGGCAGGTTCAGGCGTTCGGTTTTTTCATTGGCGTTGAGCAGCGTCAGGCTCACGTTGGCGCCGCCGCGAAGGTCGGTCAGGCGCAGCAGTTGGCCGCGCTTGAGTACGAAGGAACGGTGGCCGCCGCCGGGCAGAATCTCTTCAGCGAAGGGGGGAAACACTTGGATCGAATCGGTCATGGAAAAGCTCCTTTCAAGCGATACGCAGCGTGCCGGCCAGTTCGGCGGGCAGGGCGTCGACGGCGGCACGGGCGGTGCGACGGTCGCTGTTCAATGGAATGTCGTAGGTGATGCGCGCGCCATAGGCGCCAGGGGCATGTGGATCGACGCGGACCTTGTCGAACACCAGCAGGCGTGTGCCGAGGCTGAAACCTTCGGACAGATCATGGGTGACCATGAATACCGTCAGCCGGGTTTCGCGCCACAGTTCCAGCAGCAGGGCGTGCATGTCTTTGCGAATGCCCGGGTCGAGGGCGCCGAACGGTTCGTCCAGCAGCAGGACCCGGGGCTTCATGATCAACGCCTGGGCAATCGCCAGCCGTTGCTGCATGCCGCCGGAGAGCTGCGCCGGGTATTTGTCCAGCGCGTGGCCGAGGCCAACCTTGTCCAACAGTTGCGCAGCCTCTTCGCGAGCCTGGCGTTTGGCACTGCCGAACAAACGCCCCAGCAACGGCGAGCGCGGCAACTCCAGGCCCAGGGCGACGTTGTCCAGCACCGTCAGGTGCGGGAACACCGAATAGCGCTGGAACACTACGCCCCGGCTGGCATCCGGCTCGCCCGCCAAGGGTTCGCCGTCCAGCAGGATCTGTCCGCGACTGGCGCGCTCCTGGCCGAGCAGCAAGCGCAGGAAAGTCGACTTGCCGCAACCCGATGCACCCACCAAGGTGCAAAATTCACCCTCGGCGACGTTCAGGTTCAAGCGTTCCAGCACGACCTGATCGGCGTATTGCTGCCAGACATTGTTCACACAGATAAAACTCATGCCTTCGCTCCCTCGTACCAAGGAAACGCTCGACGGGTCAGGCGCTTGAGACCCCAGTCCATCAGCCAGGCGAGCAGGGTGATCCACACCACGTACGGCAGGATCACGTCCATCGCCAAGTAACGACGCACCAGGAAAATCCGATAACCCAGCCCATCGGTGGACGCGATGGCTTCGGCGGCGATCAGAAACAGCCAGGCCGAACCCAGCATCAACCTCAGAGAGATCAGCAAGCGTGGCAGCAGTTGCGGCAGGACCACGCGCAAGATCAGAGTCCAGGTTGACGCGCCGAGGGTCTGGGCCTTGATCAGCAGCTCACGGGGAATCTCCCGGGCGCGCTGTTCCAAGTCCCGGGCCAGACACGGTGTGATGCCGATCACGATCAGCATCACTTTCGACAATTCCCCCAGGCCGAAGACGATGAAGAGGATCGGCAGAATCGCCAATGGCGGCACCATCGACACCACGGTGAGCAACGGTGAAAGCGGTGCGCCCAACAGCGGCAGCGTGCCAGCCGCGATGCCCAGGCACAGCCCGACCAGGGCGCTGATGCCCAGGCCGATCGCCAACCGGCGCAGGCTCGACGCGGTGTCTTGCCAGAGCAGGTAGTCGCCACTGCGCGCATCGGCGGTAAAGGCCAGGCGTTTCACCGCATCGGCCATCTGCCCGGCGCTGGGCAGCAGCTTGTCGTTGGGGTTGTCCGTCAACCGTTCGGCCGAGCCCATGAAGTAGGCGAACAGCACCAGCGCGAACGGCAGGATCACCAGCAACAAGCGGCTGGGACGGTCCGGGTAGCGGTTGATCAGGCGCATGCCAGCTCCTCCGGTTTACAGCTTGGCGTCGGCGGCCAGCTGTACGTAGGTCGGATCAAAGCGCAGCTTCAGGTTGGCCTTGTCGCCGCGAGTCACGCCATTGGCGAACGCCATGCCGACCGCATCGGTGTCCTTGGCGCCTTCGCCCAGCAAGCCGTGCTGGAACGAAAACGCCGCCACCTTGCCCATGGTGGCGGGCAGTTGTTCGCTGGTGACGAAGGCCAGCGCTTCCGTGGGCGTGGCGAACAATTTGGTGGTGTCCAGTTGCGCCTGGAAACCTTTGAGGTCAGTGCCCGACGCTTTGGCCATGTGTTCCAGCGCAGCGTTGGCGGCAGCGTTCCTGGCGTTCATCAGCGCCACCACTTCAAACCAGGCGCCGGTCAAGGCCTTGCCCAGGGCTGGGTTGTCTTTCAGGGTCTGGGTGTTGACCACCATCATGTCCATGATCTCGCCGGGCACTTGGCTGGAGTTGAACACTTCGCTCACGCCCGGCTGGGCCTTGATGTCCGAAAGCATGGGGTTCCAAGTGGTGACGGCCTTGACCTGGTCGGTGTTGAAGGCAGCGGAGATATCAGCGTCGGAGGTGTTGACGACTTTCAGGTCTTTCTCGGCGAGGCCGACCGAATCCAGGGCACGGGCCAGCAGGTAATGGGACACCGACAATTCCACCAGGTTGACGTCCATGCCTTTAAGGTCGTCGACTTTCTTGCCTTCGCCCTTGAGGACGATGCCGTCGTTGCCGTTGGAGAAATCGCTGACGATCAGCGCGGTGCTGTCCACGCCGCCGGCGGCGGGAATGGTCAGGGCGTCCATGTTGGTCATGGTGCAGCCGTCGAACTGGCCGGCGGTGTACTGGTTGATGGATTCAACGTAATCGTTGAGCTGCACGACATCGATGGTAATGCCGTACTTTTTTGCCCACTTGTCGACGATGCCTTGGCTGCCCGCGTACTCCCAGGGCATCCAGCCGGCGTAAATGGTCCAGCAGACGCTGAAGTGGTCTTTTTGCGCGGCGGCGGATGAGAAGCTCAGGAAGGCCGAGAAGACGGCGACGAGCAGGGCGGACAGACGAAGCTTGAACATGGTGGTTCTCCAGTTGATCAAGGGCGGACAGGAGCAACGCGGCACCGCGAACGGTGTCTTGTCTCCCGGGCTTTTGTCCCGCCGTGTAACCTCAACTGGAGGTCGCCAACTCTCGGACCAGCCACTCGCCAGAGGCGAGCCGGAACCCTAGTCAGCCATTGCAAATTGTGGTGCCGCGAACCTGTGATGACTCCTGCACGGGATTGGTAAAGCGAGAGCCGTGCCAATTCGGGCAGAGGCCCGGGCCAGAGGGGGTGGGTCTGAGGGAGGAATGATCGGGGGGCGGATTTGTGCTTGGTTGTGGTGCTGTCGCGCACCGGAAGAGGGCGACGAGGGACATGTTTCCAGTTGTTGCCAGGTCGCACCAGATTCCGATTTCGCTGTCAGATTAATCGTCAGTCACCCCAATAGATGACTGCCGCCCATCAGCGTCGCTGGTGCGGCCCATTCGCGGTCCAGGAGGCCGCCATGTATCGACGACTGCTCCTCATTGCGTTTCTTGGTCTGACTCTTTCGGCATGCGTGCCTTACTACGACGGAGGCTCGAGCTACTATCGTTCAGAGGTCTATACCTCACCAGCGCCGGCCTATTACAGCGGTGGGTATTACTCGGCCCCACGGGGCTATTACGCCCCACGGTACTACCAACCGGCGCCCCGTTATTACTCGGCCCCGCGCTACTATCAACATGGCCCGCGCTATTACTCGCCACCGCGAGCGGCGTACCGGCCTTATCCACACCGAGGCGGCTGGGATGGTCGCGATCGAGGCGGCTGGAACGATGACCGTCGTGGCCGGGGCGGGCGTGACCGCGGACATGACCATCGAGGACGTGGTCATGATGGGCGAGGCAACCATCGGTAAAGGACAGGCAGCAAAAAGCGGCGCATGAAGCGCCGCTTTTTTTGTGCCTGCGATAAATCCGGCGGGATGACCTCTGTGGGCGTGAGTTTTCTCCTGCGGGGATATGATTCTGGCTCGGTTATTCGTTGGACAAATCCGCCAACGGATGCCGACCCTCCCACACCTTGTGAAAATGCGCTTGCACCGCTGCTTCCGGTACATGATTGATGTCCGGCCAGTGCCAGTGGGGTTTGTGATCCTTGTCGATCAATCGCGCCCGCACGCCTTCGCTGAATTCCGGATGGCGACAGCAGTTCAGGCTCAAGGTGTACTCCATGCGGAACACACCGGCCAACGACAAATGCCGCGCCCGGCTGATCTGCTCCCAGACCAGGTGCGCCGTCAACGGCGAGCCCTCGGTCATGGTCTTGGCCGCGCGGGCGATCAGCGGATCAGGATGCTCCACCAGCAAGCTGAGGGCCTTCCAGGCGCAGCGGACGTCACTGACATCCAGCCATTCGTCGATTTTGTGCCGACGGGGCAACCACTGGGCTTCGGGCAACTGGGTCAGCGCTTCTTGCTGCAAGGCCTTGAGCAGACTGTTGAGTTGCATCTCGGTCTGTTCCTGCCAATTGAGTTGCAACAAGCCCTCGATCAGGTCGTCCTGTTGCTCATCGAGTAAAAAACGATCGGCCAGGCCCAGGTCGATGGCGTCGCGCGCGTTCATGTGGGCACCGGTCAGGCCGAGAAACAGGCCCAGCTTGCCCGGCAGGCGCGACAGGAACCAACTGGCGCCTACATCCGGGTACAACCCGATGCTGATTTCGGGCATCGCCAACCGACTGCTCGGCGTGACGATCCGCGTGCTCGCGCCTTGCAGCAATCCCATGCCGCCGCCGAGCACGTAGCCATGGCCCCAGCACAGCAATGGCTTGGGGTAGGTATGGAGATTGAAGTCCAAGCGATATTCGGCGGCGAAGAATTGCGCGGCCAACGGCGGCACCTCGCCGGGGTGGGCGCGGCAGGCTTCTGCCAGGCTGCGGACCTCGCCACCGGCGCAAAACGCTTTGGCACCTTTGCCGCGCAGCAATACGCAGACTATCTGCGGGTCCCTGGCCCAGGTGTCGAGCCGATCACGCAGGGCGTTGATCATTGGCAGGGAGAGGGCGTTCAAGGATTTTTCGGCGTCCAGGGTGGCGATGCCCAGGCGCGCGCCATCGATGCCGGTGAGTTCTTCGAAGTGCAGATTCATCGTGACCTCGATCAGAAATTGAATGATCAGTATGACTGCTGTACGGGAAAGTGCCGGATCCGTGTCAGATCAATTGACAAGCCTTGTGGGCTTTCCTAGGGTGCGCCCATTGTTTTTACCGGGTACAACCATGACCGCTGACGACCGTATCAAGCTCGAACCCAGCTGGAAGCAGGCACTGCGTGCCGAGTTCGACCAGCCCTACATGGCAGAGTTGCGCGAATTCCTGCGCAGTGAATACGCCGCCGGCAAGGAGATCTACCCTCCGGCCCCGTTGATTTTCAACGCCCTCAATTCCACTCCGCTGGACAAGGTCAAGGTCGTGATCCTCGGCCAGGATCCCTACCACGGGCCGGGCCAGGCACATGGCTTGTGCTTCTCGGTGCAGTCGGGCGTGCCGACACCGCCATCGCTGGTGAATATCTACAAGGAATTGAAGCGCGACCTGAACATCGACATTCCCAACCACGGTTATCTGCAAAGCTGGGCCGAACAGGGCGTATTGCTGCTCAATACCACCCTGACCGTTGAACGCGCCAATGCCAACGCCCACGCCAAGAAAGGTTGGCAGCACTTTACCGACAGGGTCATCGAGGTGGTCAGCGAACACCAGTCGAACCTGGTGTTCCTGCTGTGGGGCGCCCATGCCCAGAGCAAACAGAAGCTGATCGATGCGACCAAGCATTTGGTCTTGACCTCGGTGCATCCCTCACCGCTGTCGGCCCATCGGGGCTTTATTGGTTGCGGGCATTTCAGCCGGACCAACAAGTTTCTGGAGCAGCACGGCGAGAAGCCGATCGAGTGGCGGTTGCCGCCGGTTTGACGCGCTGGTCGAGGGGCCCCATCGCGAGCAGGCTCGCTTCTACAAAGGTTTTGTGGTGGGACGCCAAATGGATACTCGCCGCAGACTCCCGTGGGAGCGAGCCTGCTCGCGATGAGTCAACTCGGTTACAAGCTTGAACCTGTCTTGCGCATCCAATACCTGAACAACGGCTCCGCCAGGAACAGCACGAACAGCAGCCGCATCACCTGCAACGCCGTGACCAACGGCACCGACAATTGCAACGTTTCCGCCGTCAGGCTCATCTCCGCGATGCCACCGGGCATCATGCCCAGGGTCAGCGAACGCAAATCCAGGTGAGTCAAGGTGCTCAGGCCCAGGGCCGCGAGCGTGGCGATCAGCATCGTCAATACCGTGCCAACCAATGTACGCCCCATGAACGACGGTGCCCGGCGGAAGAACTGCCGGTTGAAATGACAGCCCAGGCCGCTGCCGATCAGCCATTGGCCGATCTGGCTACCGCCGTCGGGCAGGCCGATGTGCAAATCCCAGCCGATGCTCACCGCCGCGCTGACCAACAGCGGACCGAACAGCCATGGGTTGGGCTGGCGAAGGCGCTCCCAGATCCAGGCGAGCAGTGCGCCGGCCGGGAACAGGATCGCCAGCCACATCCAGTCCACCGTCGTGGCGTGTTGCAGTGGGGTGCCTTCGCCCAGCAGGTACTTGAAGGCGGCGGGAACGCACAGCACCACCACCAGCACGCGTAGGCTCTGGCCCGCGGCAACATGGCTGAGCATCGCGCCGTTGCGGGCGCCGAGGTTGACCATCTCGCCGGAACCGCCTGGCATGCTGGAAAAGAAAGCGGTGGCGCGGTCCTCGCCGGTGCGGCGCATCAGCCACACGCTCACCACGCTGGACACGCTGGTGATCAGCGCGCCGAAGAAAATCAGGCCGAAGTGGCTCAGGACTTGCTCCATCACCACTGGCGTAAAGTGCAGGCCGATACCGATGCCCACCACCCATTGGCCGCATTTGCGGCCGCCGGGGATTTCCATCAATTGCCATGGCGTGAGGCAGCGCACCAGGATGATCGCCAACAGCGAGCCGACCATCCAGGGCAAGGGCCAGCCGATCAGGCTTGCCAGATAACCGCCGGTTAGACCGACCAGCGGTGTTCCCCAGCATTGTCTGAAAGTTGTCGTCTCAGGCATTGGCCAGGGCACGACGCTGGGCACTACGGCGACGCCAGATGCGCAGCAGCGGCAGGAACAACATGATTGCGGTCAGGACCCAGCAACCGAAGGTGATCGGGCTCGACCAGAGGATTTCCAGCGCGCCGTTGGAGATCGACAACGCACGACGCAGGTTCTGCTCCATCAGGCCGCCAAGGATGAAGCCCAGCAGGACTGGCGACAGCGGGAACTCAAGCTTGCGCAGGATATAGCCGAAGATACCGATGCCGATCATCAGGAACAGGTCGAACGTGGTGGCGTGTACCGCATAGACACCGATCCCGGTGATGATTGCGATGACCGGCACCAGCGCCCAGTTCGGCACCGCCAGGATGCGCGTAAACACACGGATCATAGGGATGTTGAGGATCACCAGCATGACGTTGGCGATGAACAACGAGGCGATCAGGCCCCAGACGATGTCCGGTTGCTGTTGGAACAGCAGCGGGCCGGGGGTGATGTTGTACAGCGACAGCGCGCCGATCATGACCGCCGTGGTGCCCGAGCCGGGAACGCCGAGGGTCAGCATAGGCACGAGGGCGCCGCAGGCTGCGCCACCGATGGCGGTTTCCGGCGCCGCGAGGCCACGCTTGTCGCCCTGGCCGAACGTACCGGTGGCACCGGCCATGCGTTTTTCAGTCATATAGGCTACGGCACTGGCCAAGGTCGCGCCGGCACCTGGCAATACGCCCATGATGAAACCGAGCACGCCACAGCGCATGTTCACCCAGAACACCGAGGCAGCTTCCTTGACGTTGAACATCATCCGCCCGGTGGCTTTCACAGCTTCCTGGCCGCGATGGGTTTTTTCCAGCAGCAATAGAATCTCGCTGATGGAGAACAGGCCCAGCACCAGCACGACGAACTGGATGCCATCGGTCAAGTGGATGTTGTCACCGGTGAAGCGGTAGACGCCGCTGTTGGCGTCGATGCCGACGCACGACAGGAACAGACCGATCAGCGCCGCGATGAACGTCTTGAGCGGTCGATCACCGGCCATGCCGCCCAGGCAGACGATGGCGAACACCATCAGTACGAAATATTCCGCCGGTCCGAAGGCAATTGCCCATTTGGCCAGCAAGGGAGCAAACAGCACCATGCCGCAGGTGGCGATGAGCGCGCCGAGGAACGAACTCCACGCCGACAATGACAAAGCGACCCCGGCAAGGCCTTGGCGAGCCATTGGGTAGCCGTCCAGCGTGGTCATTACAGTGGACGCTTCGCCCGGGATGTTGAGCAGAATCGAGCTGATACGCCCGCCGTATTCGCAGCCCAGGTAAACGGCCGCCAACAGGATCAACGCCGACTCCGGCGGCAGGCCCAGGGCGAAGGCGATCGGGATCAGCAGCGCCACGCCGTTGATCGGGCCCAGGCCCGGCAGCAGCCCTACGACGGTGCCGATCAAGGTGCCGCTCAACGCGGTGACTAGGTTGTAGGGAGTCAATGCAACGCCAAAACCCTGGCCGAGATAATTCAGGGTATCCATATCAATTCTCCAGGACGTCGAGCAGGCCCAGGGGCAGCGGCACGTCCATCAGCTTGTCGAACAACAGATAAAGACCAATGGCCATCAGGCTGATGATCACTATGCTCGGTACCCAGCGGCCGCCGTACAGGCGCGCCATCGGCACGCCAGTGACAATGCTGGCGAGGATGAAGCCCAGGGGTTCGAACGTTCCGGCGAAGACCAACAGCAGCAAAACGCAGATGCCGATTTTCTGCAGGGTTTCACGGTCCAGTTGCGGGTCGTCTTCGCTGTGCACGACGGGGGTAGGACGAAACAGCATGTACAGCAGCGCCAGCCCCATCAGCCCGATTATCAGCAGAGGAAAGGCGCGCGGGCCGACCGGTTCATAGGAAAAGGCGGCCTGATAAGGCCAGGCCATCAGCGCCAGGCCGATACAGGCCAGCAGCAGCACCGCGGCAACAATACGTTGGATGACGAGCATGACTAACTCCTGGGCGGCGCCGGTTGTGCCGACGCCGCCGCGAGACAGGGGCGATTACTGGATCAGGCCGAACTCTTTGGCCAGCATCTTGTAGTCGGCCACTTGCTTCTTCACGTAGGTGTCCAGCTCCGGACCGGTCATGGCGAACGGGAACAGTTCGCGCTGGTCACGCAGCTTGGCGAACTCTTCGGAGGCCAGCAGTTTGTCGAAGGCGTTTTTCCACCAGGCGTATTCCTCATCGGTGACCTTCGGGCCCAGGTAGAAGCCACGTACCACCGGCCAGCGGATGTCGTAGCCTTGTTCCACGGCGGTCGGGATGTCTTTCATTTCCGGCTCGTCCAGGCGCTTATCGGAGAATACGGCCAGCAGACGCATGTCGCCGCTCAGGATGTGTGGCATGGAGTCGGAGATGTCCGTACTGCCCACCTGGATATGACCGCCGAGCAGAGCGGTAGCGATTTCGCCGCCGCCTTCAAGGGCCACGTAGCGCAGTTTGCGCGGGTCGATACCGGCGGCCTTGGCAATCAAAGCGGTCTGCATCCAGTCCTGGCTACCGACGGTGCCGCCAGAGCCGATCACCACCGAGCCAGGATCTTTCTTCAGAGCCTGTACCAGATCGTCGAGATTCTTGTAGGGCGAATCGCTTTTCACGGCGATGGCGCCATAGCTGGTGCCGACGGCAGCGAGCCAGCGCACATTGGTTTCATCGAAACGGCCGAACTTGCCTTGCGCCAGGTTCAGCAACGAGCCGCTGGACCAGGCCACCAGCGTGCCGGCGTCTGCCGGGCGCTGCGCAACCACTGCGTTGTAGGCCACCGCGCCGACACCGCCGGGCATGTAGGTGACGCGCATCGGCTTGGTCAGCAGCTTTTCATTGACCAGTGCGCTTTGCGCCAATTTGCAGGTCAGGTCGAAACCACCGCCGGGTGCGGCGGGGGCGATGCACTCAGGGCGCTTTGGCTCTTTGGACGAATCAGCGGCGAGCGTTTGCCCGGCGAGCATCAGGCATCCGACGGCAAGGGCTACTTTACGCAGTGCTAGGTTCATTTTTGTCTCCACAGGAGTTGTTGTTTTGTGTTTCAAATCAGGCTTCGCAGAACATGTACGGTGCAGACCCCTGAACGCGTTTCAAAGACGCAGCAGTTCGGTCTGCGCAGAGGCACAGGCAAGGGTAGTCTGGTTGGGGCAGCAAAGGCGGGTGGGCATTGAAGCCTGGAGCTGTATGGACAGCATGGTGAATACTCCGCTTATTGTTTTTATTCGGCGAAAACGCTTCGTGGCGTTTTTCGTTCGCGAGGTGTGTCGCGACCGGCAGTCGAAACTGTCCGTGGAGCGACTCTAACGACCCAACCTTTCGCTAACCTTTCAAAAGCTTTCAGGATGATTTTTGGCTTCACAGTGGCGGATGCGGCTGTAAACTCCGCGCCAAAGAATGGCGCCGGCCATCCCTGAATCGAGGAAAAACCCATGCGTGTTCTGCTCGTCGAAGACCATCTGCAGCTGGCCGAAAGTGTTGCCCAGGCGCTCAAGAGCACGGGTTTGACAGTGGACGTGCTGCACGATGGGGTGGCCGCTGACCTGGCCCTGAGCAGCGAGGAATACGCCGTGGCGATTCTAGATGTGGGGCTGCCGCGCATGGACGGTTTCGAAGTGCTGGCGCGCTTGCGGGCGCGGGGCAAGACCTTGCCGGTGCTGATGTTGACCGCGCGCAGCGACGTCAAGGACCGCGTCCACGGCCTGAACCTCGGCGCCGATGATTACCTGGCCAAGCCATTCGAACTGACCGAGCTGGAAGCCCGGGTCAAGGCGTTGCTGCGCCGTAGCGTACTCGGGGGCGAGCGCCAGCAGCGCTGCGGTGGGTTGGTCTACGACCTGGACACCCGCCGCTTTACCCTTGATGAGGAACTGATGACCTTGACCTCCCGCGAGCAGGCGGTCCTGGAGGCGTTGATAGCTCGACCGGGGCGGGTGATGAGCAAGGAACAACTGGCCGCCCAGGTGTTTGGCCTGGACGAAGAGGCCAGCCCCGACGCCATCGAGATCTACGTTCATCGGCTGCGTAAGAAACTCGATGGCCATGCGGTGGCGATCGTGACGTTCCGGGGCCTGGGCTATTTGCTGGAAACCCGTGATGCATAAGCCCGACAGCCTGCGCTGGCGGCTCCTTCGCAACCTTGCATCGCTGCTGGTGGTGCTGATGCTCGCCAGTGGGCTGAGTGCCTATTGGAATGGTCGCGAAGCGGCCGATACTGCCTATGACCGGACGTTGCTGGCTTCGGCCCGGACCATTGCCGCCGGGCTTTCCCAGCGAGACGGCACCCTGAGTGCGGACGTGCCGTACGTGGCCTTGGACACCTTCGCCTATGACAGCGCCGGGCGTATCTACTACCAGGTCAACGATATCCACCAGAAGCTCATCTCCGGATACGAAAATCTTCCTGGCCCGCCGCCGGGTACGCCGCGCACGGACGATTACCCCGCGCTGGCGCGCTTCTATAACGCCTCTTATCAGGGCCAGAATGTGCGCGTCGTAAGCCTGCTCAAGGCCGTGAGCGAGCCGGAGATGAACGGCATGGCGGAAATCCGCGTGGCGGAAACCGAAGAGGCGCGGGTCAGCATGGCGCGCAGCTTGATGGCCGATACCTTGCTGCGGTTGGGCATGCTGGCGGTGGGTGCGCTGCTTTTGGTGTGGTTCGCGGTCAGTGCCGCGCTGCGTCCCCTGGAACGCTTGCGCACGGCGGTGGAAGAGCGGCAGCCAGACGATCTGCGACCGCTGCCGCTGGTGGAAGTCCAGCATGAGTTATGGCCGCTGGTACGGGCACTCAATCACTTCACCGAGCGCCTGCGCGGCCAATTCGAGCGTCAGGCGCAATTCATTGCCGACGCCGCCCATGAGCTGCGAACGCCATTGGCCGCCCTCAAGGCTCGCCTGGAGCTGGGCCTGCGCGCCAGCGAACCGGCCACGTGGCGCCAAACCCTGGAGACCGCCGCCCAGGGCACCGACCGCTTGACCCACCTGGCCAACCAGTTGCTGTCATTGGCCCGGGTGGAAAATGGCGCCCGGGCGATTGCCGAGGGCGGCGCGCAATTGCTCGACCTGAGCCAGCTCGCCCGTGAGCTGGGCATGGCCATGGCACCTTTGGCCCATGCCCGTGGGGTCGCGTTGGCGCTGGAGGCCGATGAGCCCGTCTGGTTGCGGGGCGAACCGACGTTGCTGAACGAACTGTTGAGCAACCTGGTGGACAACGCCCTGGCCCACACCCCCTCGGGTGGCAACGTCATCCTGCGGGTGATCGCGCCGGCGATCCTGGAAGTCGAGGACGACGGCCCCGGCATTCCTGAGACTGAGCGCGAGCGAGTATTCGAGCGCTTCTATCGACGCAACCAGCAAGTGGCCGGTTCTGGCTTGGGACTGGCAATCGTCGGGGAAATCTGTCGCGCGCATCTGGCCCAGATCACCCTGCATGACGGGCAGGAGAGTGGGCTGAAGGTGCGGGTGAGTTTTATCCCCGGCTAAGCCAGGCAATGCAAAACCCGTGGAAAGGGAGCAAAGTCCCTCGCCACAACGGGCTTTGTCAGTAAAACATCGACCGCGCTTCTTCCAGATCCGCGCAGCGGTCGTGGTTGTCCAGGTCAATGCCCAGCTTCTTGATCGCGGGGACGCCAAATACGTCGATCCTGCTCAGCGGATGGTCGGAGTCCTTGTAGCAGTACAGTGCGGCGACTTGCACCAGGTCGACGTAATCGAGTTGTTCCGAATCCCGGGTGAAATCCAGATACAACCCCGGCAACCTCATCAATCGTTCCGGAAACTCCCAGACGCTGAGCAGCTTGTCCCCCAACACTGGATGGATCGTCTCGATGACGTGGTTGAGGCTGATTGGATCCGACAGCAATTCGTTGTTGTCTTCGGCGTACGTCAGGATCGGCAGCACGCCGATCTGATGGACCAATCCGCCCAGCGCGGCCTGGTCAGGCTTGAGGTGGGTATAGCTGCGACATAGCGCATAACTGACACCGGCGATCTCCAGGCTCTTGCGCCACACCTCTCGCATCTTCTGTTCCACAACATCGGAGCGGGCATGGAATATCTGCTCCATGACCAGGCCAATCGCCAGGTTACTGCTGTAGTTGACGCCCAGCCGAGTGATGGCCGTGTGCAAGTCCGTCACTTCCTGCGTGGCGCGTAGCAGCGGGCTGTTGACCACTTTTATCAAGCGCGCCGAGAGTGCTGTGTCACGACCGATCACTTTGCTCAGGTTACTGACACTGATCTCCGGATCTTCCGCGGCCCGGCGAATCTGCATGGCCACTTCCGGTAGTGTGGGCAGGACCAGGTCGTCCTTATCGATGGCCGCCACCAAATCCCGCTGGACCTTATCCGCCAAATCGCTCATTTCGGTTCTCTAGGTGTTGCGACAAAATGTTGCGATCAACGCTGGATTTCGCGGTCGCGGTCCAGTTCGTAAGGCAAGTCCAGCAATTGTAGCGCGGGTCCTTCCAAAGCACCGAGGTGCAAATTGCCATCCTCGGCGGCTTCGGCCTGCAACACTCCCAGCAGTTCGATATTCTGCTCGGCCCGGGCAGCAATGACGACCTCGCCGATCGAGCTGCCATGCGTAGGGGAAAACAGCGGGGTGCCAGGCTCCGGCAACTCGGCGGCGTCCAGTTGCAGGCGATACAGGCGGCGCTTGAGCTTGCCGAGGTACTGCATGCGCGCGACGATTTCCTGGCCGGTATAGCAGCCTTTCTTGAAGCTGACACCGCCAACGGCCTGCAGGTTGAGCATCTGAGGAATGAACAGTTCGCGTGTGGCCGCCATGACTTGGCCGATTCCCGCACGAACCTGGCCCAGCAGCCAGCGGTTCAAGTCGCCTTCGGCCAGTTGCGAGCCCAGGCGAGCGCGCAGCGTATCGGCCTGTTCGGCGCGGACCCAGAGTTCGGCGCGGCCCGGGGATACGCGGATGGCGATCAAGGATTCATGGCGTGCCATGCTATCGGTGTCGGCCGGCAGCTCCAGGCCCAGTTCGCTGAGGGCGGCGTCAGCGTTTTCCAGTCCGAAGCGAACCCAGGCCGGGCTTTCATCGGTGAGTTTGGATTTGGAAAACACCGCGTATTTCTTCAGGTCCGCCAGTTGCGGTTCGAGTAACTCGCTGGCCATCGCCATGAGTATGCCGTCGCCCTCGAGCAGGATCCGGAAGCTTGATTGCATCCGGCCTTTCTGTGTGCAGCGGGCGCCGAGGCTGGCCCGGCTGTCGCTCAGGTAATTGAGATTGCAGGTCAATTGGCCTTGCAGGAATTTACCGGCATCCACGCCGCGGACCGCGAGAATGCCTTCGTGGGACAGGGTGCAGAAAAAAGCGGAATCAGCCATGGGTCATCGCAGGGTAAAAAAGTCTGGTGGACATCATAAGGGGGCGCCCTTGAAATGGGTAGTTGCCAAAGGATCGTCGACGGCCGACAAAGCCGTGTGTTCCGCCACGGCCGGGCCTGTATACTTGCGCCCTATTTGAGGAGCGCTCCATGGTCGAAGATGTTGAACTGAATCGCCTCTACTGGCACAGCCGCCGCGGCATGCTTGAGCTTGACGTGTTGCTGGTGCCTTTCGTGAAGGAGGTCTACCCCCACCTCAATGAGGTTGACCGTGCATGCTACGTCCGCCTGCTGGAATGTGAGGACCAGGACATGTTCGGCTGGTTCATGGAACGCAGTGAGTCCGAAGATCCGGAGTTGCAGCGCATGGTCCGGATGATCCTGGACCGTGTCCAACCCAAGTAATTGCTTCGAATGCCGCTGGCGCGCCTCCGGGCAGTTGTTGGCGGCCTATCTGCTGGCGCAGCTGTTCGCCCTTGGCTCGTTGTTGCTATTGGCCGTTCCACCCGGGTTCGCAGCCGTCGGCATCATACTGTGCCTGGGCCATGGCGCCTGGGTACTGCCGCGACACCTGCTGCTGACCCATCGACAGGCTTTTCGCGGCTTGCGTCGCGATGCCGGTGGCTGGCAGCTATGGAGCTCCGACGGCGGCTGGCAATCGGTGCAGTTGCGGCCCGATAGCCTCGCATTGCCGATAATCGTCGTGTTGCGCTTTCGGCTCCAGGGCGAGCGGCGGGTCCGCTCGCTGTGTGTGCCCCGTGATGCGCTGGCGCCGGATGTGCACCGACGCCTGCGAGTGCGGCTCAGGTTCAGCCGGCGTAGGTGGGCGGCACCAGGATAGTATCCAATGGCTCGGGCAACAGGTCCGGGTAATCGAGGGTGTAATGCAGCCCTCGACTTTCCTTGCGTTCCATCGCCGAGCGAATCATCAATTCGGCCACTTGCGCTAGGTTGCGCAGTTCGATCAGGTCCCGGCTGACCTTGTAGTTACTGTAGAACTCATCGATCTCATCGAGCAGCAGTCGTACCCGATGCTGGGCCCGTTGCAAGCGTTTGTTGGTGCGCACGATCCCAACGTAGTCCCACATGAAGCGCCGCAGTTCGTCCCAGTTGTGGGCGATGATGACGTCTTCATCCGAGTCGGTGACCTGGCTGGCATCCCACGAGGGCAGGGCGGCAGGTATGTCGATGCGCGGCAATTGCTCAAGGATGTCGGCCGCTGCCGAGCGGGCGTAGACGAAACATTCCAGCAGCGAATTGCTGGCCATGCGATTGGCGCCGTGCAGCCCGGTAAAACTGGTTTCGCCAATGGCATACAGGCCGGGGACGTCGGTGCGACCGAACTGATCGACCATGACCCCGCCGCAGGTGTAATGCGCCGCCGGCACCACCGGGATAGGCTGCTTGGTGATGTCGATGGAAAATTCCAGGCAGCGTTCGTAGACCGTCGGGAAATGACTCTTGATGAACGCTTCGGGCTTGTGGCTGATATCCAGGTAAACGCAGTCGATGCCCAGGCGCTTCATCTCATGGTCGATGGCTCGGGCAACGATGTCCCGTGGGGCCAGTTCGGCGCGGGGATCGAAGCGCTGCATGAAGCGTTCCCCGTTGGGCAGCTTCAGGTGCGCGCCTTCGCCGCGCAGGGCCTCGGTCACCAAAAAACTCTTGGCGAGCGGGTGATATAAACAAGTCGGGTGGAACTGGTTGAACTCCAGGTTCGCCACCCGGCAACCGGAACGCCAGGCCATGGCAATGCCGTCACCGCAGGCGCCGTCCGGGTTGCTGGTGTAGAGGTAGACCTTGGCCGCGCCACCGGAGGCCAGGATCACGAAGCGCGCGCCGTAGGTGTCGACTTCGCCCGTGCCACGGTTGAGCACATAGGCGCCCAGGCAGCGATCACCGTTCAGACCCAGGCGTTTTTCGGTGATCAGATCGATCGCGACCCGTTGCTCCAGCAATTCGATGTTCGGCCGTTGCCTGGCCTGGGCCAGCAGCGTCTTGAAAATCGCCGCGCCGGTCGCATCGGCGGCATGGATGATCCGCCGATGGCTATGGCCGCCCTCGCGGGTCAGGTGAAATTCAAAGCCGCCATCTTCGGTGCCGGACTGCTCATCGCGGGTGAATGGCACGCCTTGGTCGATCAGCCATTGGATGGCCTCCCTGCTGTGCTCGACGGTAAAGCGCACCGCATCCGGATTGCACAGCCCGCCGCCAGCGTTGAGTGTGTCGTCGACGTGGGATTGGATCGTGTCGGCGTCATCCAGCACGGCTGCGACGCCGCCCTGGGCCCAGAACGTCGAGCCGTTGGCCAGGTCGCCCTTGCTCAGCACGGCGATGCGCAGATGCGCGGGCAAATTCAACGCCAGGCTCAATCCGGCGGCACCGCTGCCGATTACCAGAACATCATGTTGGAACTGTTGGCTCATTCGAATGATTTCCGCTCAAAGCGACCCGTGAGGGGTTGGCGCCGGACATCCGTTTGACGGGTCGGGCAGCCTTGCAGCCCACTAGTATATAGAGGGGGGGATCGGCACAATAGCCGGGCAATCATGGCGATGTGAAACCAGCGTGACGGAAAAACAACACGCTTCGTCGGATCAGGGTTTTCTTGAAATGGCGACAACGCGACGTTTTCGCGGACAGAACGTTGTTTATCTCGTCACGGTTGCCAGATTTTCGTTTCGAAGAGCTGAAAATAGCGGGAACTTTTGCCAAGCGCCTACGTTCAATAGACGGTTGTCTGCAAAAGGGAACAGCGTCGGGTTGGTTAAGGACTTCGATTCAAGTCCTCGTCCGACAGGCCCGGCGACAGATTATTCGCGCAGCCGGGGAATCTCGTGCTGCGTTTTTCGTGCGTGCCGGATCAGAGCGCGCCGGAAACTTGCTTGGAAGGGGGAGAACTTTTGCGAAAAGCCCGAGTCTATGTTTGCAAGCCCGGTCGATTAGTAGTGCAACCCTCCTTCGAGCTTATCGAGGAGTGTTCATGCTAACCCAGGAAGAGGATCAGCAGCTGGTCGAACGCGTTCAGCGCGGCGACAAGCGAGCTTTCGATCTGCTAGTGCTGAAATACCAGCACAAAATTCTCGGGTTGATCGTGCGTTTCGTGCACGACACCCATGAAGCCCAGGATGTTGCCCAGGAAGCCTTCATCAAGGCCTACCGCGCACTTGGAAATTTCCGCGGGGATAGCGCGTTTTACACGTGGCTTTACCGCATCGCCATTAACACGGCGAAAAACTATCTGGTTTCACGCGGCCGCCGGCCGCCGGATAGTGATGTGAGTTCCGAAGATGCTGAGTTCTACGATGGCGATCATGGCCTCAAGGACCTCGAATCTCCGGAGCGTGCATTACTGCGGGATGAGATCGAAGGCACCGTCCATCGAACCATCCAGCAATTGCCTGAAGATTTGCGTACGGCTTTAACTTTACGTGAATTCGACGGTCTGAGTTACGAGGACATTGCGAGCGTCATGCAATGTCCGGTGGGTACCGTGCGCTCCCGGATCTTCCGCGCTCGGGAGGCCATCGATAAAGCCCTGCAACCGTTGTTGCAGGAAAACTGAGACAGCGGCGACAGCCAAGAGAGGAACGCCATGAGTCGTGAAGCCCTGCAGGAATCGCTGTCCGCAGTGATGGATAACGAAGCGGACGAATTGGAATTACGTCGGGTATTGAATGCCTTCGACGATGTTGAAACCCGTGAGACCTGGGCGCGCTATCAGATCGCCCGGGCTGTCATGCACAAGGACCTGCTGCTTCCGCGTCTGGATATCGCTGCGGCAGTGTCTGCTGCGCTGGCTGATGAAGCCGTACCGGCAAAAGCCTCCCGCGGTCCATGGCGCAGCCTGGGTCGCCTGGCTGTAGCTGCTTCGGTCACCGTTGCGGTACTGGCCGGTGTGCGGTTGTACAACCAGGATGAGATCGCTGGCGTTCAAATGGCGCAGCAATCGAACCAGCCAAGCCTGGCAACGCCACAGGTCAAAGGTCCTGCGGTGCTGGCCGGCTACAGTGAAGGTTCGGAAGCTGCTGGCCCGATGAACAATGGTGTCCTGCAAGGACAACCAGGCTGGCACGATCAGCGCCTGCCTAACTACCTGCGCCAGCATGCCCAACAGGCTGCATTGAAGGGCACTGAAAGCGCGCTGCCCTACGCTCGCGCGGCCAGTCTGGAAAACCGTTAAGGAGGACCATGCGCGCCATACCTCTTTTATCGCTTCTGCTCGGTGGCTGGTGCGTGATTCCAGCCCATGCCGGCGAGGCTCAAGACTGGCTTAATCGTCTGAGTCAAGCCGAGCAACAGCAAAGCTTCCAGGGCACTTTCGTTTACGAGCGTAACGGTAGTTTTTCTACCCATAACATCTGGCATCGCGTCCAGGATGGCAAAATCCGCGAGCGGTTGCTCCAGCTCGACGGTTCGGCACAGGAGGTCATGCGCATTGATGGACGTACTCAATGCGTCAGTGGCACCTTGATCGCCGGGCTGGGAAATACGCCAGATGGCACTGCACGTGCGCTCGATCCGCAAAAACTCAAGAATTGGTATGACCTTGCCGTGATCGGCAAGTCGCGTGTGGCTGGGCGACAAGCTGTCATTGTGGCCCTGACTCCGAAGGACCAGCATCGCTACGGGTTCGAGTTGCATCTGGACAAGGAAACCGGGCTGCCGCTCAAATCCCTGCTGCTCAACGACAAGGGACAGTTGCTCGAGCGCTTTCAATTCACCCGCCTGAACATCACCTCACCTTCGGACGCTGACCTGCAGGCCAGTGCCGAATGCACGGCTGTGGCGCAGGATCCGAACAAGGCGACGGCAGTGAAGACCGCATGGCGTTCGGACTGGCTTCCGCCGGGCTTTGAATTGACCAGCAGTGTCGCGCGAAATGACCCTGACACCAAAGTGCAGGTCAGCAGCCTCATGTACGACGATGGCCTGGCTCGGTTCTCGGTGTTTCTGGAGCCGTTGAACGGCGCCACGGCTACCGATACCCGAACTCAGCTAGGTCCGACCGCCGCCGTATCCCGCCGTCTGACCACGCCGCAAGGTGAAATGATGGTCACGGTGGTAGGTGAGATACCTATCGGGACGGCGGAACGGATCGCGCTTTCCATGCGCTCCGACGTCGCGGCAGCCAAGTAGCCATTGCGCAAGTGGCTCGATTGCGCGGCAGGCCGTTAACGCCAAGGCTTGATCGAATTGCTGAAACTTCCTGTCAGCATTTTCATTTGCAAAAAATCGATTTTTTTTCTATTAGGTCAGAGCCGCTCGGCTCTGGCCTTGTCTGTTTGCGGAACGAAAATACCGGCGTATCGTTCTCCGGTGTTTCAGCTCCATATCGCTTAACCATGCTCGTCGTAACGGGAGCCGTATGTCGATACCACGCTTGAAAACCTATCTCTCCATATTCGCCACCGTGCTGGTCCTCGGTCAGGCCGTTCCCGCAGCGGCGGTCGAATTGCCGGACTTCACCCAACTGGTCGAACAGGCTTCACCCGCAGTCGTGAACATCAGTACGACGCAGAAGCTGCCTGAGCGCCGGGTGATGGACCCACAGATGCCGGACCTGGAAGGTCTGCCACCCATGCTGCGCGAGTTTTTCGAGCGCGGAATGCCGCAGCCTCGTTCACCGGGTGGTGGCCGCCAGCGGGAAGCGCAATCCCTGGGTTCGGGTTTCATTATTTCGCCCGATGGCTACATCCTCACCAATAACCATGTCATCGCGGATGCCGATGAGATCCTGGTCCGCCTGGCCGATCGCAGTGAGCTCAAGGCCAAACTGATCGGCACCGATCCACGGTCCGATGTGGCGCTACTCAAAATCGAAGGCAAGGATTTGCCAGTCCTCAAGCTTGGCAAATCCCAGAACCTGAAGGCCGGCCAATGGGTCGTGGCGATCGGTTCGCCGTTCGGCTTTGACCACACCGTGACCCAGGGCATTGTCAGCGCCATCGGCCGCAGCCTGCCGAACGAGAACTACGTGCCGTTCATCCAGACCGACGTGCCGATCAACCCCGGCAACTCCGGCGGCCCGTTGTTCAACCTTGACGGTGAAGTGGTGGGCATCAATTCCCAGATCTACACCCGCTCGGGCGGTTTCATGGGTGTGTCCTTCGCCATTCCAATCGACGTCGCCATGGACGTTTCCAATCAGTTGAAAAGCGAAGGCAAAGTCAGCCGTGGCTGGCTGGGCGTGGTCATCCAGGAAGTGAACAAGGACCTGGCCGAGTCGTTCGGGCTGGAAAAACCCGCCGGTGCCCTGGTGGCACAGATCCAGGAAGGTGGCCCGGCTGCCAAGGGCGGCTTGCAGGTTGGTGATGTGATTCTCAGCCTCAATGGCCAGCCGATCGTCATGTCCGCCGACTTGCCGCACCTGGTGGGTGCCCTGAAGGCCGGTGCCAAGGCCAGCCTCGAAGTGATTCGCGAAGGCAAGCGTAAGAACGTCGAGTTGACCGTTGGCGCTATACCGGAAGAGGGCAAGGAGCTGGATTCGCTGCCCAAGTCCGGCGTAGAGCGCAGCAGTAATCGCTTGGGCGTCGCGGTGGTCGAATTGACCGACGAGCAGAAGCGCACTCTGGAACTGCAGGGCGGGGTGGTGATCAGGGAAGTACAGGACGGTCCTGCTGCACTGATCGGCCTGCAACCGGGCGACATCATTACGCACCTGAATAACCAGGCCATCGGGTCCGCCAAGGAATTCACCGATATCGCCAAGGCCCTGCCGAAGAATCGCTCGGTGTCGATGCGAGTCCTGCGCCAGGGACGTGCGAGCTTCATCACGTTCAAACTGGCTGAATAAGCCCGTCTGCAGCTGAAAAAAAAACCGCCTCGATGTATGTCGAGGCGGTTTTTTTATGCCTGGCTGAAGCTCAGCCCATCATGTCCTTGACCATTCGCTCCTGTTCCATAAGCTCACGCTGCCGTGCGTCGATGCGGGACGACAATGGAAAGTTGCCGCTGGCGCGGCGTTTGGCGAAGTCCAATTGTTGAATCGCCTGGCGATAGTCGCCGACCAACGCGAAGTATTCGGCGCGGGCCTGGTGCAAGCCGATGATGTTGCCCGACAGGCCGCGCGTCTCGGCAACCATGTACCAGACGTCCGGATCGTCCGGGCGACTCTTGAGCAGCGTCTCCAGGGCTTTTTCTGCGTCAGCGGGGCGGTTTTGCTTTAGCAGCAGGTCAACGCGCACTTGGTTGAGGGGATAGTTGCCAGGGTATTGAACCAGCATCCGGTCGACGCGGGATTGGGCGTCAGCCAGCTTGTTGTTGGTAATGTCCAGATCGACTTGGGCCAGGTTGTAGATGATTTCGTTGGGTGATTTGGCCAGCAGCGGCTTGAGGTTCTCCCGCGCTTCATTCAACTGGCCACCCTTGACCTGGGCGATGGCCAGGCCATAGCGGGCCACATCGTTTTTGGGGTTCTCGTCCAACAGTGCGCGGAAGCGCTTGGCGGCCAGGCCTGGGGTTTCCTCATAGGTCAGCTGGACGCGCGCACGAATCAGTTGATAACGCATGCTGTCCTCGATGCCCCCCGGCTTGGCCTGTTCGGCGCGGTTGCGGGTGTCGGCGATACGCGACTCGGTGACCGGGTGCGTCAACAGAAACTCCGGAGGCTTGGCGTCAAAGCGGTATTGGCGCATCAGACGCTCGAACATGGTCGGCATGGATCGAGGGTCGTACCCAGCTTTTTCCAGATTCTGGATGCCGATTCGGTCGGCTTCCTGTTCGTTCTGGCGCGAAAAGCGCCGTTGCTCCTGGATGGCGGCGGCCTGGGTCCCCGCGATGGCGGCAATCCCTGCATCGCCCCCGCCAGCGGCGGCGACCACGATGCCGGCCAGCAGCGCGGCCATCATCGGTACTTGCATGCGCTGTTGAGCTTCCACGCCACGGGCGAAGTGGCGCTGCGACAAGTGCGCCAGCTCGTGGGCCATGACCGACGCGTATTCGCCTTCGGTCTGTGCGTTGAGGAACAGCCCGCCGTTGACCCCGACGATTCCGCCCGGTGCGGCGAAGGCGTTGAGCTGCGGGCTGTTGATCAGGATGAATTCCAGGCGCCGGTCATTGACCTGGCTGGTCTCCACCAGCTTGTAGACGCTGGTTTCGACGTAGTCCTTGAGCTGGGGGTCGTTGAGCTGTGAAACCTGGCTGCGCAGCAGCGCCAGCCAGGCGCGGCCCAGTTGGTGCTCCTGTTCTGGCGAGACGATGGCAGAACTGGCGTCGCCAAGTGACGGCAGGTCGTCGGCGAAGCCCGGTGAGGCAAGCAGGCAGGCGAGCGTCAGCAGGGTGGGGCGCAGAAATGTCATGCACGAAGCCTTAGTCGACAAAGACCTTACTGTAGCCGGACAGCGGGTCCGGGACCAGATATTCTAGGCGGCTCGACGACCCATTGCGGAGTGAAACAATGACCGATGCTGTAGCCCACGATGCCGAGCTGGACGCCAGTGGCCTGAATTGTCCGTTGCCGTTGCTCAAGGCCAAGCAGGAACTCAATCGCCTGACCAGTGGCGCCGTGCTCAAGGTAACCGCCACGGACGCTGGCTCCCAGCGCGATTTCCGCACCTTCGCCCGGTTGGCCGGTCATACGCTGCTGCGTGAAGAGGACGAAAACGGCACCTACCGTTACTGGTTGAAAAAAGCCTGAAGGCAGGCGACATCTCTTAGGGATTTTTAATGTTCAAAGTGTTACGCGACTGGATCCAGCGCTACTTTTCCGATGAAGAGGCGGTGGTCCTGGCAGTGCTCCTGTTCCTGGCTTTTACCGCCGTGCTCACTTTGGGCGGCATGTTGGCACCGGTGTTGGCGGGGATGGTGCTGGCGTACCTGATGCAAGGGCTGGTCATCACTTTGGAGCGCTTGCGACTGCCGGGTTCGGTCGCGGTAGGGTTGGTGTTCGCGCTGTTCATGGGCGTGCTGGTGGTCTTCCTGGTGGTGATCGTGCCCTTGCTGTGGCACCAGTTGGTGACGTTGTTCAACGAATTGCCGGGGATGCTCGTCAAATGGCAATCGCTGCTGTTGCTGCTACCGGAGCGTTATCCCCACCTGGTCTCGGACGAGCAGGTATTGCAGACGATCGAAGTGGTACGCGGCGAGATCGGCAAGTTCGGCCAGTGGGCGCTGACGTTTTCGCTGTCCAGCCTGCCGTTGCTCGTGAACATCATGATCTATCTGGTGCTGGTGCCGATCCTGGTGTTTTTCTTCCTCAAGGACCGGGAAATGATCGGACGCTGGGTCCGCGGTTACCTGCCGCGCGAACGGGCATTGATCACCCGGGTGGCGCAGGAGATGAATCGGCAGATCGCCAATTACATCCGCGGGAAAGTCATCGAGATTTTTATCTGTGGCGGCGTCACCTACATCGGCTTCGTCGCCCTGGGGCTCAATTACGCCGCCCTGTTGGCGCTGCTGGTGGGTATTTCAGTGGTGGTGCCCTACGTCGGCACCGTGGTGGTGACCGTGCCGGTGGCATTGATCGCACTGTTCCAGTGGGGCTGGAGCGATCAGTTCATCTATCTGATGGCCGTCTACGGAATCATCCAGACCCTGGACGGCAACGTGCTCGTACCGTTGCTGTTCTCCGAGGCGGTGAACCTGCATCCGGTGGCGATTATCTGCGCAGTGTTGTTGTTCGGCGGATTGTGGGGGTTCTGGGGAGTGTTCTTCGCGATTCCCCTGGCGACGCTGTTCAAGGCAGTGCTGGATGCGTGGCCGAGCAAGGAGCCGGTAGTGGCGCCGTTGCTATAGCAGTGATATAGCCGGTGATGCTACCGGCCCTTTCGTGAGCAGGCTCGCTCCCACAGGGGATTTGCGGTGTTCCGTGAAATCCTGTGGGAGCGAGCTTGCTCGCGATGAGGCCGAAGCTGACAACGATAACTCAGGCCTTGTTGAGCGCCTGAGCCGCCGCCAACACCGCATCCACATGCCCCGGCACCTTCACGCCACGCCATTCCTGGCGCAACACTCCCTGTTTATCGATCAGGAACGTGCTGCGATCAACGCCCAGGTATTCCTTGCCGTAAAGCTTCTTCAACTTGATCACGTCGAACAACTGGCAAACCGCTTCGTCCTTGTCGCTGATCAGCTCGAAGGGGAATTCCTGCTTGCACTTGAAGTTCTCGTGGGACTTGAGGCTGTCCCGGGAGACGCCGAACACTTCGGTGGTGGCGGCCTGGAATTGCGCGTACTGATCGCGGAAACCCTGGCCTTCGGTGGTGCAGCCGGGCGTGCTGTCCTTGGGGTAGAAATAAATGACCACTTGCTTGCCCTTCAGGGCTGCGAGGCTGATGGTCTGCCCGCTGGTGGCGGGCGCCTGGAAATCGGTAACCGGCTGGTCGATGGCAACGGCCATGAACGCTTCCTTACATTGGGTTTTGTGGGCGCCACGGTTCGATCAATGCGTCGAGGTTCATCGCGTCCGCGAAATCCAGGAACTGATCACGCAGCCAGCTGATCTGGGTGCCGGCCGGCAGTGTCACGGTGAACGTGGCGTTGAGCATGGTGCCGCCGGTCTGCGGGGCCTGGTAGGTGTCGCAGGTCAGGTTCTCCAGTTCGACGTGGTGGTCCATGAAGAACTGGCACAGCTCGTTGATGATGTCCGGGCGGTAGGCCGAGCTCACGTAAGCCACATAAGGCAGGGCCTGGGGACGATTCTCCAAGGCGGCGCTGCGTACCACGTTGACGGTGAAGGCATGTTTCTTGGCCAGTACAGGCAGGCTGCCCTCAAGGCGGGCCAGCGCGTCCCAGCTGCCGGAAATTTCCAGCACGAGCGCGCTGCACTCGCCATGACGGGTCAGGCGTGACGTCACGACGGCGCAGCGATTTTCATGGCTGGCGCGGCACAGGACGTTAGTCAGCTCCATGGGGTTGGCGCCAAGGGCACTGATAACAAGGAATTGTTCGCGGACTGTGGGGGTGGACATGCAGCATTCCTAAAGCGATGAGCGGTCGGTACGTTTCAGCTCGATGTGGTGCCAGCCTTGGGAAATCGAACGGTTCAAGCCCTTCGCCTCGTGGATGCGTTGCGTTGCGGGGCAACACAAATACACCGGGACACACGCAGGATCGGGGCTTGTAACGACGAAAACGGAGGCTGGGGACCGGCGTATGAGCTTATCGCTACCGATCAAAGCCTGAAGGGTAGCGAAAACCATCGCCAAGGGGAATGGGAGTTCGCTTGTACAAGCATCTTGGCGCCAGTACCATTACGGCTCTCTTTTTCCGGCAGGAGCGGTTTCATGATTGCGGGCAGTATGGTGGCACTGGTCACACCCATGGATGCACAAGGGCGTCTTGACTGGGCCAGCCTCAGCAAACTCGTGGACTTCCACCTTGAAAACGGCACCCATGCCATTGTCGCCGTCGGCACCACAGGCGAGTCGGCTACCCTTGATGTCAACGAACATATCGAAGTCATCCGCGCCGTCGTCAAGCAGGTCAACGGCCGCATTCCGGTGATCGCCGGCACCGGAGCCAACTCGACCCGCGAGGCCGTCGAACTGACCCGCAACGCCAAGGAAGCCGGCGCCGATGCCTGCCTGCTGGTCGTTCCGTACTACAACAAGCCGACCCAGGAAGGCTTGTACCAGCACTTCAAGTACATTGCCGAAGCGGTCGACATCCCGCAGATCCTCTATAACGTTCCCGGCCGCACCTCCTGCGATATGCAAGCCGAGACCGTGATTCGCCTGTCCACCGTGCCGAACATCATCGGCATCAAGGAAGCCACGGGCGACCTGGTACGGGCCAAGGCCATCCTCGATGGCGTCAGCAAGGATTTCATCGTGCTGTCTGGCGATGACCCGACAGCCGTCGAGCTGATCCTGCTGGGCGGCAAGGGCAATATTTCCGTGACCGCCAACGTCGCTCCGCGAGAAATGGCCGATCTGTGCGAGGCCGCGCTCAAGGGCGATGCCGAGACCGCACGTGCAATCAACGAAAAACTGATGCCGCTGCACAAGGACCTGTTCATCGAAGCCAACCCGATCCCGGTGAAGTTTGCCTTGGTCGAAATGGGCCTGATGCACGAAGGCATTCGCCTGCCGCTCACCTGGTTGAGCAACACCTGTCACGAACCGCTGCGGCAGGCCATGCGCCAGTCCGGCGTCCTGGTTTAATTGAGGAAGTACAACGCATGAAGCGAATGGCCGGACTTTCCGCACTTGCCTTGATTATCTCCAGCACCAGTGGCTGCGGGTGGATCTGGGGACCGGATGGTTACTTCCGCGACCGTGGTAGCGACTACCTCGAAGCGCAACAGACTGCACCGATGCAACTGCCACCGGACGTCAGCGTCGCCAAGCGTTTGGATCCGCTGCTGCCGATCCCGCGCAACGTCGCCGACGACAGCGTCAAGGGCGAATACGTTGTCCCGCGACCACAGCCGCTGTCGGCCGTGGCCGATGCGAGTGACTACACCCTGCAAAAGAGCGGTGACTCCAGCTGGGTCATGGGCCAGCACCCACCGGCCGAAGTCTGGCCGGTGGCGATCCAGTTCTTCCAGGACAACGGTTTCCGCCTGGACGAGCAGCGCCCACAGACGGGTGAATTCACCACCACCTGGCAGCGTTCCGATGAACTGTCCGCCGCCATGGCCAAGCGCCTGAGCGCCGCCGGTGTCTCGGCAGACAGCGAAACCCGCGTGCGCGTACGGATCGAGCCGGGCGTACAGCGCAACACCAGTGAGATTTACGTGGTCAGCGCCGAGCGTCCCGCCGGCAGCACCGCCGACGTGGCCTTCACCAATCGCTCGGTCAATACCGGCCTCGACGCCGCGCTGGTGGACGACATGCTTGCCAGCATGAGCCGCACCGCGGAGCAGGGCGGTTCGGTTTCGATGCTCGCGACCCGCGACTACGACACGCCAAGCCGCGTCAGCCTGAGCGAAGACGGCAGCGGCAACCCGGTGCTCAACGTCGGCTCCGACCTCGACCGTGCCTGGTCGAGCGTGGGTCGTGCGCTGGAGCAGGGCGAATGGCGCGTTGAAGACATCAACCGCAGCCTGGGCCTGTACTACATCAACCTGGCTGAAAAAGCCGAGAAGAAAGACGAGAAGCCTGGCTTCTTCAGCAACCTGTTCGGCAGCGCGCCGGACAAGGAAGAAATCGAAGCCCGCGCCGAGCGTTACCAGGTTCGCCTGAGCAAGGTCGGCGACAACGTCCAGGTCACCGTCGAGAAGAACATCAACACCGTGGCGCCGGCCGATGTAGCCCGCAAGGTGTTGGGCGTGATTCAGGACAACCTGGGCTGATCCGATGCGTTTTGCCGTTCTCGGCAGCGGTAGCCAGGGGAACGGCACGCTGATAGCCAGTGCTGGGACCTACGTTCTGGTCGATTGTGGTTTCTCCCTGCGGGAAACCGAGAAGCGCCTGTTGCGCCTGGGTGTGCACCCGGCGCAACTGAGCGCGATATTGGTGACCCACGAACATGCCGACCACGTGCATGGCGTGGGTTTGCTGTCTCGGCGCTACAATCTGCCGGTGTACCTGAGCCGTGGGACGTTCGAAGGCCTGCGCAAACCCATCGAGCCAGCTGGTTTCGTGGCCGGCGGCGAGCAACTGCGTGTCGGCGGCCTGGATATCAGCGTGGTCAGTGTGGCCCACGATGCCCGGGAGCCAACCCAGTATGTGTTCAGCGACGGCGAGCGGCGCTTTGGATTGCTCACCGACCTGGGATCGTATTGCGACAGGGTCATGGACAGCTACCGGGACCTCGATGCGTTGATGATCGAGTCCAACCACTGCCGGGACATGTTGGCGCGTGGGTACTATCCGTATTTTCTCAAGCAGCGGGTAGGCGGGGAGCACGGACATTTGAACAACCACCAGGCGGCATACCTGGTGGCCGAGTTGGGCTGGCAAGGCCTGCAACACCTGGTCCTGGCCCATTTGAGCAGCAAGAACAACCTGCCGCAGCTGGCCCGGCAATGTTTCGTCGACACCCTTGGGTGCGACCCGGACTGGCTGCAACTGGCCGATCAAGATTCAGGGCTCGACTGGCGACATATCGCCTAGCCCATCTACTTAGCAAGCGGAGCCCATCATGGAAAAACGTGAAGAACTCTACCGCGGCAAAGCGAAGTCGGTTTACAAGACCGACGACGCTGACCGCTTGATCCTGCTGTTTCGCAACGACACTTCGGCGTTCGACGGCAAGCGCATCGAACAACTCGACCGCAAGGGCATGGTGAACAACAAGTTCAACGCCTTCATCATGCAGAAGCTCGAAGCCGCCGGCGTGCCGACTCAGTTCGACAAGCTGCTGGGCGACAACGAGTGCCTGGTCAAGAAGCTGGACATGATCCCGGTCGAATGCGTCGTGCGTAACTACGCCGCTGGCAGCCTGGTCAAGCGCCTGGGCGTGGAGGAGGGCATGAAGCTCAACCCTTACACGTTCGAGCTGTTCCTGAAGGACGACGCCAAGGGCGACCCGTTCATCAACGAATCCCATGTCGTGGCCTTCGGTTGGGGCACCGCCGAGCAACTGGCTCGCATGAAGGAACTGTCCCTGAAGGTCAACGAAGTGCTGACCAAGCTGTTCGACGACGCGGGCCTGCTGCTGGTGGACTTCAAGCTTGAATTCGGTGTGTTCAGCGATGGCTCCATTGTCCTGGGCGACGAGTTCAGCCCGGATGGCTGCCGCCTGTGGGACAAGGACACCAAGAAGAAAATGGACAAGGACCGCTTCCGCCAAGGCCTCGGTGACGTCATCGAAGCCTACGAAGAAGTCGCCCAGCGCCTGGGTGTACCGCTGTAGTCGACGCAAGCGACTGATAGCACGGAAAAAATTTCGCCCGGGGGTTCGCTTCCGGCGAATGTGCTGGTATGATGCGCGCCACTGGAGAGATGCCGGAGTGGCCGAACGGGACGGATTCGAAATCCGTTGTACTGGCAACAGTACCTAGGGTTCAAATCCCTATCTCTCCGCCATTATTGAATACGACTAAGCCCCTGAAATGGTTGAACATTTCAGGGGCTTTTTCGTTTTTGGCGATTTGAACAATCCGTTTCTCGTCCAGCCTCACCCTGCCGTCCGTCGTGAATCTCCTCCGACCTGTAAATTCTGACAGTAGCCCGTCCTCCCAGGATGAGGTCCGGGAGGTCGCGCAGTTTCTACCTCAAACCGTTCATCCCGGCCAACCCGCTGGTTTGTGGCAATCAGACTAATGGGCTATAGCTCAAGACAAGGCTGCCGATAGGCAGGTATTCCCCCCGTGTAAGGAGTGACACCATGCTGCGGTTTTTCGCCGACTTGGGCTTTCGTTGGAAAATCACTCTGCCGATTGCGTTCCTGGCTGTGTTGCTGGTGCTGATGGGGTGGACGGGGATGCGCGGCATCGGCCAGGTGACCGAATCCAGTACGCAGTTGACCAAGCGTTATCTGCCGGCCATCAGCCTGTTGCTCAATGCGGATCGTGACCTGTATCAGGCCTTCGTTGCCGAACGCAGTTTGCTGGGTGGCGGGGCGACGGCTCATGTCGAGGCGCTGCGGGCCAGTCACAGGGACAATTTGAAGCAAGCGTACGATCGCGTGCAAAAATACGCGGCGATGCAGCCAGGTGCCGAGGCGCAGGCGCTCGTCGGTCAGTTCAATGACCGCTTTGTCCAGTGGTCGCAGATCTCGCGTCAGGTCGTCGAGCAAGCCACGAGCAATCCGCAGGCGGCCAGTGCACTGAGTTTTGGTGAGGGCGAGAGCAAATTCGACACCATGCGCGATGCCATCGACAAACTGGGTGAGCTGGAAGACGAGGCGTCGCAACGGGAAGGTCAAGCGGCGATCGATCACGGACAAGCCGTGGGCCTGCAGCAGGGAGGCATCTTGCTGGTCGGCCTGGTCGGCTGCATCCTGCTGATCGTGACCTTGCCCATGGTCGTGTTGCGTCCGATGCGTCGCTTGCTCCACCGGGTCGAACAGATCGCCGAAGGTGGTGGCGATCTGAAGGGTCGTCTCGAAGTGCGTTCGTCCGATGAGCTGGGACAACTCGGCAGCGCCTTCAACCGTTTCCTCGACAAGCTGCAACCGCTGATTGCCGAAGTAGGGCGGGTGACCGGCGAGGTCGATTCCGCCGCGCGGGCCATGGCCGATATGGCCGCGACGAACGATCGGTTGATCAGCAGCGAGCACGCCGCGCTCGATCAGGTCAGTACCGCCGCCACCCAAATGAGCGCGGCGGTGCATGAAGTGGCGCACAACGCGGTAAGTGCTTCGGATGCAGCGCAACAGGCGAGCAGTCAATCTCGCGATGGCGCCGAGGTGGTCAGCAGCACCATCGAGTCGATCCGCCAGTTGGCCCAGGAAGTGGAGAGCGCCTCGGGTACGATCGAGGCACTGGCCCAGGAGACCTCCAGTATCGGTGCCGTGCTCGAGGTGATCCGTGGCATCGCTGAGCAGACCAACCTGTTGGCGCTGAATGCTGCCATCGAAGCCGCTCGGGCCGGTGAGCAGGGCCGTGGTTTTGCCGTGGTGGCCGACGAGGTGAGGGCGCTCGCGGCCCGCACCCAGGACTCCACCAAGGACATCCAGGTTCGCATCGAGCGCTTGCAGAGCGGCGTCGCCAAGGCGGTACAAGCCATGCACGTGGGCAGCAGCAAGGCCCGGGACAGCGTGGAGCGTGCGGCAGGTGTCGATCAGGTGCTCAGCGGTACCGGCGGTTCGATCCAGCGGATCAACGACATGGCCGCGCAGATCGCCAATGCCTGTGAGGAACAAAGCAGCGTCACCGAGGAAATAGCCCGCAATATTTCCGATATCCGCGATCTTTCCAACGAAGCGGCCGCCAATTCTGCCCAAAGCATGCATGCCAGCCAGCAGTTGTCGAATCTGTCGAGGAATCTCGCAGAGCTGACCGGCCGCTTCCGCACCTGAGGAGGTGGTGTCGTGGCGACTGACGACCTTCTACGTGCCTTGCATCAGGACGGCTTTGTCCTGATGCCCGGTGTGTTGGACGCCGGGCAGGTCGCCGACCTGCGTCGCGCTATCGACTTGCTGAAGCCTCAGCACTGGGATTACAGCGGCGTCATCGATCATTACAAATGCGTTTTCAACCGGGATCCGTTCTGGTTGCCGTACCTGGACGTGAGCGCAGTTATCGAGCTTGCCGAGGCCGCCTTGGGAGATGATTGCCATATCATCGGGCAGACAGCCTGGCGCTGCCATCCCGGTTTTATCGGCGCGCCTCTGCATCTGGATTACCTGCCCATGGAGCTGCCGCCCGCCCTGTTGACCGACCCCGGTTTCGAACTGCCGATGCAGGTGTTCACCGCACAGTTTTACCTTGATGACATCGATGCTGACTTGAGCCCGACACGGGTAATACCCGGCAGCCACAAGGCGGGCCGGGCGCCTGCGGCGGGCGAAACGCAGTGGCAGGGACGTTCGGCGCAGCCAGTGTTGTGCCGGGCGGGCGATGTTCTGGTACTGCGCAGTGAGTTGTGGCACGCCGGCAGCGACAACCGGACCGCCGACCGCACGCGGTACATGCTCCAAGTGCATTACGGTCGGCGGATGGTTGCGCAGAAGTTCTCGCCTTATCTTCAGTGGCAGTTCAACCCCGCAGTACTGGCCGTCGCGACGCCTCGCCAGCGACGGCTGCTTGGCGATCACCAGGAAGCGGAATACGACTGAGCTGCCCGGTCAGATCCAGACGTCATTGACTGCGGTTCGCGTATTGATTTGCTCCCCCGTGTTGATGACGCCCCGCGGTTCGATCAACAACAACTTCACTTCCCGCTCGGCACTGGGTTTGTGCTCGACGCCTTTCTTGACCACATACATCTCGCCCGAGGCCAATCATGACGGCGCCATCGCGAAAGTCGATGCGCAGTTCACCTTCCAGCACGATAAAGGTTTCGTCGGTATCGGCATGGGTGTGCCAGATAAAATCGCCTTCGAGACGAGCAATCTTGAACTGGTAGTCGTTCATCTCGGCGACAACCTTGGGTGTCCACTGCTCATGGAACAGCGCGTATTTCTGCGCGAAGTTAATGGGGGAGTAATGATTCATCGCGGTACGCTCCTCAATTGAAAGTGAGTGCTACGTTAGGGTCTGGATCGTCGCGGGTATTGGATGATCGTGCAGCTTTCTGCTGGAGGGGCGCAGGGCTTCAGCGCAGCATTTTCAGCCAGCGTGCCGGTGAAAGACCAAAGGCCTGGGTATGGAGCCGCGTCATGTGGCTCTGGTCGAAAAAGCCACAGGCCAGCGCCGCTTCACTCAAGGGCATGCCGTGCAATACCAGGCGACGAGCTTCGCTCAATCGACGTTGGGTGATGTAGCGATAGGGGCTGGTGCCGTACAAGGCGCGAAAGTCCCGCGACAGGCTCCATCGGTCCCGGCCACTGGCCTGCACGAGGTCATCGAGGGTAATGGGTTGGTCAAGGGCATCATGAATGAACAGCCGCGCGCGTTCCGCAGCAGGGTAGTCAAGCAGCCTGCGGCCTCGTCGGCTCCCTGACGCGACGGCGAGCGCCTGGGCCAGGTCGTAGATGGCATCCTCTTCCTCCAGTGGATCGAGACGATGCTCGAGGCTGGCCAATAACCGGCGGGTCGCTATGTTGAGTCGTGGATCGTTCGAAAGTCCGCCTTCGATGAAGGGCAGTGACCTGCCGCCCAACACTTGTTGGATCAACGCGGGCTCAATGTAGGACATCCGGTAACGAAAGCCATCGATCGTTCCGGCCTCCCCATCATGCACCTCGTCCGGGTGCAGGACGATGGTTCCGCCGGGCTGGCTATGGCGCTTGCTGTGCCGGTAATTGAAGCTCTGGACGCCGGAAAGCGTGAAGCCGATTGCATAGGTGTCATGCCGATGGGTGTTATACCCATGACCGCTGAAATAGGCCTCGATGCGTTCCAGTTTCCTCGATTCAGGCGCACGCATCAGCCAGTCGCGACGGTGACTGAATTGACTCATGAGCTCCGACCTCTCGCTGTTGTCTGCACACGATACCCGCCTGCCAGCTCGCGTCGCAGCAAAAACTCAACTCAAGTTCGGGTAAAGCTGCTCTGGTGCAGAGCAGCTTGCGCATCCGCCGCCAATGGACGGCTTCAGATTTCCTTTACGGGCGTCTCGCCGTGGGCACTTTTGATCAATCCGATAACGTGCAGGCAGTCGGCCTTGTTCACATAGGACTCGCCGCTGGCGATGGTTTCGTGATTGCCGGCCCTCAGGCGCCAGCGCCACTGGCCTCGTCCGGTGCTTGGGGTTCCTCGGGTCTGTCGGTAGATTTCAAAATACATCGGTTCGCTCCCTGCGATTCATTCATTCAAGACATGTTCTGGACATGTCGTCGCAAGCCTAGCCAAGCTGCACGTTTTCGCTATGGGGAAAACGTTTCCAATGATGATGGGATATTTCAGCGAATTTCAGCGCTGCTCAAACTGATAACCAGGAGCGAAAGGATGAACCGCAACGAATTGCGCAAGGCCGACATCAACCTCATGGTCGTCTTCGAAACGTTGATGCTGGAGCGTAACGTGACACGGGCAGCCGAAAAGCTGTTCCTGGGGCAGCCGACCATCAGTTCCGCGCTCAACCGCTTGCGCAAAATGTTCAACGACCCGTTGTTCATTCGCGTCGGCCACCGCATGGAGCCGACCGTCCGCGCCAAGGAAATCGTCCAGCACTTGTCGCCGGCCCTGGACTCGCTGTCGGTGGCCCTGAGCCTGACCCACGATTTCGACCCCGCCAGCAGCACCATGACATTTCGCATCGGCCTGTCGGATGACGTAGAGTTTGGCCTGCTTCCCCCGCTGTTGCGCAGCTTGCGCCAGGAAGCGCCGAAAATCGTGTTTGTCGTCCAGCATGTCGATTATTGGCGCATCCCCGATCTGCTGGCTTCCGGCGAGATCACCGCTGGCATCAGCCAGACCCGCGGGCTGCCGGCCAACGCCAAGCGCAAACTGCTGCGGCACATCCAGCCCTGTGTGTTGCGGGCCGACGCTTCGGACAAGCCGCTGACGCTGGATGAATATTGTTCGCGGCCCCATGTGCTGGTTTCCCATACCGCCAACATCGCCGGGTTGGCTGACGAATGGCTGGCGGAGATCGGTCGCAAGCGCCAGGTGGTGTTGTCCGTGCCCCAGTACAGCGCCCTGCCGGCGTTGCTGGCCGGCACTGATCTTATCGCCAGCCTGCCGGACTACACCGCCACGGCCATGGCCGCTTCCGGTCGCTTGTTCAGCGAGCCATTTCCCTTCAAGACGCCGACGCTGGACCTGTCCATGGTCTGGCTGAGCCATGTCGACAACGATCCGGCGGAGCGTTGGTTGAGGTCCCGGCTGGAGGCATTCATGAGCGAGCGCATGGGAGCGATGGGCGAAACAAAACCTGCCTGAAAGCACAAAGTCGAGGTATGGTTGCGCCAACCCATTCCAGCAATCACTTTTTTCGAATCGGAGTCGAACGCATGCCTCACTTGCACATGGAGTACACCGCCAACCTGACCGAGCTGAACGCTGATGTCGCGCTGTTGCGCTTGAACAATGCGCTGGTAGCCTCGGGGCAGTTCGCTGCCGAGTTCGACATCAAGAGCCGGGCCGTGAAGCTCGAGACGTTCCGCGTAGGAACCGGCATGGGGGAGCGGGCTTTCGTGCATGTGAAACTGGCCTTGCTGAGCGGCCGTTCACCGGAAATCAAAAAACAGCTGGCTGACAGCCTGCTGGTGGTAATTCAGGACCTGGGCCCTTGGCCCGCCGGCGTTAGCGTGCAGTTGTGCGTGGAACTGCTGGATATCGACCGTGGCCCGTACGCCAAGGCTGCCATCGGTTTTTAATGTCTGTTCGAGCGGTGCGATTGTTTAGCGCGAGTCGATCCAGACTCCGCTAAATGATGGTTTAACGGTCAATGGCGTCGTGTGACGCTTGAACCGAACATTTCCTGTGATATCCCTATGGACGGTTGGCCCGCAGGCCCTGCATACCCACCACTCACCGCCGAGGGGGCGGCTGGCGGTCGCATACCTGCCATAGCACCTTCATCCTGCGCGCTGCCCTGTGAACTGGCGTTCTGGGCGCTCTGGCATTGCCGCCATGCGCGTCCTCCAGACCTTCGTATTTCCTGTTGATCCTTGAACTGTGCTCGTCGCTGGCGAGTACAGCCTGACGGCGCCTGGTCGCCCGTCCGACATGAATATACGAGTGTGTCCATGAATCTTTCTTTTGCATCCGAGCAACAGGCCCAGGCGTTCCTGGCACAAAACCCGGATATCGAGCTGTTCGAATTGTTTATCGTCGACAACAACGGCGTGCCCCGGGGCAAGTGGCTGCATCGGGACGAATTGCTCGCGGTCTATCAAAGTGGCCGGCCACTGCCCAGCACGATTCTGGGGCTGACCTTCAATGGCGACGACGTGGAGAATTCCGGCCTGGTCTGGGATGTGGGTGACATTGATTGCCGGGCCTATCCCATCAGCGGCAGCTTGCAACGCATGCCCTGGCGGCAGATTCCCACCGCCGCGGTGCAAGTGGCCATGCATCCCCAGGAGGGCATGCCGGCGGCCATCGCCGATCCCCGCCATCTGCTCGGCCGGGTCATCGACGAATTGCAGGCGGACGGCTATTACCCGGTGATGGCGGCGGAGCTGGAGTTCTACCTGTTGGATGGGCAGCGCGACAGCGAGGGCCGGCCCCAACCGGCGCGGGACGTCGACGGCAGCAGGCCGCGCCATACCCAGGTCTATGGCTTGCGTGAACTGGAGCAGATCGAGCCCTTTCTCGCCGATCTCTATGCGGCCTGCAAACTGCAGGGCATTGCGGCCCGGACAGCCATTTCCGAATACGCTCCGGGGCAGGTGGAAATCACCCTCGAACACCGTGCCGATGCCTTGCAAGCCATGGATGAAGCGGTGCGCTACAAGCGGCTGGTCAAGGGCGTGGCCCATAAACATGGGATGGCGGCGTGTTTCATGGCCAAGCCATTCGAGCATCTGGCGGGATCTGGCCTGCACATGCACGTCAGCCTCGCGGACCGGGATGGTAACAATCTGTTTGCCAGCGAAGCCGCCGATGGCACGCCGTTACTGCGTCAAGCGGTGGGCGGTATGCTCGAAACGTTGCTCGACTCGCTGTTGATGTTCTGTCCGAACGCCAATTCCTACCGTCGGTTTCAAAGCAACAGCTACGCGCCGCTGGGGGCGACGTGGGGCGTGGACAATCGCACCGTCAGCTTGAGGGTGCCCGGCGGCCCGGCGTCCTCGCGGCACATCGAGCATCGTATCTGTGGCGCCGATGCCAACCCCTACCTGGCTGCGGCGGCAATATTGGCTGGCATCCATCGGGGCATCCGCGGACAGTCTGATCCTGGTGCGCCTGTCGAAGGCAACGGCTATGCCCAGGCCACCCAATTATTGCCCACCGACTGGCTCACGACTTTACGCGCCCTGGAGGCGTCCAATTGGGCGCGGGACGCTTTTGGGGAGGCGTTCCTCGGTGTCTACCTGGCGGTCAAACGTGCGGAGTATCGCCAGTTCATGGGGGAGGTCGGCGAGCAGGATTGGCGTTGGTACCTGAACCAGGCCTGAGGGCGTTCAGAAGGATTTAAATAATTATTTAACGGCAACTTTTTCACGAAAAATTGATGGTGGGCTACCTAAAGTTTGTGCTGCCGTAGGGAATGAATTCTCACATTTTCCTTGCGGCGCTTTTCTTTCTTAGAGCAACTTTTCAGGAAGTTTCCACCCATCATGCTGACTATCAAAGCCGTGCGCCCCGAGTGGGTGACGCTGGCCGCCAGTGCCTTTTTGTTAGTGGGTTTCAATCTGATCCTCTGGCAGCATCTGCTCACCATAACCGCATCCGATGGGCACGCTGCGCTGCTGTGCCTGGCGTTTGGCGTGATGGTGTTCTGCGCGTTCAACCTGGTGCTCACGCTGCTGGCGTTCCGGCCGCTGCTAAAGCCGTTGTTGATGGCGCTGTTTATGATCAGCGCTGGCGTAGCATATTTCATGGCCGAGTACGGCGTGTTGATCGATGCCGGGATGTTGCGCAACTTTGCCGAAACCAATGCCACGGAAGTTCGCGACCTGTTGTCGTTCAAGTTGTTTGCCTATTTATTCTCGTTGGGTGTCCTGCCAGCCTGGTTGTTATTCAAGACACCGATAAAATATCGTCGCTGGCCCAAGGAGTTGTTAAGTAAGTTTGTGGTCTCCGTGGTCACGATTGCCGTGCTCGGCGGGGTGGCGTTGGTCAACTACCAGGGCTTGGCGTCGTTGTTTCGCAATCATCACGAGTTGCACTTGATGGTCGTGCCGAGCAACTACATCGGTGCGTCGATCGGCTATTTGCGCGAGCAGGTCGCATCGGCCAAGCAACCGTTCATCACGTTGGGCGAGGATGCGAGTCGTAACCCGGCCTGGCAAACCCATCCACGAAAATCCCTCACTGTGCTGGTCGTGGGCGAGAGCGCCCGTGCCGAGAACTTCGGCATTCTTGGGTATAACCGTGATACCACGCCGCAACTGGACAAAGAGGCCGGCCTGATCGCCTTCACCGACGTGCATTCCTGTGGCACCGAAACCGCCGTGTCAGTGCCTTGCATGTTTTCCAACATGGGGCGCAAGAACTACGACGCGAGCAAGGCCAAGAACGAAGAGGGGTTGCTCGACGTGCTCAAGCACGCCGGGCTGGACGTGATCTGGCGCGACAATCAGTCCGGCTGCAAAGGCACCTGTGATCGGGTCACGGTGCAGGATGTGAGCAATCTCAAGGACCCGGCGCTGTGCGCCAACAGTGAATGCCGTGATGAAATCCTGCTTCAGGGCTTGCAGCACTTCATCGACAGCCTCGACAAGGACACCGTGCTGGTACTGCATCAGATGGGCAGCCATGGGCCTGAATACTTCAAGCGCTACCCCAAGGAATACGAGCATTTCACCCCGGTGTGTGAAAGCAACGCGTTGAACAACTGCAGCCGCGAAAGCATCGTCAACGGCTACGACAACACGCTGGTGTACACCGACCACGTGTTGTCGACGCTCATCGATCTGTTGCGGGCCAACCAGGACAAAGTCGACACGGCCATGCTGTACCTGTCGGACCATGGCGAATCCTTGGGCGAGTACAACCTGTTCCTCCATGGCACGCCCTACATGCTAGCGCCGGAGCAACAGAAACATGTGGCAATGCTGGCATGGTTCTCCGATAGCTATCAGAAGTCCTTTGCTGTCGACACCCATTGCTTGCAACTGAGTCGGGACAAGCCCCTGAGCCAGGACAACTTGTTTCATTCGATGATTGGGCTGTTGGAAGTCAACAGCAAGGTCTACAACCCGGACCTCGATCTGTTTGCCAATTGCCGGGGAGCGGTGATCGATGGCGTGCTTGCCCGGGAATGATTCCTACACCTTTTTTTCACCTGGCGTTGTTTAAGCTGTTGTCGAATCTTCCATGAGCCGTAAGTATGTCCGGGCAACCCCCATCCACCGTCGAGCTTGAATTCGCCAGGCAGCATGACCGAGAGCATGCACAAATCTGTCGCCAGCCGGTGCCCCGCCGTTTACGCCTGACCTTCTGGCGTGACGAGCAATTGGTGCGCAACGCCATGAAAGTGGCCGGTGAGCCTGGGCTGGTGTTGGATGTCGCGTGTGGAGCCGGGCGGTTCTGGCCGGTGTTGGCCGAACATGCCAACCGGGTCATCCTGGCGGCGGACCCTTCGCCGGACACCCTCGATCACGCACGCAGCCACCACGGTGGTGCGTTGCTCAAGCGGGTCAAGACCTTCCCCAGTTCGGCGTTTACCCTTGGGCTGTCAGCCAACGCCGTGGACTGCATTTTCTGCCTGCAACTGTTTCAGCACATCAAGGCCAGCGAACATCGCCAGGCCTTGTTGCGCGAGTTTCATCGGGTCAGCCGCGATACGGTGGTCGTGTCGGTCCGGATCGAAGGGCGTCTCAAGCTCGGCCAGCCTGGGCGGCGAATCCTGGCTGGCAAGAACGACGTCGAAGGGGAGTTTGTCGAAGCCGGTTTCAGTGTGCTGTGGTATCAGGATTTCCTTCCGGGTTTCGCCTTGAGACGGGTTTATGTATTGCGCAAGGCCAGTTAAGTTCTGATGTAGGACTATTCTTGCGATTGCGTAGGCGATTTCTCTCAAGCTCTTGCTCCGTAGATGCTCGCAATCGCCGACGGCGATATATACTGCGCGCCATTCTTCAAGGGAGAGCCGTGTGGCCATCGATATTCACTGGATTCGCGACAACGATAGCCTCGGTCGGTTTTGCGCCGAATGGCAACAGTTGCCGTTCGTCGCCCTCGACACCGAATTCATGCGGGTCGACACCTTCTATCCCATCGCCGGCTTGCTGCAGATTGGCGATGGTAAAAGTGCGTACCTGATCGACCCCTTGAGCATCGACAATTGGCAGCCCTTGGCCGCGCTGCTGGAAAATCCGGCTGTGCTCAAGGTGCTTCATGCCTGCAGCGAAGACCTGGAAGTCCTGCTACGCCTGACGGGCAGCCTGCCCGCGCCGCTGTTCGACACCCAACTGGCCGCCGCCTACCTGAACCTGGGTTTTTCCATGGGTTACTCGCGGTTGGTGCAGGAGGTGCTGGGCATCGAGTTGCCCAAGGGCGAGACGCGCTCCGACTGGCTGCAGCGACCCTTGTCCGAGACGCAGATCAGCTACGCCGCGGAGGACGCGGTGCATCTGGCGGAAGTCTTTGTAGAGCTGCGTCCCAAGCTTTGCGACGACAAATACGCCTGGGTACTGGAAGACGGCGCCGAACTGGTCGCCAACCTGCGTCGCGAAGTGGACCCCTACGAGGTTTACCGCGAGGCTAAGCTGGCCTGGAAACTGTCCCGCGCGCAGTTGGCCGTGCTGCGCGAACTGTGTGCCTGGCGCGAGCGCGAGGCGAGGGCTCGTGATTTGCCGCGCAACCGGATCATTCGCGAGCACTCGTTGTGGCCCCTGGCCCGCACGCAGCCGGATAACCTCGCTGCGCTGGCAAAAATCGAAGACATGCATCCGCGTACCGTGCGTCAGGACGGTGAGTTCCTGCTGGACCTGATCAAGCGCGCGGGCAGCGTGCCGCCCGAACAGTGGCCGCCCGCCGTGGCTGAACCCTTGCCCATCGAGGCCTCGGCGCTGCTCAAGCGTCTCAAGGCACTGGGACAGGCCGAAGCCGAGCGCCTGGGCATCGCCCCGGAATTGATGCTGCGCAAGAAAACCCTCGAAGCCCTGATCAAGAGTGGCTTTCCCGAGGGCCCTTACCAACTGCCCGATTCGCTGCGTGGCTGGCGCCGCGAGTTGATGGGCCAGGCATTGCTCGACAGCCTGGCCACCGCCGGAGAACAGCCTTGAAACGAATCTGCTCCATCTACCGAAGCTCGAAGAAAAACGAGATGTACCTGTACGTGCTCAAGAGCGACGCGTTGGCCCGTGTGCCGGAACCGTTGATGGCGGCATTCGGCAAGGCCATCCACGCATTCGACCTGGTATTGAGCCCGGAGCGCCAGTTGTCCCGGGAGGACATCGGCAAGGTGCTGGAGAACCTCGACACCCAGGGTTATCACCTGCAAATGCCACCGGCCGAAGATGAGTACATCGAGCATCTGCCTGAAGAGTTGCTGCGACGCAACGATCCGGTCTGACGATGCCCGGGCGCCTGTCCAGGCGCCTGTTGAAAACGAAAAATGATTATTGGCGATTGGCCGCAAGGATGGAGCGATACTCTGTCAGCGGTCGTCTGCACTGTTTTTGAAAGGTTTGATTCATGCGCGTTCTGATTGCCGAACACGACCACGCGGTCTATGCCCAGCTCCTGCGTCAGGCTGCACCCGATATCGAAGTGCTGACCAGCGGCGATTCCGCCGAGCTGTCGCGGCTTGCCACCGACTGCCCGGTCTGGCTCGGCCAGCCTGATCTATTGGCGACGCTGTTGCGTCAGGGCCATCAACCCCGTTGGTTGCAATCGACGTGGGCGGGCATCACGCCGCTGCTGGCCGAGGGCCTGACCCGCGAGTACCGCCTGACCCGCGCAGTGGGCATCTTTGGCCAAGTGATGGCTGAATATGTATTGACCTACATGCTGGGGCATGAGCGCGAGGTGCTGGCTCGGCTGGTCAGCCAGGTGGAGCGCAAGTGGGACAACCGCCAGGGGCAAAGCCTGGCGGGGCGCAAGGTGCTGATCGTCGGAACCGGCGATATCGGCCAGCGCGTGGCGCAGTTCCTGGTGCCGTTTGGCGTGCAGTTGTACGGCATCGCCAGTGAAGCCCGTGAGTTGGCGCCGTTTATCGAAGTCGGTGCGCTGGCGGATTTGCCGCGGTTGGTGGGCGAGATGGATTACGTGATCAACCTGCTGCCGAACACGCCGGATACCCATGACATCTACGACGCCGCGCTGTTCAAGCGATTCAAGCCCACCGGTTTGTTTATCAATGTCGGCCGTGGCGTGGCCGTGGTTGATGCCGACCTGGTGCAAGCCTTGAAGGACGGGCACCTGGCCGGGGCGGTGATCGATGTGTGTCGCCAGGAGCCGTTGCCGCAGCGCCATCCGTTCTGGACGGCTTGGGGCTTGCTGTTGACGGGGCATAGCTCGGCACCGACCTCGCCGTCCATGATGGTGCAGCTGTTCCTGGAGAACCTGCGCGCTTACCAGGCTGGCGAAGCGCTGCGTGGGGAAGTGGATTTCAGTCGGGGCTATTGAGCAAGCCCCGATCAAACTGTGGGAGCGAGCTTGCTCGCGATAGCGGTGTGTCAGTTGCCATCCAAAGTGACTGGCCTGACGCCATCGCGAGCAAGCTCGCTCCCACTGTTGCTTGTGACGCTCAGAGAGTGAAATCCCCCTCGGCCACCAGTTCGCTCAACGGCCGGCGCGGGCTTGGGACTTCGCGGGCCTGGAGGTAGTCGGCCAAGGTGGATTTATCCCCCAGCTTGCCGATCGCCACGGCGGCATGCAGGGCGTAGCCGTCCGGGATTTTCAATTCCTTGCGGGTCAGCTCCTGGTCGAAGCCGGCCATGCCATGGGTATGCCAGCCGCTTAGGCTCGCTTGCAGCGCCAGATGGCCCCACGCCGCGCCGGTGTCGAAGGTGTGGCATTGCGCCGGGGTTTCTTCGGTGGCGCCGGGCACCGCGAACGTGGTTTTCGAGGCAATGATCACCAGCGCCGAGGCGTGCTGGGCCCAGCCACGGTTGAACTCGTTGAGCAGGCCCAGGTAACGCTCCCAGTTCGGCGTGTCACGACGGGCATAAAGGAAGCGCCACGGCTGTGAGTTGTACGCCGAAGGCGCCCAGCGCGCGGCTTCGAAGAAACTCAGCAAGGTTTCTTCCGCAATATGTTCGCCAGTGAAAGCGCGGGGGGACCAGCGTTCGATGAATTGGGGATGGATCGCGTAGTCGGCAATGCGGAAGTTGGCGCTCATGGGTTCACCTTGGCTAGGTTAGGGAATCTGATGACGCAACCTACGTCCCGGTGTGTGGCCTGACAAGTCCCTTCTACCGACAGTCGCCAATGCTTGGCCTCACGAAGCCTCGGCACTAGACTGTCGGCCTTTTCACCACGTGATGTTGATGCTCGAGCCATGGCCGCCAAAGTCGAACCGTTCTGGATACGCAAAACCCTCGATCAGCTCGATCCGCAGGAGTGGGAATCGTTGTGCGACGGCTGTGGCCTGTGCTGCCTGCAAAAGCTCGAGGACGAAGACGACAACGCCGTCTATTACACGCGCATTGCCTGCAAACTGCTGGACCTGAAGACCTGCCAGTGCACCGACTACCCCAACCGCCGCGACTTCGTTCCCGATTGCATCCAGCTTACGCCGGGCAAGGCCGACGAGTTCAAATGGCTGCCGCCGACCTGCGGTTATCGCCTGGTCAGCGAGGGCAAGGATTTGCCGCTGTGGCACCACTTGGTCTGTGGCGACCGGGATGCCGTGCATCACGAGCGCATTTCCCAGTCGGGGCGCATGCTGGCCGAAGGCAGCGTGGCTGAAGAAGATTGGGAAGATCATCTGATTTTCCGCGCTGGTTGAATCAAAAGACATCGCATCGCATCACGGGAGCGCCCATGGCTTCAGGATTGAGACAGACACTGGCGGCGGGGCTGCTGGCGGTGTGCGGGCCGCTGTGGGCGGCGCAGAAAGTCGATCTGGATTATCACGTGCATTTGTTGCCGCAGAGCGACCAGGCTGAAGTGCGCCTGACCCTCGCGCGGGGCTCGGCGGTGCGCAGCCTGGATTTTGACCTCGGCGATGATGGCCGCTACAGCGATTTCAAGGCGGACGGCCAATGGCAGCTCACATCCGGCAAGGCGTCGCGAGGCGTCTGGCGTCCCGCTGCTGACAAGGCGAGCCTGACTTACCGCGTACGCATCAGCGAGTCGCGCAAGAACGGCTCTTTCGAAACCCGCATGACCCCTGGCTGGGCGCTGCTGCGCGGCGATGCCCTGGTGCCGCCGGCGAAGCTGGACCAGCAGGACGGCGTTGAGCTGGTGTCGCGCCTGGCGTTCGAGTTGCCGGGCGGCTGGCAAAGCATCGAGACGGCCTGGCCGCGTATCGGCAAGCAACGCTTTCGTATCGATAATCCATCTCGCCTCTTCGATCGCCCCACCGGTTGGATGCTTGCCGGCAAGCTCGGCAGTCGCCGCACGCGCCTGGGCGAGACCGACGTGACGGTGACTTCGCCCAAGGGCCAGGGCATGCGCAGGATGGACGTACTGACACTGCTGACGTTTGTCTGGCCGCAGGTTCAGGCGGTGGTGCCGCGTCATCCCGGCAAGTTGCTGATTGTCGGCGCTGGCGATCCGTTGTGGCGTGGCGCCCAGGCCGGCCGCGAATCGATTTATCTGCATAGCCGCCCACCGTTGGTCAGCGAGCGAGGCAGCAGCCCTTTGCTGCGCGAGTTGATGCAGGTGCTGGCGCGTATCAACGATCATGATCGCAGCGACTGGATCAGCGAAGGGTTCAATGAATACTACGCCATCGAATTGCTGCGCCGAGCCGGAGGCATGAGCGATGAGCGTTATCAGGCCCTGAACGATCGGCTCGCCCGGGACAGCAAGGGCGTCACCACGCTGCGCGGCGAGCAGATGAGCCCCGCGATGGTGTCCAGGGCGGTGCTGTTGTTACAGGAGCTGGACCGGGAGATTCGCCTGAAGACTCGCAACAAGCGCTCGCTCGATGATGTGCTGCAGGCGGCGATGCGCCTGGAAACGGTCGACACCGAGGAATTTGTGCAGCTCAGCGAGAGCATTCTGGGTGGTGGTTCAACTGTTCTGGATACCCGGTTACTTCAGTAATACCGCTATCGTCGGAACGCCGCCCGGAGCAGGCCCGCTCCACAGGGTTCTTGTGAACACCACAAATCCAATGTGGGAGCGAGCCTGCTCGCGATGCGGCCATCAGCGGCACTGAAAAAATCAGAGCCCAGCCTTAGGCGAACTCAACGAATCATTCCCCGTCACCGTGGCCGTACCTGTCGCCGCCTCGGCATTGGCCTTCATGCGGCTAAGTTCGTCGCCGGCCTGTTCGATGCGGGCGCGGGCGTCATGCAGATGCTGACGATTTCTTTCCAGCATGCTCTTGGCCGAACAATGCCCGGTGATGCCGCGCGCCAAGGCCATGCCACCGATTGCCAGTTGCGCCAGGCCGATCACCCCGCCGCGACGCAGACCCTTGCCCATCATCAGCACCCCGCCGGCTAATGAACCAATGCGCTCCCAGCCGTGAACGTTCTGTGGGCTGTGGGATTGGAAGGGGGTGGTTTCAACCGGCCCGAACGGATTGTTATCGCTCATGATCTGTCTCCAGTGTGGGAATTTGTATAAAGCTGACTGCCAGAGCGAATCCGTCGTTCCATGGAATTTCCGGCCGGTCAGCGGAATTGCGGTCCCGAGCGCGTGTTGTTGCCTTTGGCCATCCGGTCGTACAGCACGACGTTGACCGTTGCCGCCAGGTTCATGCAGCCATGAGTGGGGATGTAGATCACGTCTTCGCACCAGTCGCGGATGTCTTTGTCCAGCGAGCCGTCTTCCGGGCCGAAGATATACAAGGCGCGGTCCGGATGGGTGTATTCGGGCAACGGACGGGCGCCTTCCACCAGTTCGACGGCCACCGGCACGCAGCCCAGGGGCAGGATCTTTTTCAAGTCGTCGATGCCGATCAGCGGGATGTCGTAGTGGACTTTCTTGGTGTCGGTGACAAAGTCGGCCGCGCGTTCATAGCGTTTGCCGGTGTAGAACACCGACGCCACGCCGTAGCAGCCGGCGGCGCGCATGACCGAACCGACGTTTTCCGGTGACTTGGGGTTGAACAGACCGATGCAGCTGTAGCGTTTGTTGGCCACGGACGGGAGTGCCTTTGGGAAAAGGCGCGATTATACGGGGAATGGGGGAGGGTGGTCAGGTTCGAGATGTGTGGTGTTCGTTCGATCGTCATCGCGAGCAGGCTCGCTCCCACAGTGGATTTTTTGGCGTTCAAAAAATTGTGGGAGCGAGCTTGCTCGCGATGACGGCCTTGCAGCCTGTAAAAATTCTTGGGTGATGACGATTACTCGTCTTTTTTCATCAACCCCGCCAACGCGGCGAAGGGGTTGTGGGTCGCCTTGGCGATCTTCGGCGTGCTCAGGGAGCCGTCGCCGAAATACTGCTGGTCGGTGTAGCGTGAGTGCTCGTTGTCGTGGCAATACAAGCACAGCAGTTCCCAGTTGGAACCGTCCTGCGGGTTGTTGTCGTGGTTGTGGTCGCGGTGGTGAACGGTCAGTTCGCTCAGGCGCTTGCCGGAAAATTCACGGGCGCAGCGGCCGCAGACGTGGGGGTACATTTTCAGGGCTTTGTCGCGGTAGCCCATCTCCCGGTCGCGCTGGGCGTCGGCGAGGATACGGTCCAGCTTGGCAGTGTTGGACGGCGGGGTGGACGAACTCATGGGTTCACCTTTGTAGAAAAGACTGATGACGGTTGGATAGAGTTTAGCTCAGCCCTTGAGCTTCTCGGCAATCCAGATGGTGTGGCGGGTGCCTTTGTTGCCATGGGCGAACACCTGCACCTCTTCAGCCTTGAAACCGGCCTTCTTCAGCTTGTCGGAAAACTGCCGGTCGGCGCTGGCCGACCATACGGCCAGTACGCCCTTGGGCCGCAGGGCCTTGGCGCAGGCGGCCAGGCCCCCGGCCGAATACAGCCAGCTGTTGGCTTTCTGGGTCAGGCCTTCGGGACCGTTGTCGACATCCAGCATGATCGCGTCGAACCCCTGGGGTTCGGCTTGCAATACCTTGGCAACGTCCTCCAGGCGGATCACCGTGCGTGGGTCCGACAGCGGTCGCCCGGCTTTTTCGCCCAAGGGGCCACGATTCCACTCCACCACGCCTGGCACCAGTTCAGCCACCACCACTTCAGCGCTCTTGCCCAAATGCTTGAGGGCCGAGGCGAGGGTAAAGCCCATGCCAAGCCCGCCGATCAGCACGCGCGAGCCGGGGCGACCGGCGACCTTGCGACAGGGGATCTCGGCCAAGGCGTCTTCGGAACCGTGCATGCGGGTGTTCATCAGTTGCCCGCCGTCGCCGCCCTGGATCTTGATGACGAAGTCCTCGCCATACTCGAACAGGCACAAGGCGCCGCCGTTGTCGGGGATAGGCGTGGTGTCGAGCAGAACAAAACGTTTCATGGAAATCTCATGGAGAAGAAGCAGACCGGCCCGGCAGGGGCTAGCCTGAAAGCAGACAATAGCCATGGAGCCATTGATGAAGTGCATCATTCTAACGGCCATTGCGCTGGTGGCGCTCTCGATAAGTTGCGCCCAGGCCCAGCAACCGACGATTCCGGTCGCGCCGCCGAGCATTCCCGGCTCTCCCGGCACCGCCACGCCCATGCCGTATCCGCCGGTTACGCCCAGCGGCGTCCCAAAGGTGGCGCCAGGAAACGGCCCGCCCCTGTTGCCGCCCATCGAAATGCCCAGGCCGCCCAAGGACCAGCCGCTACCGGGTATGGAGCCGAAGCCGGAGAAGGCCAAGTCGCCGGGGGGGTAGATTGCGCATACGACGCCATCCCATAGGTCTGTGTTTCAGCTAGGAGCTAGACCTGCTGCGACAGCAGCTGTCCATCCGCCATGCGCAGACGCTTGGAGAGGGAGACGGCGAGGGCGCGGATGATCTTGGCGGCGACCTTCGGTGCGTCGTTGAGCATTTTTTCCAATGAGTCCTTGCCCAGGTTCAGCAATTGGCAGTGAGTGGCCGCGATGCAGCTGGCCGAGCGCCGTTCGCCGTCGAGCACGGCCATTTCGCCGAACGCCCTGCCGCTGCGCAGTGTGGCAATGGTCACGGGTTGGCCGTCGGGGCCGGTTTTCTGCACGGCCACCTGTCCTGTATGAAGGATGCACATGAAACTGCCGGCATCGCCCTCGCGAAAAATCGCCTCGCCCTCGGCGACGGTGCTGATGCTGAAGTAACCCGATGCGGCGGCGAAGTCGACGGGCAGCAGTTGGTCGAACAGACCGCAGTCCATCAGCCAATCGCGGATTTGGTTGTTCAGTAAGGTCGGTTCTGACATGTCGTCACGGTCTTTTTCTTGTGCTCGTTGCGGTTTTGGAGTGCTTGGATATCAGCCAATTCCCACAGAGGATTGTGTCAAATCCGGGCCCAGCGCATGGAGCTAAGACCCGGCCTTCACACAGAGTTCCTCAGGCCACTCCCAAAACCTTCAACACAAACGCATATTCGAGCGCTACGTCACGCAATCCCTGGTAGCGACCGCTCATGCCGCCATGGCCGGCGCCCAGTTCGGTCTTGAGCAGCAGCAGGTTGTCGTCGGTCTTGGTGGCCCGCAGCTTCGCGACCCACTTAGCCGCTTCCCAGTACTGCACGCGGCTGTCGTTGTAGCCAGCGATCACCAGCATCGCCGGATATTCCTGGGCGCGGACGTTTTCGTACGGGGCGTAGGCCCTGATCCGATCATAGACCTGCGGCTCCTCGGGATTACCCCATTCGTCGTATTCGGTCACCGTCAATGGCAACTCGGGATCGAGCATCGTGTTTAGAACATCGACAAACGGCACTTCGGCGATCGCGACCTTGAACAGCTCCGGGCGCTGGTTGAGCACCGCGCCGATCAATAGCCCACCGGCGCTGCCGCCGCTGATCGCCAACTGGCCGGCGGTGGTGAAGCCATTGGCGATCAGGTGTTCGGCGCAGGCGATGAAGTCGCTGAAGGTGTTGTGCTTGTGCTCTTGCTTGCCGGCGCGATACCAGGCTTCGCCCAGTTCACCGCCACCGCGCACATGGGCGATGGCAAACGCCACGCCGCGGTCCAGCAGGCTCAACCGTGAATGGGAAAACCACGGGTCGAGGCTTTCGCCATAGGCGCCGTAGCCATACAGATACAGCGGCACTGGCCGACCCAGGGCCTCGCGCTTGACCACCAGGCTGATGGGCACTTGCGTGCCGTTCGGTGCCGTGGCCCAAAGCCGTTGGCTGATATAGGCGTCGGCATCGAACGGACCCAGTACCGGGGTTTGCTTGAGCACGACCTGGTTGCCGCTGGCCAGGTCCAACTGGCGGATCTGGGCCGGGCGATTCAGTGCCTCGTAGCGCAGGCGGATGCGCTCACTGACGAATTCCAGACTGTTCTGTACGTGCAGGCTGTAGGCCGCGTCTGGAAGTTGCACCCGATATGTCGGCGATCCCTGTGGGTGAACTTCGATGATCGGCAGGCCGCCTTCGCGCAAGCTCAAGGTCATGGCCATGGCGTTCAGGCTCAGGCCGTCGATCATCACCGTGTCGCTGTGGGGGATCAGGTTCTGCCAGTCGGCCTCGGTCGGCGCCTCGCCCGTGTCGACGGCCTCGTACAGCGCGAAGTTGATGCCGTCACGGTTGCTGCGGATAAACCAGGTCCAACGATCATCGAGCAAGCCGTGGTCGACGTCGTACTCATGGTTTTCCACCCGTGGCGCCACGCAGGTAAACGGCTGTTGCGGCTGCGCCGCGTCGAGCACCCAGACTTCACTCGTGGTCTTGCTGCTCAGGGACAGGATTAACTGTTTTTCCGAGCTGGAGCGGTAGCAATGCAGGAAAAACCGCCCGTCCGGCTCATGGAAGACCTCTTCGGCGGCGGTACCGTCCAAACGATAACGAAACAGCTTATGCGGGCGATGGGTGTCGTCCAGTTCGCCAAAGAACAGCGTCAGGCTGTCGTTGGCCCAGGTCATGCTGCCATCACAGTTTTCGAAGGACAGTTCGCTGACCCTGTCGTTGGACAATTCCTTCACGAACAGCGTGTAGATCTCATCACCCGTGGTATCCAGGCTGTAGGCCAAGCGTTGGTGATCGGGGCTGATGCTGAACGCACCCAGGGCAAAGAATCCGCCCCCGGCCAGGGCGTTCGGGTCCAGCAACAGCTGTTCATGGCTTTCATCCACGGTCAGGCTGTCGTCGGCCGGACGCGGGCAGCGGTAGTGGCGCGGGTATTCGTCGCCCGCCGTGGTTCGGGTGTAATACAGGTAGGGACCCCAGGGCGAGGGCAGGGACAGGTCGGTTTCGAGGATTCGTCCCTTGATTTCCTGGAACAGCGTTTCGCGCAGTTCGGCCTGGTCGGCAAGCAGGGCCTCCTGGTAGCTGTTTTCAGCCTTTAGGTAATCGAGCACGGCGTCGGTGTCGCGGTCTTGCAGCCAGGCATACGGGTCGATACCAGGGGCCTTGCGGGCAATCGGGGCATCGGTAACGTGGGCAGATCGGGGCATGGAAAAACTCTCGAGCGTGATACGAAAAGGGACAAGTGCCTGGCGGGGTCAGTTCTGCCGCCGGACCGAAAAACTCTCCATGCCGGGCATCCGCTGGATGCCGGGGCAGCCTGACGAGCGAAAAGCCGTTACTATAAGCGCCTCTTTGCCTGCCTTGCCATGGACACCATGACCGAGAACGACTATCTGATTGCCTGGGGCCTGTACGCCTTTGCCGCCGTGGGCTGCCTCCTGGTTTGGATGCGCATGACCCGCTTCATGTGGCGCTGGTTGCGCGAGCCGCTGCGGCTGCTGATGGCGGTGTTGCTGTTCAGCCCCACCATCGTCGACCCGGTGAAGGAAAAGGTCGCGCCGGCCTTGGCCATCGTCGCCCTGGACGTGTTGTTCAAGGTCGGCAACAACGTATGGCGCGCAGCGTCCGACCTGCTTATGTACGGCATGATCGCGTTCGGCCTTTATCTGATTTTCGTGCTGATCCGCTTCCCCATCGAACGCGCTGCCCACGCTCGCAGGGAACGGGCCGCCGCCGCTAAAGCCGCCGCCGCTGCCGAGCCTGACGACGAGCCGCCGTTCGGCGTGGCCGGTGACGACCGTTACGGTCGCCCACCCGTGCCGAGCAACCCCCAGCGTTCGCGTATCGAACCGCGCTTGTAATCGGGCCGCCCAATCAAACGAGGGTTCGAGCATGTGTGAGTTATTGGGCATGAGCGCGAATGTGCCGACCGACATCGTGTTCAGCTTCACTGGGCTGATGCAGCGCGGCGGCAAGACCGGGCCGCACCGCGACGGCTGGGGCATCGCCTTTTACGAGGGCCGTGGCCTGCGCCTGTTCCAGGACCCGGCCGCGAGTAGCGAGTCTGAAGTGGCGAACCTGGTGCAGCGTTATCCGATCAAGAGCGAAGTGGTGATCGGGCATATCCGCCAGGCCAACGTCGGCAAGGTCTGCCTGTCCAACACGCACCCGTTCGTGCGGGAGTTATGGGGACGCAACTGGTGTTTCGCCCACAACGGCCAGCTCGCTGATTTCCAGCCGGGCGCAAGCTTCTACCGTCCGGTGGGTGATACCGACAGCGAAGCGGCGTTCTGCGACCTGCTTAACCGCGTGCGCCAGGCATTTCCCGAGCCAGTGGACGTGGAACAGTTGCTGCCGTCGTTGATCGAGGCCTGCACCGAATACCGCAGCAAAGGCGTGTTCAACTGCTTGCTCAGCGATGGCGACTGGCTGTTCTGCTATTGCTCGACCAAACTGGCGCAGATAACCCGTCGCGCGCCGTTCGGCCCGGCGCGGCTCAAGGACGTGGACGTGATTGTCGATTTCCAAGCGGAAACCACCCCCAACGACGTGGTCACGGTGATCGCTACCGAACCCTTGACCGAAAACGAAACCTGGACCCGCTACGAGCCGGGCCAATGGAGCCTGTGGCGGCGCGGCGAATGCGTCAGCCACGGCCGGACCGAATAAGGACGTCACGTTATGTTGCTCAGTTATCTACGGCTGGTGTTGTTCGCGGTGGGCCTGTTGGTGGGGGTCCAGGTTCCGGGGTTCATCAATGATTACGCCAAGCGGGTCGAGGCTCACCTGATCGAGGCGCAGACTGGCCTGCAAGGTTTCCAGGGCACCGCCAATCAATTCTTCAAAGGCGACATGCAGGCCCTCGTGGCCCATTACCGCGCCAGCGAAGACCCGATCTTTCGCAGCGATGCCGACAGCCTGAACACCTTGCTCATGCGCCAGCAGGCCCTGGACAAGCAATTCCAGGCGATGCAAGGCCCGTGGTACATCCGCCTGCTGCAAGTGGCGCTGGCCGCCGATCCGGACATCCGCAAGGAAACCTGGAACGGCTACAGCTACCAGATCCTGCTGACCCCCGAGGCGATGATCTGGGGCATCAGCGGCGCGATGTTGCTGTCGTTCGGCCTGGAATGCCTGTTCCGCCTGATCGACTGGGTGGTGCTGGGCGGCAAGCGCCTGCGCCAGAGCCGGCCGATCGAAGAGCGTGACCTGCGCGGGCTCTAGTGGCGAGGGGATTTATCCCCGCTGGGCTGCAAAGCAGCCCTCATTGCAGTCAATTAGATAATCCTGTTTGGCCTTGTTGGGGGCCGCTTCGCGACCCAGCGGGGATAAATCCCCTCGCCACAACGGTGTCCTCCAAGTTTTCCGGCAATCTTGCCCACCCAATCAAATTTTTCTTATGACCCGGCCAAGGTTTTATTCGTTGGACGGGATCGGCTGCGCGCTCAAGAATCGGGGCAAGGGTCTTCGCGCCAGCATCGTCGAGACTCACAACAATAAAACCGTGGAGAACCACCATGAGTGCACCCGACACGCTCGGCGTCCCCCAACCCCAGGCCCGGTCCGGCCCGTTCGATTGGTATCGCAACATCAACCAGCAGGAGCGGCGCACCTTCTGGAGCTGCAAGATCGGTTACGCCCTGGACGGCATGGACACGCAAATGCTCAGTTTCGTGGTGCCGACCCTGATCGCGATGTGGGGCATCACCACCGGGCAGGCAGGCCTGATCCACACCAGCACCTTGATCGCCTCCGCCATTGGCGGCTGGGTGGCGGGCATTCTCTCTGACCGCATCGGCCGGGTCCGTACCCTGCAACTGACGGTGCTGTGGTTCGCATTCTTCACTTTTCTGTGCGGCTTTGCCCAGAACTACGAACAACTGTTGATCGCCCGCACGCTGATGGGCTTCGGTTTCGGCGGCGAGTGGACCGCCGGCGCGGTGTTGATGGGCGAAGTCATTCGCGCCAAGGACCGCGGTAAAGCGGTGGGCATGGTGCAATCGGGCTGGGCGCTGGGTTGGGGCATGACGGCGATCCTGTATGCGCTGCTGTTTTCGGTGCTGCCGCCGGAAGACGCCTGGCGCGCACTGTTCATTCTCGGCATCGTGCCCGCCGTGTTCGTGATTTTCGTCCGCCGGTTGGTCAAGGATCCGGAAGTCTACAACCAGACCAAGGCCCGCCTGACGCCGGAAAACCCAGCGAAGTTCTACGAGATTTTCGCCCCCGGCATTCTCTTCACCACGATACGAGCCTCGTTGCTGACCACCGGCGCGCTGGGTGGTTACTACGCGATCACGTCCTGGCTGCCGACTTTTCTCAAGAACGAACGTGGCCTGAGCGTCCTGGGCACCGGTGGCTACTTGGCCATGGTGATCGTCGGCTCCTACGTGGGTTACGTCATCAGTGCGTACCTGTCGGACATCCTGGGACGAAAGAAGAATTTCGTCCTGTATGCCGTAGGCTCGTTCACCATCGTCTTGCTGTACACCCAGGTGCCGGTGAGCAATAACGTGATGCTCTGGCTGGGCTTTCCCCTGGGCTTTTTCGCATCGGGTATGTTCAGTGGCATGGGCTCGTTCCTCACCGAGCTGTTTCCCACGCGCATCCGGGGTTCTGGCCAGGGTTTCTGCTACAACATTGGCAGGGCGGTGGCGGCACTGTTTCCGCTGCTGATCGGTATCTTGAGCCAGAAGGTGCCGTTGAGTGTTGGCATCGGTGCGTTCGCGGCAGTGTCCTACGGCGTGGTGATCCTGGCGGCCCTGAGCCTGCCGGAAACCCAAGGCAAGCAGCTGGAAGCCGAGTAACTGATACCCTGAGGGACGAGGTCCCACGGGCTTAAAAGAAAGAACTTACAGGAGCGTTCACTGTGAACCGCCTGCTATTGAATTGCGACATAGGCGAAAGTTTCGGCAGTTGGACCATGGGTCTGGATGCCGAGGTGATGCCCTTCATCGATTGCGCCAACATCGCCTGCGGTTTCCATGCCGGCGACCCGAGCATCATGCGCAAGACCGTCGGTCTCGCCCTGAGCCACGGCGTGCGCATAGGCGCCCACCCGGCCTATCAGGACCTGGCGGGCTTCGGCCGGCGTTCCATGGCTTATGGCGCCCAGGAACTGCAGGACTTGCTGCATTATCAGATCGGCGCGCTGGACGGCATTTGCCGGGCCCAGGGCGGGCAGGTCAGCTACGTCAAGCCCCACGGCGCGATGTACAACGACATGATGGCCAACCCGGCGCAACTGCGCGCCGTCATCCAGACCGTTGCCGCTTATGATCGCGGGTTGCCGTTGATGCTCATGGCGACCCGGGACAACAGCGCCGCCCAGGCCCTGGGCGATGAGTATGGCCTGACGCTGTGGTTCGAAGCCTTCGCCGATCGTGCTTATGACAGTGCCGGCCGCCTGGTTTCGCGGCAAACGCCGGGCGCGGTGCATCACGACCCCGAGGTCATCATCGCGCAGGCCCTGACAATTGCTCGTGGCGATCCGTTGACGGCCAGCGATGGCAGCGCCCTGAACCTGCACGCCACTACGTTGTGCGTGCATGGCGACAACGCCAGTTCGGTTGCCGCTGTGCAACGCATCCGTGAAGCCCTGGACCGGCAGAGCGCGCCATGAAACCACGCTTGGAAGTGGTGGCGGTGGACTGCCTGATGGTGCGCCTGTTCGACGAAATCGCAGAGGCCAACATGCCTTGGATGCTGGCCGCCAGCGAGCGCCTGCGAGCGGTGTTTGCCGAGCGTTTGATCGACCTGGTGCCGTCCTATACCACGTTGATGGTCCATTACGATTTGCTCGTCCTGAACCCGGTCCAGGCCCGCGAATTGATCGACGAGGCATTGCATAACCTTTCACCGGACGCCCGATCCGCCGGTCAATGCCACGTGCTGCCGGTGTGGTACGACGCTACCGTCGGGCCGGAGTTGGGCCTGCTGGCGAGTCGCAGTGGGCTGACGGTGGAGCAGGTGATCCGGCGCCACAGCGAGCGCGAATACCAGGTATTCGCCCTGGGCTTCGCACCGGGGTTCGCCTTCATGGGGCTGGTGGACGAAGCACTGGCCGCCCCGCGCCTCGACACCCCGCGCAAACGGGTCGCGGCGGGCAGTGTCGGCATTGCCGAACGGCAGACCGCAGCGTATCCGGCGGTGTCGCCCGGCGGCTGGAACCTGATCGGGCGCACCCCGGCCAAGCTGTTTGATCGTGAGCGCGACGGCTACAGCCTGATGCAGCCGGGGGACACGGTGCGTTTCGCCGCCGTGGACCACGCCGAATTCATCGCCCTGGGTGGCGACGACACACCGTTGGAGGCCCAGGCATGAGTCGGTTGTTGATCGAAGCCAGCACGCCGCTGTGCCTGTTGCAGGACACCGGCCGCTTCGGCGTGAGGCACTTGGGCGTGACCCAGGGCGGCGCGGCGGATTGGTTGTCGATGGCGTGGGCCAACTGGATGCTCGGCAATGATCTCGACGCGGCGGTGGTGGAGATTGCCCTCGGCGGCTTCACCGTGGTGGCTGAAGAGGATTGTGTGCTGGCCCTGGCCGGAGCGGACCTGGGTGCGCGGATAGACGGCCAGGGCGTGGCGTCGTGGCGCTTTTTCAGCTTGCGCAAGGGCCAGGTGCTGGCGCTGACCCAGCCCGTGCTCGGTGCCCGGGCCTACCTGGCGGCGCCTGGCGGGTTCGATGCACCGCAAGTCCTGGGCAGCCGTTCGACCGTCGTGCGTGAAGAACTCGGTGGCCTGGATGGGCGAGGGCGGGCCCTGAATCGTGGGGCGCGCTTGAGCTATTCAGGCTCGGCGACGCCTCGGCCCATGCCGCACACGCGGATTCCGGATTTCCAGCAGGTGCAGCCGCTGGATCTGATCCTGGGTGCGCAGAATGGCGAGTTCAGCGGACGGAGCCTGTTCGATGCGTTCAACAGCCCGTGGACGCTGGACAGCCGCGCCGACCGCATGGGCATGCGTTTGCTGGGGACTGCGCTGGAGTATCAGGGGCCGGCGATGATCTCGGAGGGCATTCCCCTCGGTGCCGTGCAGGTACCGCCGGACGGCCAGCCGATCGTGTTGCTCAATGATCGGCAAACCATCGGCGGTTACCCACGCCTGGGTGCGTTGACGCCGCTGTCCCTGGCGCGGTTGGCGCAATGCCTGCCGGGAACTCAGGTGCGGTTGCGTCCGGTGGTGCAGGAAGTTGCGCATCGGCAGCAGGTTGAGTGTTTGCAGGGGCTATTAAATCGCTAAAAGCTTCGTCGGATCGCCGCCCGGAGCAGGCTCGCTCCCACACTGGATCTTCGTCGTATACAAGACCCCTGTGGGAGCGAGCCTGCTCGCGAAGAGGCCCTGAAAGGCACCAAAGAACTTTACTTGGAAAGAAACCGCATCCCTTCCTCCAGCCCCCGCAAGGTCAGCGGATACATCCGGTCTTCCACCAGCTCGCGCACGATGTTGGTCGAGGCGGTATAACCCCAGGTGTCTTTGGGGTAGGGATTGATCCAGATGAGCTTCTTGTACTTCTCCATGAAGCGCTGCATCCACACGTAACCGGCTTCTTCGTTCCAGTGCTCGACGCTGCCGCCGGCCTGAGTGATTTCATAGGGCGCCATGGCGGCGTCGCCGATGAAGATCACTTTGTAGTCGGCGCCATACTTGTGCAACAAATCCTGAGTCGACGTGCGCTCCGAGGTACGGCGCAGGTTGTTCTTCCATACCGATTCATACACAAAGTTATGGAAGTAGAAGTATTCCAGGTGCTTGAACTCGGTCTTGCAGGCCGAGAACAACTCTTCGCAGATCTTCACGTGGGCGTCCATCGAACCGCCGATATCGAACAGCAACAGGAGCTTGACGGTATTGCGTCGCTCCGGGCGCATCTGGATATTCAGCAGGCCGGCATCCCGGGCGGTGTGGTCGATGGTGCCGTCGATGTCCAGCTCTTCCGCCGCGCCCTGACGGGCAAACTTGCGCAGGCGGCGCAGGGCGATCTTGATGTTGCGGGTGCCCAGTTCGACCTGGTCGTCGAGGTTCTTGTATTCGCGCTGGTCCCAGACCTTGACGGCCTTGCCCTGGCGCTTGCCGGCATCGCCGACGCGAATGCCTTCGGGGTTGAAGCCGCCGGAACCGAACGGGCTGGTGCCGCCAGTGCCGATCCACTTGTTGCCGCCGGCATGGCGTTCCTTTTGTTCTTCCAGGCGCTTCTTGAATTCTTCAATCAGCTTGTCCAGGCCGCCCAGGGATTGGATCTGCGCCCGTTCCTCGTCGGTCAACGAGCGTTCGAATTCCTTGCGCAGCCAGTCTTCGGGAATCAGCGCCTGGAGGTGATCGTCGAGTTTCTCCAGGCCATTGAAATACGCGGCGAACGCCCGGTCGAACTTGTCGAAATGCCGCTCGTCCTTCACCAGGATGGCCCGGGACAGGTAATAGAACTCATCCATGTCCGCAAAGATCACCCGCTGTTTCAGCGCGTTGATCAGGTCCAGCAGTTCTCGCACCGACACGGGCACCTTGGCGGCGCGCATCTCATTGAACAGGTTAAGCAGCATGGCAATCGCCCTCGCTCTTGTTGGACGAAGAGGATCAGCGAGTGCCGCGACGGCTCATGAACGCCAGGCGCTCAAGCAATTGCACGTCCTGTTCGTTCTTGACCAAGGCGCCGGCCAGCGGCGGAATGGCCTTGGTCGGATCACGCTCGCGCAGCACCGCTTCGCCGATGTTGTCGGCCATCAGCAGCTTGAGCCAATCCACCAACTCGGAGGTGGAAGGCTTTTTCTTCAGGCCCGGGACTTTGCGCACATCGAAAAACACGTCCAGCGCTTCGCTGACCAGGTCCTTCTTGATATCCGGGTAATGCACGTCGACGATTTTCTGCAGGGTGGCGCGGTCGGGAAATGCGATGTAGTGGAAGAAGCAGCGACGCAGGAAGGCGTCCGGCAGTTCCTTTTCGTTGTTGGAGGTAATGATGATGATCGGGCGCTGCTTGGCCTTGATGGTTTCGTCGGTCTCGTAGACGTAGAACTCCATCTTGTCGAGCTCTTGCAGCAGGTCGTTGGGGAACTCGATGTCGGCCTTGTCGATCTCGTCGATCAGCAGGATCACCCGTTCTTCGGACTCGAAGGCTTCCCAGAGCTTGCCCTTCTTCAAGTAATTGCGCACGTCGTGGACCTTGTCCACGCCCAACTGCGAGTCCCGCAGGCGGCTGACCGCATCGTACTCGTACAGGCCCTGGTGGGCCTTGGTGGTGGACTTGATGTGCCAGGTGATCAGGCGCGCGCCGAAGGACTCCGCCAGTTGTTCGGCGAGCATGGTCTTGCCAGTGCCCGGTTCGCCCTTGACCAACAGCGGCCGCTCCAGGGTGATGGCGGCGTTGACGGCCAGTTTCAGGTCATCGGTGGCCACGTAGGCGCTGGTGCCTTCGAACTTCATCTGCAATTCCTCGAACGTGTCGCCGGCCCGGCGAGGCGGGGCGCGCGAAATAAATGTCGTGCCCGACTATACCGCGAGGCCCCGCCGACTGTGAACGCAGACGCTGTATTCAGTCTCTGAATGGAGCGTCACATGTTGACTCAGTCTCGGCGTCTTGCCAGCATTGCGTATCGCCAATTTGGCGATACATTGGATGGCATGTCTACTAAATATCGATTCAGAGATACCTATCGCATTCAGTTGCGGGAAAGAGATCATCCTCCGCCCCATGTCCACCTCACGGGTGGCGGGGTGGATGTGGTCCTGAGCCTGGACACCGTCCAAGTCATGATGGGCCGGGCGCCGCCATTGATCATCAAGGAAGCGCTGGACTGGGTCAGGGCTCATCAGGCGCAACTGCTGGAGGATTGGCAACGATGCTACCCATGAAACGGCCGCGGCTATTGGCCGTGCAGCCTGTATTGCCGCTCAGCCTGGACCTTACGTTCATCGACGGCCAGCAACTGAGGCTGGACTTGAGCGCCGATGTACGACGTTATCCCGGCTTGCAGCCTTTGCTTGAGGACGGAGCGTTTGCGGACGCAACCCTGGGCGACGACGGCTGGAGCGTGGAATGGCCGGCGCTGGATATCCAGATCGGTGCCGATACCTTGTACCTGGACGCACTGGCGCAGAACGCCGTGGACGAAAATACCCGCATCTTCATCGGTTGGCGTGCCCGCACCGGCCTGCCGCTGTACCAGGCGGCTCAAGCATTGGGGGTCAGTACTCGCAGCATCAGCCGCTACAGCAGTGGTCGTGAGGCTGTGCCGCGTTCGCTGGCCCTGGCGTGTCTTGGCTGGGACTCGTTGCAACGGGGCGAGGCCAGCGTGGCGGAGTCGACCGGTCGATACACCGTCACGCGCAAGCCTTAGTCGGGCGAAGGCGGTGGCTGTTCATAACGGGCATTGAAGGCCTGTACGAAACCGTTGCGCAGGATTTGCAGGAAGGCTTCGAAGGCACTGATGTTCTGCTGATGCACGTTGCCACTCAGCTCCACCCGCGTGGCGAACTGGTTCTTGCTCTGATTTTTCAGGGCCGTTTCGCCCGTGCCGACCAAGGCTTCCCAGACCGAGCGGAAGATGTTCTTTTTCTCGTTCTCCACGTCCTGCTGCCAATCGAACACGTCGACGTCGCGAAGCAGCGGCTTGATGTAGCCGCTGAGCCGAGCATTGTCAGCTTCGGCTTCGACCACCAGATCGCCGTGACCGGCATTGAAGTCGAATTTCCCATAGGCCGCGGCAAAGTCGTTCAGGCGTTTCAACTCGATGTTTCTGGCCCGCAGACGGAAGTCGAAGTCCTCGAAATTGCTCAAGGGATCGAAGGTCGCTTGCACCTCCAGGGGCGCGTGTTCGGCCACCAGGGCCTTGCCCTCGAACCGGGCGTCGCGCTTGCCTTCGGTGTCGACCACGTTGGTCAGGTTATAGAAGCTGGCGTTGACCTCTGTGGCCCGCAGGTTGACCGGTGGCTTGGAGTTGAAATTGCGAAATGTGACCTTGCCATCCCGCAGGCGCACTTCGTTGAAGGTGATAGGCAGCAGTTTGCTCAACTGCTCGCGCCAGTTGGTGCCCTGACCGGTCTGTGAGTTCTGCCGGTCGGCCCCGCCGTCGACGAAGTTGACTTCGGGACGGGCAAATTCCACTTCGGCCACCACCGCATGGTCATACCACAGCGAGTGCCAGCTCACGGACAGGTCGACCACCGGAGCATCGACGAATGGCACCGGCACCTTGCCGTCGACCTTGACGATCTTCAAGCCATTGATCCGGTAGGCTCCACGCCAGAGGGCCAGGTCGACATCGACGACCTGGCCGCGGTAATCACCCATGTCCGCCAGTTTGTCGTTGAGGTAGTTGCGCACCAGGTAAGGCAATGCGAAATGCAGGGCCACCAACAGCGCAACGATGGCGACGAAGGCCCACAGTGGCCAGCTGTATCGACGCTTCATGACAGTAGTCTCCGTTGTTAAAGCCATTGACTCTTGTAACAACGGGAACGTTCGGTGCAACTGGACGCCTTTGGGCAACAGGCTTACCTTTAAGCGCTAAATTCCCTCTGCATTAAGGACCCGGTCATGAGTCGTATATACGCTGACAACGCCCATTCCATTGGCAATACGCCACTGGTGCAGATCAATCGCATCGCCCCGCGCGGCGTGACCATCCTGGCCAAGATCGAAGGGCGCAACCCGGGGTATTCGGTCAAGTGCCGGATAGGCGCGAACATGATCTGGGACGCCGAAAGCTGCGGCAAACTCAAGCCTGGCATGACCATCGTCGAACCGACTTCGGGCAACACCGGCATCGGCCTGGCATTCGTGGCCGCCGCCCGTGGCTATAAATTGATGCTGACCATGCCGGCGTCCATGAGCATCGAGCGGCGCAAGGTGCTCAAGGCCCTGGGGGCGGAACTGGTGCTCACCGAGCCGGCCAAGGGCATGAAAGGTGCCATCGAGAAAGCCGCCGAGATCATGGCCAGCGACCCCTCGAAATACTTCATGCCGCAGCAGTTCGAAAATCCGGCCAACCCGGCGATCCACGAGAAAACCACCGGCCCGGAAATCTGGAACGACACCGATGGCGCGGTGGACGTTCTGGTCGCGGGCGTCGGGACGGGCGGAACCATTACCGGTGTCTCGCGGTATATCAAGAATACGTGCGGCAAACCGATCCTGTCGGTGGCGGTAGAGCCCGAGGCTTCCCCGGTGATCACCCAGGTGATGGCGGGGCAGGAAATCAAGCCCAGCCCCCACAAGATCCAGGGTATCGGCGCGGGCTTCGTGCCGAAGAACCTCGATCTGTCGATCGTCGATCAGGTGGAGCGGGTGACCGATGACGAGTCCAAGGCCATGGCCCTGCGCTTGATGCAGGAAGAGGGAATTCTCTGCGGCATCTCTTGCGGCGCGGCGATGGCCGTGGCGGCACGCCTGGCGGAAAAGCCGGAAATGCAGGGCAAGACCATCGTGGTAATCCTGCCGGATTCGGGCGAACGATACCTGTCGAGCATGTTGTTCAGTGACTTGTTTACCGAGCAGGAGACCCAGCAGTAAACCTCTGTGCAATGGCGAAATAGCTTTCTGTGGAGGGGAAGCTTGATCCATGTGGCGAGGGAGCTTGTTCCCGCTGGCGTGCGAAGCGCGCCCCGGCGATCCTTGCGGTTGGAGGCGACTGCTGCGCAGTCGAGCGGGAGCAAGCTCCCTCGCCACGAAAAGGAGTCACGTTTGAGAGTGCGTCAGCCAAGGTTCAGGCGACGCATGGTAACAAGGGCTTTGTTGCATTTTTCTCAACAGTGAATGTCGCCTCCGGCGATGTTTAACCTGGACAGGGATATTTAACATGGCCGGCCGCCGCGTCGGGCAGATGGCGTAGCGCAAGTTGCATTTAAACAAGGAGTTGAAAAAGAAATGACCGTTTCGTTTGTCGCGAAGGCTTCGGTATTGCTGCTGTTTTTGGGCAGCACGCTTTACGTGCATTTACGTGGCAAGGCGCGTTTGCCTGTCCTGCGCCAGTTCGTCAACCACTCGGCATTCTTCGCGCCCTATAACGCCCTGATGTACTTGTTCTCCAGCGTGCCGTCCAAACCTTATCTGGATCGCAGCAAGTTCCCAGAGCTGGACGTGCTCAAGGAAAACTGGCAGGTGATCCGCGACGAAGCCATGCGCCTGTTCGACGAGGGTTATATTCGCGCCGCCGAGAAGAACAACGATGCCGGCTTCGGCTCTTTCTTCAAGAAGGGCTGGAAGCGCTTCTATCTCAAGTGGTATGACAAGCCGCTGCCCTCGGCGAAGCAGCTCTGCCCAAGGACCGTTGAGCTGGTCAATCGAATTCCCAACGTTCGGGGCGCGATGTTTGCCCTGCTGCCGGGCGACAGTCACCTGAACCCCCATCGCGATCCGTTCGCTGGGTCCCTGCGCTATCACCTCGGGTTGTCCACGCCCAACTCCGATGATTGCCGGATCTTCGTAGACGGACAAATCTACGCCTGGCGCGACGGTGAAGACGTCATGTTCGACGAAACCTACGTGCACTGGGTCAAGAACGAAACGCCGCAGACCCGCGTTATCCTGTTCTGCGATGTCGAGCGTCCACTTAAAAACCCGCTGATGACTCGTCTCAATCGCGCTATCAGTGCATTCCTTGGCCGCGCTACCGCGCCGCAGAACCTCGACGACGAACGCGTCGGCGGTATCAACCGGGCCTACGCCTGGAGCAAGTCGTTCAGTGACGGCATCAGCGGTAGGGTCAAGCAATTCAAGCGCAAGCACCCCAAGGCGTATCGGGTGATGCGGCCGGTGCTGGCCGTGGCTGTGCTGACGGCGCTCGGCTACTGGTTGTTTGTTTAAACATTGCGTTACATGTCGAGCGCTGGTTATAGTCAGCGCTCGGTTTTCGAACCCACCCTCCAAGAGATCGGCTCATGCCTTCATTCCCAGTCACCGCGGTCGTGGTCCCAGCGTTCAACGCTGGCGTCGTGCCGTGCGGGAAAAGGTCGCCTGAGCAGATCGGTCAATACCCTCCACCTGTCAGTCGCTCACCGGTATACGCCTGCGTATCACCGCCGGGTGTTGGCGTTCAGGGCTGATCGGCAACGGTTGCCGTTCCCTGCGCCCGCCTGAAAAAACGACTGGATTTCAGCTTCGGCTGAGTTGGCTTTTTGCCTGACTACAGGTGGTTTTCATGTTTTCCTTTTCCAAAAACGCCTTATTGGCGACGGCTTCGACGAGCCTGTTCGTTCTGTTGTGGAGCAGCGGGGCGATCTTCTCCAAATTGGGCCTGGCCCACGCGTCACCTTTCGCCTTCCTGCTGATCCGCTTCGCCATCGCGTTGTGCGCATTGGTGCTGTTGATCCCCATGTTGAAGTTCAAGCTGCCCGGCACCGGCAAGCCGATGCTGTACGCGGCGGCGACGGGACTGGTGCTGTTGGGCGCCTATCAGATTTTCTATCTGCTGGCGCTGCAACTGAACGTCACCCCTGGAGTAATGGCGACGCTCATGGGCGTGCAGCCGATCCTTACCGTGGTGCTCATGGAGCGTCAGCGTTGCTGGCAGCGCATGTTCGGCCTGGCGCTGGGGCTGGTGGGGTTGGTGATGGTGGTTTACCAAGGCATTGGCCTGGCCGGCATGTCCCTGGCGGGCATGCTGTGCGGGTTGCTGGCGCTGGTGAGCATGACGGCGGGCTCCATCATGCAGAAGCGCATCACCGACAACCCACTGGGCACGCTGCCGGTGCAGTACCTGGCCGGGCTGGTGTTGTGCTCGGTGTTCGTGCCGTTCCAACCCTTCCACTTCGAGCGCAGCGCGGGTTTCATCGTGCCGGTGTTGTGGATGGGGCTGGTGGTGTCGGTGTTGGCGACGTTGCTGCTGTACCGGCTGATTGCCCGGGGCAATCTGGTCAACGTCACCAGCCTGTTCTACCTGGTGCCGGCGGTGACGGCGATCATGGACTACCTGGTGTTCGGCAACCGGTTGGCGTTGTTGAGCTTGCTGGGGATGGGGTTGATCATCGTGGGTTTGGTGTTTGTGTTTCGTAAAAGTCGCTAGCTGATCGCTGGCAGTTCCACCGCTATCGCGAGCAAGCTCGCTCCCACAAAAGGCTGCGCATAACCCTGTGGGAGCGAGCTTGCTCGCGATGGCCTACTCCGCTACACCGATGAATTACCGGGCAGACGCTCCAACCGGCTTGACCACCCCAGGCTTCAACACCAACCACAACGCCGCCGCAATCAACACCCCGCCATACACATGGGCCATGCCCAGTGGCTCATCCAGCAGCAATGCGCCCCACAGCACGCCGAACGGCGGGATCAGAAAGGTCGTTGTCATGGATTTGACTGGGCCAATGGAGCTGAGCAAGCGGAAATAAAGAATGTACGCCAGCGCCGTACACACCAGGCCCAGGCCCAGCAGCGACAGCCATACGCTCCAGCCGCCCCAGCTGGCCGGTGGTTGGGTGATCACGCTGTAGCCAAACAGCGGCAACAGGAAGATCGTGGCGCCGAACATGCTGCCAAGGGCGGACAAGCGGCTGTCCAGCCCGCCTTGATGATCGAGCCAGCGCCGGGTCAGAAAACCGGCAAAGCCATAGCAGGTCGTGGCGAGCAGGCAGGCGAGGGCGCCCATCAACAGTTGCTGGTCGAACGCCACCGGACCTGCGCGGGTGAGGATCGCGACGCCCATCAGGCCGAGAAAAACCCCGCTGACCTTGGCCGCCGTGAGTGGCTCACGGAAAAACAATCCACCGATCAGCACGCCCATCAGCGGCGTCGTCGCGTTGAAGATCGCCGAGTAGCCCGCCGGCAACACTTGGGCCGCCAGGGAGTAGAACGTTGCGGGAATGCCGGAATTGATCAAGCCCAAAACCATCACGGCTTTTAGCTTGCCGCGAAAATTCCAGTCGACACGCATCAGCGCAAGAATGACCAGCAGGCCGACGAAGGCAATGGAGACGCGAAAGAAAGCCGTGGGAATCGTGCCGATGACCGGAGCGATAATGCGCATGAACAAGAAGCTCGCGCCCCAGATGGCGGCCAGTGACAGCAAGCGCAGGATATCGACGAGGTTCACGGGTGCATCCTTCCTTGATCGGGTCGCAAGTGTCACCCCGCTAAACACCGATGGCAATGGTTGCGTTGCCCAGGGATTGGCCTCTAAGCTCAGTCGCCAATAACAAGCATGACCCGCCGAGGTTTACCCTATGCCGCAGCCATGGCCCGCGACCGATATCGCCCGTTCGATCCTCGACGGTTTCGACGATTATCGTGAGCATTTCCGGCAGATCACCGACGGCGCCCGCGCCCGGTTCGAGCAGGCGCAATGGTTGGAGGCGCAGGCGGCCTCGGCGGCGCGCATCAATCTATATGAAGAAAAAGTCTTCGAAACCGTCGCCCGGTTGCGCCAGGCCTTTAGCGCCGAGGCATTGATGGACGTCGGTTGCTGGCCATTGGTGAAGAGCGCCTATATCAGCCTGATCGACCTGCGCTTCGACGATGAATTGTCGGAGACCTGGTACAACTCGATCTTCTGCGGCCTGTTCAGCCATGATCTGATCAGTGACGGCACCATGTTCATCCACACGACCCGGCCGAGCCTGCGTCGTGCTCGCGCGGCACAGACCCGCACCTATAAACCCGAAGGGCAACTGGACAAAATGCTCGCGGCGATCTTTGCCGATTATCGCTTCAGTGAAGAGTACGCCGACCTGCCCGGCGACCTGCGACGTCTCGAAAGCCAGCTACGCGAAAACCTGCCGGATTGGGTCTGCAAGGACCCGGAACTGACGGTCGAACTGTTTTCCTCGGTGCTCTATCGCAACAAGGGCGCCTACCTGGTGGGCCGCATCTACACCCATGACGATCAGTGGCCCCTGGTGATCCCGTTGCTGCACCGCGAAGGCCGGGGTATCCAGATCGACGCGCTGATCACCGACGAGGCGCAGGTGTCGATCATCTTCTCGTTCACCCGTTCGTACTTCATGGTGGACGTGCCGGTGCCGGCGGAATTCATTGGCTTTCTCAAGCGCATCCTGCCGGGCAAGCACATTGCCGAGCTGTACACTTCGATTGGTTTCTACAAGCACGGCAAGTCGGAGTTCTACCGGGCGCTGATCAACCACCTGGCGAACACCGATGACCAGTTCATCATGGCGCCGGGCGTGCGCGGCATGGTCATGAGCGTGTTCACCCTGCCGGGCTTCAACACCGTGTTCAAGATCATCAAGGACCGTTTCTCGCCGTCGAAGAACGTCGACCGGGCCACGGTCATCGAGAAATACCGATTGGTGAAAAGCGTTGACCGGGTCGGGCGCATGGCCGACACCCAGGAGTTCGCCGACTTCCGCTTCCCCCTGAGCAAATTCGAGCCGGCCTGCCTGGAAGAACTGCTGGATGTGGCGCCGTCCACGGTGTCGGTGGAGGGCGACACGGTGTTGATCCGCCACTGCTGGACCGAACGCCGGATGACGCCTCTGAACCTCTACCTGGAAAACGCCAACGAAGCTCAGGTGCGCGAGGCGCTGGAAGATTATGGCCTGGCGATCAAGCAACTGGCGGCCGCCAATATCTTCCCCGGCGACATGCTGCTCAAGAACTTCGGCGTAACCCGCCATGGCCGCGTGGTGTTCTACGATTACGATGAGATCTGCTTTCTCACCGAGGCCAACTTCCGCCATATCCCCCAGCCGCGCACGCCGGAAGATGAGATGGCGTCCGAGCCCTGGTATTCCATCGGCCCGCTGGACGTTTTCCCTGAAGAGTTCCCGCCGTTCCTGTTCGCCGACGCCGGGCAGCGCAAGCTGTTCGACCAGTTGCACGGCGAGTTGTACAACGCTGACTACTGGAAAGGCCTGCAGGACGCGATCCGGGCGGGAAAGGTGATCGATGTGTTCCCGTATCGGCGTAAAGACCTGGACAGCGAATAACCAGCAGGCAAGCAAAAGCCACCTGTGGGGGCGAGCTTGCTCGCGATGACGGTGTGCCAGTTAACATCAACGATTGCTGATCCACCGCTATCGCGAGCAAGCTCTCTCCCACAAGGGGGCGGTGGTGAGGCCACTTCTGGTGTTCGGCGCAATAGCCGCAAATCTGCGACAATCGCCCCCTCGCTCAAACCGACGAACCCTGCGTACCTGATGACTGACCAAACCCCCGCTATCGACAAACTGCTGAAAAACCTCGATCACGCCATGCTCGCCGACCGGCACCGGTTGCGGCGGCAGTTGCTCGAGCTGCGCAAGAAGCCCGACGAGGCCAAGCTGGCCCAGTGGGTAGCGCGGATGCAAGCGTCGTGCGACCTGGTGCTGGCGCGCAAGGCGAGCGTGCCGTCGATTCGCTACGACGACAACTTGCCGATCGCCGCCAAGCGCGACGAGATCAAGGAGGCGCTGCTCAAGCATCAGGTGCTGATCATCGCCGGCGAAACCGGCTCGGGCAAAACCACCCAGTTGCCGAAGATCTGCCTGGAGATCGGCCGTGGCCAGCAGGGTTTGATCGGTCACACCCAGCCACGCCGCATCGCCGCCCGCAGCGTGGCGAGCCGTGTCGCCGAAGAGCTGGCGACCCCCCTGGGGGCGCTGGTGGGTTATCAGGTGCGTTTCGAGGACCAGAGCGACGCCAACACGCTCATCAAGTTGATGACCGATGGCATCCTGCTGGCGGAAACCCAGAACGACCGCTACCTCGAACGCTACGACACGATCATCGTCGACGAAGCCCACGAGCGCAGCCTGAATATCGACTTCCTGCTGGGCTACCTCAAGACCCTGTTGCCGCGTCGCCCCGATCTGAAAGTCATCATTACGTCGGCGACCATCGACCTGGAGCGTTTCTCCAAGCACTTCGATGACGCCCCCATCGTTGAAGTCTCGGGCCGCACCTTCCCGGTGGAAACCTGGTATCGCCCGCTGACCCTTGAGCAAGACGAGGAGGGTAACCGGGTCGAGGATGACTTGACCGTCGACCAGGCGATTCTCGCCACCCTCGACGAAATCGCTGCCTACGAGCGCAGCGAACGGCGCAGCCCCGGCGACGTGCTGGTGTTCCTGCCGGGCGAGCGGGAGATTCGCGACGCCGCGGAAATGCTGCGCAAGGCCCAACTCAAGCACACCGAGATCCTGCCGCTGTACGCGCGCTTGTCGCCGGCCGAACAGCAACGGATCTTCCAGTCCCACCCGGGCCGTCGCGTGGTGCTGGCCACCAACGTCGCCGAAACCTCATTGACCGTGCCGGGTATCCGCTACGTAATCGACAGCGGCACCGCGCGCATCAGCCGCTACAGCTATCGCGCGAAGGTCCAGCGCCTGCCCATCGAAGCCATATCCCAGGCCAGCGCCAACCAGCGCAAAGGCCGTTGCGGGCGGGTCGAGCCGGGGATCTGCGTGCGGTTGTACAGCGAAGATGACTTCATCAGTCGCCCTGAATTCACCGATCCGGAAATCCTGCGCACCAACCTGGCGGCGGTGATCCTGCAGATGCTGCACCTGCGTCTCGGCGAGATCACCGATTTCCCGTTCATCGAGCCGCCGGACGGCAAGGCCATCAGCGACGGATTCAACCTGCTGCAAGAATTGTCGGCGGTGGACCGTAACAGCCAATTGACGCCGTTGGGTCGGCAATTGGCGCGTTTGCCGGTGGACCCGCGCATGGGCCGCATGCTGTTGGAAGCAGCGAAGCTGGGCAGCCTGCAGGAAGTGCTGATTGTCGCCAGCGCCATGTCGATCCAGGATCCGCGCGAGCGTCCGCCCGAGCGCCAACAGGCCGCCGACCAGGCTCACGCCCAATGGAAGGACGCGGATTCGGACTTCGCCGGGCTGGTCAATCTGTGGCGAGGTTTCGAAGAACAGCGCCAGGCCCTGACAGCCAACCCGCTGCGCAACTGGTGCCGCAAGAACTTCCTCAACTACCTGCGCCTGCGCGAATGGCGTGATTCCCACCGCCAGTTGAGCCTGATCTGCCGCGACATGCAGTTGAGCCTCAACAAAGAGCCGGCCGATTATCCGAAACTGCACAAGGCGGTGCTCTCGGGGCTGTTGAGCCAGATCGGCCAGAAAACCGAAGACGGCGATTACCTCGGCGCTCGCCAGCGGCGTTTCTGGGTCCATCCATCGTCAGGCCTGGGCAAGAAGCGTCCGCAGTGGCTGATGACCGCCGAACTGGTGGAAACCACCAAGTTGTACGCGCGCATGGTGGCGAAGATCGAGCCGGACTGGATCGAACCGCTGGCGGGGCACCTGATCAAGAAAAACCACTTCGAGCCCCATTGGGAGAAGAAGCGCGGGCAAGTGGTGGCTTATGAGCAGATCACCTTGTTCGGACTGATCGTCGTTGGTCGTCGGCCCGTTCACTACGGGCCGGTGGACCCGGTGGTGTCCCGTGAATTGTTCATCCGCGAGGCGCTGGTGCGTGGCGAGATCCAGTCCAAGGCCAAGTGCCTGAGCGCCAATACGCGGTTGCTTGAACAACTCGACGAGCTCGAAGCCAAGGCCCGTCGCCGCGACATCCTCGCGGACGAGGAAACGCTGTTCGCCTTCTACGACGCGCGCCTGCCTGCCGAAATTCATCAGACCGCGACGTTTGACAGCTGGTATCGGATCAACAGCCAGAAAGATCCGCAGCTGTTGATCATGCGCGAAGAAGACGTGCTGGCCCGGGAGGCCAGCGAGGTGACGGCCAACCAGTACCCCGACACCTTGCGCGTCGGCGACTTGACGTTGCCGTTAAGCTATCACTTCGAGCCCAACCATCCCCGCGACGGCGTCACGTTGCGTGTACCGGCGCCGCTGCTGCCGATGCTGCCACCTGAGCGCCTGGAATGGCTGGTGCCGGGGATGATCGAAGCCAAGTGCATCGCGCTGGTGCGCAACCTGCCCAAGGCCTTGCGCAAGAACTTCGTGCCGGTGCCGGACTTCGTCAAGGCCGCGTTGCAACGCATCACGTTTGCCGAAGGTTCGTTGCCGCAATCCCTGGGGCGCGAATTGCTGCGCATGACCGGCGCGCGGGTCAGCGATGACGCCTGGGCGGAAGCGGCGCAGCAGGTAGAAAGCCATTTGCGCATGAACCTGGAAATCGTCGATGGCCAGGGCAAGTTCCTCGGTGAAGGCCGCGACCTGGCCGAGCTGACGGCGCGTTTTGCCGAGGCCAGCCAGGCCGCCTTGGCCGTGCCGCAAACAGCCAAGAGCCAGGAACCGGTGGAGGCGAAAGTCTTCGCACCGGTGGCCGAGAAAACCCAGCAGAAGATCGCCGGGTTGTCGATGACGGTGTACCCGGCGTTGGTGGAAGAGGGCGGCGTGGTCAAGGAAGGGCGCTTCCCGACCCCGGCCGAAGCCGAGTTCCAGCACCGTCGTGCCTTGCAGCGTTTGCTCATGCAGCAATTGGCCGAAACGGCGAAATTCCTCCGTGGCAAGCTGCCGGGATTGACGGAGTTGGGCCTGCTCTATCGTGAATTGGGGCGCGTCGACGCTCTGGTGGAAGACATCCTGCTGGCGAGCCTCGACAGCTGCATCCTCGAAGGCGAGCCGAGCCTGCCCCGTGACGGTGCCGCGCTGGCGGCCCTGGCCGAACGCAAGCGCGGCGGCTGGACCGAGCACGCCGAACGCCTGGCGAAGCTGACCCTGGACATCCTCAAGCTCTGGCACGGCCTGCAAAAACGCTTCAAGGGCAAGATCGACCTGGCCCAGGCCGTGGCGCTGAACGACATCAAGCAACAGCTCGGCCACTTGGTGTACCCAGGCTTCGTGCGGGAAACCCCGCATCAATGGCTCAAGGAACTGCCGCGCTATCTCAAGGCTATCGAGCAACGTTTCGAGAAGCTGGGCAGCCAGGTCCAGAAGGACCGGGTCTGGAGCGGCGAGCTCTCCAATCTCTGGGCTCAATACCAGGCCCGCGCCAGCAAACACGCCCAGGAAGGCAAGCGCGACCCGCAACTGGAGCTCTACCGTTGGTGGCTGGAGGAATACCGCGTGTCGCTGTTCGCCCAGCAGTTGGGGACCAAGGTGCCGATTTCCGACAAGCGCCTGGGTAAGCAGTGGGGGTTGGTGGAGGGGTGATCAGACCACCACCTATTCCCTGTGGATTCTTGTCTGGTAAAAGGGAACATGGGCCAAAAGCCAGCGTTTATGGCAAACTTCGCGCCTATAAATACCGGTCCCGTGGTTTTGCGCTTCAAGGTCACGGGCGGATCGGAATAAAGCGATGCCAGGGCTGCTTCCCCCGGATGGGAAAAGTCCCTTTGCGTGTTGGTACGTCGGTGCCAATACTTTCTGCCTGAACAGAATAGAGACACGACCATGCATAACGTCGTCATCAGCGGCACCGGCCTGTACACCCCGGCCAACAGCATCTCCAACGAAGAGCTGGTGCAATCCTTCAATACTTACGTCGCGCAGTTCAACGCCGATAACGCCGAGGCCATCGAGCGCGGCGAAGTGCAAGCATTGACCGAATCCAACGCCGCGTTCATCGAAAAGGCTTCCGGCATCAAGAGCCGCTTTGTCATGGACAAGGACGGCATCCTCGACCCACAACGCATGACGCCGCGCCTGCCCGAGCGCTCCAATGACGAGTGGTCGGTGCTCTGCGAAATGGCCGTCGGCGCGGCGAAGCAGGCCCTGGAACGCGCCGGTCGCACCGCCGCCGACATCGACGGCGTGATCGTGGCTTGTTCGAACTTGCAGCGTCCTTACCCGGCCATCGCCATCGAAGTACAGGAAGCCCTGGGCATCGAAGGTTTCGGTTTCGACATGAACGTGGCCTGTTCTTCGGCGACGTTCGGCATCCAGGCCGCCGCCAACAGCGTGCAACTGGGCCAGGCCCGGGCGATCCTCATGGTCAACCCGGAAGTCTGCACAGGCCACCTGAATTTCCGTGACCGCGACAGCCACTTCATCTTCGGCGACGCGGCCACCGCCGTGATCATCGAGCGCGCGGACCAGGCCACGTCGCCGTATCAGTTCGATGTGGTCAGCACCAAGCTGCTCACCAAGTTTTCCAACAACATCCGCAACAACTTCGGCTTCCTCAACCGCGCGGCGGAGGAGGGCATCGGCACCCGGGACAAACTGTTCGTTCAGGAAGGACGCAAGGTGTTCCGTGACGTCTGCCCGATGGTCGCTGAACTGATCGGCGCCCACCTGGAGGAAAACCAGCTGAACGTCGGCGAAGTGAAGCGATTCTGGCTGCATCAGGCCAACTTGAGCATGAACCAGCTGATCGTGCGCAAGTTGCTGGGACGCGAAGCCAGCGAAGAGGAAGCCCCGGTGATCCTCGACCGCTACGCCAACACCAGCTCGGCCGGCTCGGTGATTTCGTTCCACCTCTACCAGGACGACTTGCCCAGCGGCTCCGTCGCGGTGCTCAGCTCGTTTGGCGCCGGCTATTCGATCGGCAGCGTGATCCTGCGCAAGCGTTGATCTCTCGTTCAATGTAAAAAACTCCTGTGGGAGCGAGCCTGCTCGCGAAGGCGGAAGATCTGTCAACTTGAATCTGACTGATCCACCGCCTTCGCGAGCAGGCTCGCTCCCACATTTTTGTGGCATTTCTGTTATTCCCTTTCGAAGTAAAAAGTTCCGCTGTCATAAAATCTTTATGTGATAGCAACTTGCCTGACACACCCCATCGCCAAGATCCCCTCCCAACACCAGCGGGCCCAGTTCCGCGTGTTTTCTAACGCATAGACTACCAACTAGGGGAATTCTTCGATGATCCGTAAGCACTTCGCAGGTTTTGCCGCCAGCGCTCTGGCAATGGCAGTAACCGCCCAGGCTTTCGCCGGCACCGTGACCACTGACGGCGCCGATATCGTGGTCAAGACCAAGGGCGGCCTGGAGGTCGCTACCACTGACAAAGAGTTCAGCTTCAAGCTCGGCGGTCGTTTGCAGGCTGACTACAGCCAGTTCGATGGCATCTACACCGACAACGGTGACAAAGCCGATGCCGCTTACATCCGCCGTGGCTTCCTGGAGTTGTCCGGTGTGCTGTACACGGACTGGGCCTACACCATCAACTACGATTTCTCCCACAACAGCGGCGATTCCGATAACGGCTACTTCGACGAAGCTTCCTTGGCCTACAACGGCTTCAAGCCGGTTTCGATCAAGGTCGGCCGTTTCGACCCGGATTTCGGCCTGGAAAAAGCCACCAGCTCCAAATGGGTCACCGCACCTGAGCGTAACGCCGCCTACGACCTGATCGACTGGGCCAACGGCCACCAGAACGGCCTGGGCATCCAGGCTTCCAGCACCTTCGCCGATTCGTTCTACGTCTCGGCCGGTGTGTTCAGCAAAGACACCGACGACACCGACGGCAACAGCATCAAGCAAGCCAACGGTCGTTTCGTATTTGCCCCGATGCACGAAGCTGGCAACGTGCTGCACTTCGGTTTGAACGTGGCCTCGCGTGACGTTTCGGACACCGCATTCGACGCTCGTTATCGCTCCCGTCTGGGCATGCGTGGCGTTGAAACCCTGGGCGGCAATGACGCCGGCCCTAACGGCAACCGTCCGGTCCTGGGCGGCGCCAACAACTCGCCGGCCGGTTCCTACGACACCGACACCGCCTTCGGCCTGGAAGCCGCTTTCGCCATGGGCCCAGCGTCTATCCAGGGTGAATACATCTCCCGCAAGACCAAGGCTGACAGCGACGCGTTCGAAGACCTCAAAGGTCACGGCTTCTACGTCCAGGGTGCCTACACCCTCACCGGTGAATCCCGTGGCTATAAACTCGGCAAATTCGACGCCATCAAGCCTCAGAACAAATCCATCGGCGCTTGGGAAGTGTTCTACCGCTTCGACAGCATGACCGTCGAAGACGACAACATCACCACCGCCTCGGCGACCCGCGAAGTGGGCGATGCCGAAGCCAAGGTCCACAACCTGGGTGTGAACTGGTACGCCAACGAAGCGGTGAAAATCACCGGTGCCTACGTCAAGGCCAAGACCGATAAAGTCACCAACGCCAACGGCGATGATGATGGCGACGGTTTCGTAGTCCGTGCCCAGTATGTGTTCTAAGCCATTTTGACCTGATACACCGCTGCACTTTCATCCGTTACAGCTCCTTTGAACCCCGCCTCCGGCGGGGTTTTTTTATCCCCTTGCGATTCGGATCGGCGATACTCGCCCAATCCGTCGTCTGGATATCGGGGAACCGCATGCCGCTTCACGTCTTGGACAGCCTGTCCGCCATCGCGCCACATGAGTGGGACGCGCTGGTGCCCGTCAACCAACCCTTCTTGCGCCACGCTTTTCTCACCGCCCTGGAAGACAGCGCCAGCCTGGGTTCGCATTCCGGGTGGCAGCCCGAGCATCTGCTGCACCTTGAAGAGGGGCGGCTGCTGGCGGCCTTGCCCAGCTATCGCAAGTGGCATTCCTACGGTGAGTACGTGTTCGATCATGGCTGGGCCGACGCTTGTGCCCGGGCCGGCATCGACTATTACCCCAAGCTACTGACGGCGGTGCCATTCAGTCCGGTGAGCGGCCCGCGACTGCTGACGGCGCGTGTTGAGGATGGCTTGGAACTGCTGGGCAGCCTGCCGGGCTATCTGGAGATCGAAGGGCTATCCAGCGCCCACATCAACTTCACCGACGCCTTCACCGACGAGGCATTGGCCAGGCAGGAGGGCTGGTTGCAGCGAATCGGTTGCCAGTACCACTGGCAGAATCGCGGCTATCGGGATTTCCAGGATTTCCTTGACGCGCTCAGTTCCCGCAAGCGCAAGCAGATGCGCAAGGAGCGCGAGCAGGTGGCGGGGCAGGGCATTGATTTCGAATGGCTGGAAGGCCATCAATTGGACGAGGCGCAGTGGGATTTTGTCTATGCCTGTTACGCCAATACCTACGCGGTGCGTCGGCAGGCGCCTTATCTGACCCGTGCTTTTTTCAGCCTGCTGGCCGAGCGCATGCCCGAGGCCATTCGCGTGGTACTGGCCAAGCAAGGTTCACGGCCGGTGGCGATGGCGTTCAGCCTGTTGGCGGGCGACAGTTTTTATGGGCGTTATTGGGGCTGCCTGGCAGAGTTCGATCGGCTGCATTTCGAGACGTGTTTCTATCAAGGCATGGACTACGCGATTGCAAACGGCGTGCATCGTTTTGACGCCGGGGCCCAGGGTGAGCACAAGTTGATTCGCGGCTTCGAACCGGTGATCACCCGTTCATGGCACTACCTTCGCCATCCGGGCTTGAAAGCGGCGGTGGCGGATTTTCTTGCGCGCGAGCAGGAGGGCGTGATGGCGTATGCCGAAGAAGCGAAAACGGCACTGCCTTATCGGCAGTGCTGAAGTTCTCTGAGCCCCCGTGGCGAGGGAGCTCGCTCCCGCTGGACTGCGCAGCAGGCCCCTGCGGTGTATCTGACACATCGCAGTGCCAGATACAGTTTGGGGCTGCTACGCAACCCAGCGGGAGCAAGCTCCCTCGCCACGGGGTTTTGTGCATAACCAGGGTTCAGTCGATCCCCACAAACCCACCCGTCTGATGCTGCCACAGCCGCGCGTACAACCCACCCTGGGCCAGCAACTCGGCATGGCTGCCAGTCTCGGCGATGCGACCCTTCTCCAGCACCACCAGCCGGTCCATCCGGGCGATGGTGGAGAGGCGGTGGGCGATGGCGATCACGGTTTTGCCTTGCATCAGCGTCTCGAGGCTTTCCTGGATGGCCGCCTCGACTTCCGAGTCCAGCGCGGAGGTCGCTTCGTCCATGATCAGGATTGGCGCGTCCTTGAGCAGCACCCGGGCAATAGCGATGCGCTGACGCTGGCCGCCAGAGAGCTTCACGCCGCGCTCGCCCACGTGGGCATCGAAACCGGTGCGGCCCTCAGCGTCCGAGAGCAACGGGATGAATTCATCGGCCCGGGCCTTGTGTACCGCTTCCCAGAGTTGCGCGTCGGTGGCGTCGGGCTTGCCGTAAAGCAGGTTGTCGCGAATCGAACGGTGCAGCAGCGACGTGTCCTGGGTGATCATGCCGATGCGTGCGCGCAGGCTTTCCTGGCCGACCTGGGCGATGTCCTGGCCGTCGATGAGAATGCGCCCGCCCTGCACGTCATAAAGGCGCAGCAGCAGGTTGACCAAGGTCGATTTGCCGGCGCCGGACGGGCCGATCAGGCCGATTTTCTCGCCCGGCTTGATCACCAGGTTGAGGTCGCTGATCACGCCGCTTCTCTTGCCGTAGTGAAAATCCACCTGCTCGAAACGCACTTCGCCCTGGGCCACCGCCAACGGCTTGGCCTGATCTCGGTCGGTGACGCTGACGGGCTGGGAGATGGTCTGCAAGCCGTCCTGGACCATGCCGATATTCTCAAAAATGCCGGTGACCACCCACATGATCCAGCCGGACATGTTGACGATGCGGATCACCAGTCCGGTGGCCAGTGCAATCGCGCCGACGCTGATCAGCGACTGGGTCCACAACCACAGCGCCAGGGCTGTGGTGCCGACGATCAGCAGCCCGTTCATGCTGGTGATCACCACATCCATGCTGGTCACGACGCGACCGGCGAGCTGGGCTTTTTGAGTCTGCTCTTCGATGGCTTCGCGAGCGTATTGCTGTTCGAAGTTGGTGTGGGCGAACAACTTCAGGGTGGTGATGTTGGTGTAGCCATCGACGATCCGCCCCATGAGCTTTGAACGGGCATCGGAGGACACCACCGAGCGTTCCTTGACCCGGGGGACGAAGTAATAGAGCGCGCCGATGTAGGCGGCGATCCACATCAACAGCGGGATCATCAGGCGCCAATCGGCTTCGGCGAACAGCACCAGCGAGCTGACGGCGTAGATCAGCACGTGCCACAACGCATCCACGGCCTGCACCGCCGAGTCCCGCAGCGAGTTGCCGGTCTGCATGATGCGTTGGGCGATACGCCCGGCAAAATCGTTCTGGAAGAAGTTGAGGCTCTGCTTGAGCACATAGCTGTGGTTTTGCCAGCGGATCAGGCTGGTCATGCTGGGGCTCAGGGTCTGGTGAACCAGCAAGTCATGCAGGGCGACAAAAATCGGCCGAAGAACCAGTGCGACCACCGCCATCCAGGCCAGTTCGAGGCCGTGGAGCTTGAAGAACTCTGCGTTGGGCGTGGCCTGGGTCAGGTCGATGATGCGGCTCAGGTAGCTGAACAGCGCCACTTCGATCAGCGCGCCGATCAGGCCGACCACCAGCAGCACGGCGAAGCTGGGCCAGACCTGTTTCAGGTAATACGTGTAAAAGGGCAGGACGCGGTTCGGCGGGGCCGAAGTCGGCGCGTCGCGGAAGATGTCGATCAGTTTTTCGAAACGGCGATAAACCATGGGGTACCTAGCCCGGGCAGGGCTCTCCTTTCTTGCTGTGGGCGGCGCGGGATCGCCGACGCCGCCCAGGCTTGCCCTGCGGGTTTAGTCGATGCGCTTGGCCGACTTGATGATCACAGGGTCGATCGGCACGTTTTGCATGCCTTGTTTGGTGGTGGTCTGGGAGTTGACGATGATGTCCACCACGTCCATGCCCTTGACCACTTTGGCGAACACCGCGTAGCCGGCGTCGCGCCCCGGATCGAGGAAGGCATTGTCAGCCACGTTGATGAAGAACTGGCTGGTGGCCGAATCCGGGTTGGATGTGCGGGCCATCGACAAGGTGCCGCGTACGTTGTGCAGGCCATTGCTGGCTTCGTTCTTGATCGGCGCCTTGGTGTCTTTCTGTTGCATCTGTTGGGTGAAACCGCCGCCCTGGGCCATGAAGCCCGGGATCACACGGTGGAAAATCGTGTTGTTGTAGAAGCCGCTGTCAACGTACTCAAGAAAATTCTTGGTACTGATAGGGGCCTTGACCGGGTCCAGTTCGATTTCAATCTGACCGTTGGTGGTGTCCAGCAATACGTGAGGGGCCTTGGCCGGTTGCGCGGCCATCAGGTTGGCAGCAAAGAGGACGGAGCCGGCGGCGAGGGCGATTTTTTTCAGCATGGGTTCAGTGATCCTGAGTAGTGGAATCGATTGCGATCAAGAATTCGAGCAGGGTTTGGTTGAAGCGTTCGGGTTGATCCAGCGGCGTAGCGTGCCGTGAATCGGTGATGACTGCCAGTCGTGCGTCAGGCAAACGCTTTGAATAGGCTTCTTTCAGCGCCACCGGGGTGTAGTCGTGGTCGGCGCAAATGATGAGGGTTGGACAGGCAACTTGCGACAGGCGTTCCTGTACGCCCCAGCCGACAATGGCGTCGAAGCTGGCCAGATAAGCACGTTTGTCATTCATTGCCCAGCGCCGGGCCATTTCCAGGCGCAACTCGGTCTGTTCGGGCTTGGGGAACAGCTTGGCACCGAGGGCCTTGCCGATGGTTTCCGGGCTGAGCAGCCGCATCAGGCTCCAGCGCTTGAACCATTGCCAGCAATCGTCGGGCGTGCGGACCTTGACCTCCGGGGCGCTGTTGACGATGCACAGGCTCTTGACCCGCGCGGGTTCGTCCACGGCCAGTTGGAAGCAGATCATGCCGCCCATGGACCAGCCCACCAGATGCACCGCGCCCAGGCCGAGGTAATCGATCAGGGCGCTCAGGTCGTCGCTGAACCCTTCGATGCTGTAGCGCTCACGCGGCTTGTCGGACCGACCGTGTCCGCGCACATCCAACACGATCAGGCGATAGCGGGCGGACAGCACCGGGATCTGCTTTTCCCAATCCCGTGTGCTGGAGCCCAACCCGTGGACCAGCACCAGGAGCGCGCCGTGGCCATATTCCTCATAGTGCAGGTTGCAACCTTCGTGCGCAAAATAGGCCATCGGCGAGTTCCTTGTCAGGCTTGTTCAGGTGCGGCGAACGGCGCATCCAGCGGCGCGGTATCAAAGGTGCGCAGCAGCTCGATGAGGATTTGCGTGGCCGGGCCCAGAGGTTTTTCCTTGTTGGAGAACAGATAGAAAGTCGAGTTGCGGCTGCCTCCTTGCTCCAAGGGTAGACGCTTGAGCAAGCCTTCCTTGAGCTCTCGTTCGATCATGTGCCGCGGCAGCCAGGCGAACCCCAGGCCGCTGCCGACAAACGTCGCGGCGGTGGCCAGGCTGCCTACGGTCCAGCGTTGTTCGGCACCGAGCCAGCCGACGTCCCTGGGCTGCTGGCGACCGGAGTCACGGATGACCACTTGCAGCTGGCTTTCCAGGTCCTGGAAACTCAGTTCGCGGTTGAGGCGATGCAGGGCATGTTCGGGGTGGGCCACCGCGACGAATTCGACGTCGCTCAACTCCGCGCCCAGGTAACCCGGGATGCTGAAGCCGCTGATGGCCAGGTCGGCCACGCCTTCGAGCAGCACTTCTTCGACGCCCGACAACACTTCTTCGCGCAGGCGCACCCGGCAGCCCCGGCTTTGTGGCATGAATGCCGTGAGGGCGCGGACGAGGCGGGCGTTGGGGTAGGCCGCATCCACCACCAGACGCACTTCCGCTTCCCAGCCTTGCTCCATGTGGTGGGCCAGGTCTTCCAGTTGGCTGGCCTGCTTCACCAGTTGCCGCGAGCGGCGCAGCAGCACGCCGCCGGCCTCGGTCAGCACCGCCTTGCGCCCATCGATGCGCAGCAGCGGCACGCCGAGCTGGTCTTGCATGCGAGCCACGGTGTAGCTCACCGACGATTGCGAGCGGTGCAGCACTTCGGCGGCCTGGGCGAAACCACCGTGGTCCACCACCGCCTGCAACGTTCGCCATTGATCAAGGGTCACGCGGGGCGCTTTCATATTGAGCTCCTCTTGTCCTAAGCTGGCGGTCCCTTGGTGGAGACTGCCGAATGAAAAAAATCTGTTGTGCGGTGCTGGCCCTGCTGCCGCTGACTGCATTTGCCTACCCGATCGATGTGGAAAAACACCTCAACGGCCTGAGCATCGACTACAACGCCTATGACACCGACGCCGACATCGGCTCGATCCAGGTCAACAACTACGGCAGCACCGATGCAACCTGCAAAGTAGTGTTCCGCAACGGCCCGGAGGCGCCGCGCACCCGCAACATCGAAGTCGCCGCCGGCAAGTTCAAGAACGCCACCGCCAAGTTCAACCGCAACATCATCAAGCTGCGCATCGAGCTGACCTGCAAGCCGAAATAGCCAGCGGCGGGGCAGCATCACAAAGCTTGCTCCGCTTATAAACGAAAATATCGATGGTTCGCAGCAATTATTTGCGCTTTTTCATCGATATGATCACGCTTAACCTTCACTCCATCGACTGACAACATTCTCAGATGGAGCCTACAAGCCATGTCCCGCGTCCTGATCATCGAAAGCAGCGCCCGCCAGCAAGATTCGGTTTCCCGTCAACTGACCCAAACGTTTATCAGCCAGTGGAAAGCCGCGCACCCGGCCGATGAGATCAACGTCCGCGACCTGGCAATCAATCCGGTGCCGCACCTCGATGCCAACCTGCTGGGCGGCTGGATGAAGCCTGCCGAGCAACGCAACGACATCGAGAACGCTTCGCTGGAACGCTCCAACGAACTGACTGACGAACTGCTGGCCGCCGATGTCCTGGTGATGGCGGCGCCGATGTACAACTTCGCCATTCCCAGCACTTTGAAAGCCTGGCTCGACCATGTGCTGCGTGCTGGTGTGACCTTCAAATACACCCCCACCGGTCCTCAAGGTCTGCTGACCGAAAAGCGCGCCTTCGTGCTCACCGCTCGCGGCGGCATCCACGCCGGCGGCGCCACCGATCACCAGGAACCGTACCTGCGCCAGGTCATGGGCTTCATCGGTATCCACGACGTGACCTTCATTCATGCCGAGGGCATGAACCTGGGCGGCGACTTCCAGGAGAAGGGTTTGAACCAGGCCAACGCCAAGCTTTCCCAGGTCGCCTGAGCCGTTAATCTTCGGATAATCGCCGGGTGTTCTAGTGACTCGGCGCTTCCCTTCAAACCGTTTTGCGCATCGAACCTCCCTTCGCACTTTCACAGCTCCTGAGTGCACCCGCCCGATTGAACGCTTAAGCGAGATCGGGCTTTTTTTTGCCTGGGATATTCCATTCGCTGAATGCCCATGTGGGAGCGAGCTTGCTCGCGATAGCGGTGGATCAGCCATGTAGATGTTGGCCGGCCTGCCGCTATCGCGAGCAAGCTCGCTCCCACAGGGTTCAGTGTTCGGAGATTCGCGACAACCACCAAAACCCGCTATCTTCGCCGCCATTCAAAACGAGGGGCGGTATGGGCTATCTACTTTTTGTAACGCTGATCCAGGCGTTTTCCTTCAGCCTGATCGGCGAATACCTGGCGGGGCATGTCGACAGTTATTTCGCGGTGCTGGTGCGGGTCGTGCTGGCGGGGCTGGTGTTCATCCCCCTGACGCGCTGGCGCCAGGTCGAGCCGTCGTTCATGCGCGGCATGCTCTTGATCGGTGCCTTGCAGTTTGGTGTGACCTACGTATGCCTCTACCTGAGTTTCCGGGTGTTGACGGTGCCGGAAGTGCTGCTGTTCACCATCCTTACACCCCTGCACGTGACCTTGATCGAAGACGCCCTCAATCGGCGCTTCAATCCCTGGGCATTGGTTGCGGCACTGGTGGCCGTGGCCGGTGCGGCGGTGATTCGTTATGACAGGATCAACCCGGACTTCTTCATGGGTTTCCTGCTGCTGCAACTGGCCAACTTCACCTACGCGGCCGGGCAGGTGCTTTACAAGCACTTGGTGGCGCGTCACCCAAGCGATCTGCCGCATTACCGGCGTTTCGGTTATTTCTACCTCGGTGCATTGATGGTGGCGTTGCCGGCGTTCCTGCTGTTCGGCAAAGCCGACTTCTGGCCGCAAGCGCCGTTGCAGTGGGGCGTGCTGGTCTTTCTCGGCCTGGTTTCCACCGCGTTGGGCCTCTACTGGTGGAACAAAGGCGCGTGCCTGGTCAACGGCGGCACGCTGGCGGTGATGAATAACCTGCACGTGCCGGTGGGGTTGCTGGTGAACCTGCTGATCTGGAACCAGCACGAGGCGCTGGGGCGGTTGGTGTTGGGTGGTTCGGTGATACTGGCGGCGGTGTGGATCAGTCGGTTGGGGGTACGCCAACCGCTCGTTACACGCTGACCTCTGTGGGAGCGAGCCTGCTCGCGATGGCGTTGTACCAGTCAGCATCTATGTTTCTGACACACTGCTATCGCGAGCAAGCTCGCTCCCACAGGCGAATGGGGTTGGCTTTAGACCGCCTGCTTCTCCGGCTCCGACAAGTGACTCGCCCCCAGCGCCGCCGGCAGCAGTCCCGCCCGCAAATCCGTGCCGCTCGGCTGCTGGTACAAGCCCAGCCCGAACTCCGGCATCACCGCCAGCAGGTAATCGAAAATATCCCCCTGGATGCGCTCGTAGTCGGCCCACACGGTGGTACCCGTGAAGCAGTAGATCTCCAGCGGGATCCCTTGGGCGGTGGTCTGTAGCTGCCGGACCATGCAGGTCATGTTCGGCTGGATCTCGGGGTGGCTTTTCAGATAGGCCAGGGCATAGGCGCGAAAGGTGCCCAGGTTGGTCATGCGCCGACGGTTGGCCGACATCGCCGCGACGTTGCCCTGGGCTTCGTTCCAGGCCTTGAGCTCGGCCTGTTTGCGGCCGATGTAATCAGTCAGCAGGCGAACCTGGGACAGGCGCTGCTCTTCGTCGTCATGCAGGAAGCGCACGCCACTGGCGTCGATGAACAGGCTGCGCTTGATCCGTCGTCCGCCGGATTGCTGCATGCCGCGCCAGTTCTTGAACGACTCGGACATCAACCGCCAGGTGGGGATCGAGACGATGGTCTTGTCGAAATTCTGCACCTTCACCGTGTGCAGCGTGATGTCCACTACATCACCGTCGGCGCCCACTTGTGGCATTTCGATCCAATCGCCAACCCGCAGCATGTCGTTGCTGGTCAGCTGCACGCTGGCGACGAACGACAGCAGGGTGTCCTTGTAGACTAACAGGATCACCGCCGACATCGCACCCAGGCCCGACAGCAGCAACAGCGGCGAACGATCGATCAGCGTGGCGACAATGATGATCGCGCCAAACACGTACAACACCATTTTCGTGAGCTGCACGTAGCCCTTGATCGAGCGGGTGCGCGCGTGTTCGGTGCGGGCGTAGACGTCCAGCAGGGCGCTGAGCAAGGCGCTGATGGCCAGCAACACGAACAGGATGGTGAAGGACAGCGCGACATTGCCCAGGAAAATCATGCTGGTCTTGCTCAGCCCTGGCACCAGGTGCAAGCCGAACTGAATGATCAGCGACGGCGTCGTCTGCGCCAGGCGATGAAAAACTTTGTTCTGGCGCAGGTCGTTGACCCAGTGCAGCGCCGGCTGGCGGCCGATCAGCTTGGCGCCGTGCAGGATCAAATAGCGCGCCACCCGTCCAAGCACCAGCGCGATCGCCAGCAGCAACACCAGCGCAAGGCTCGAATGCAGGATCGGATGTTGATCAAGGGCGCCCCAGAAATCCTGGAGGTTGAGCCAGAGTTTTTTGATATCCATGGGCGAGTCGGTTCTTTTATGAGCGCGAGGGGCGAATTAGAGCATTTTAAGCGGCGGGAAGTGACCGTTGATCGTGAATCCAATCATGACAACACACTGATTTGCGGCCGTTTGCATAAAGAAACTCGGCCTTCGCGCTCGAAACCGTTACCCTATGCAGCTGTTTTTTTGCATTTCTTCGAGGTAGCACCCGTGTTTTCCCAATTCGCCCTGCACGAACGCCTGCTCAAAGCCGTGGCCGAGCTTAAATTTGTCGAGCCAACGCCGGTGCAGGCAGCGGCTATTCCGCTCGCGCTCCAAGGGCGTGACCTGCGGGTGACGGCGCAGACCGGCAGCGGCAAAACGGCCGCGTTCGTGCTGCCGATCCTCAATCGCCTGATCGGCCCGGCCAAGGTCCGTGTCAGCATCAAGACGCTGATCCTGCTGCCAACCCGTGAACTGGCCCAGCAGACCTTGAAGGAAGTGGAGCGCTTCTCGCAGTTCACCTTCATCAAGTCCGGCCTGATCACCGGCGGCGAAGATTTCAAGGTCCAGGCCGCCATGCTGCGCAAGGTTCCGGACATCCTGATCGGCACCCCTGGGCGGATGATCGAGCAGCTGAACGCCGGCAACCTCGACCTCAAGGAAGTCGAAGTGCTGGTGCTCGACGAAGCCGACCGCATGCTCGACATGGGTTTTGCCGAAGACGTGCAACGCCTGGTAGACGAGTGCGTGAACCGCCAGCAGACCATGCTGTTCTCCGCCACCACCGGCGGTTCGGGCCTGCGCGAGATGATCGCCAAGGTGCTGAACAACCCCGAGCACCTGCAGCTCAACGCGGTCAGCCAGCTGAACTCCACCACCCGCCAGCAAATCATCACCGCTGACCACAACCAGCACAAAGAACAGATCGTGAACTGGCTGCTGGCCAACGAGACCTACGAAAAGGCCATCATCTTCACCAACACCCGGGCCATGGCCGACCGCATCTACGGGCGCCTCGTTGCCCAGGAATACAAGGCGTTCGTGCTGCACGGCGAGAAGGACCAGAAGGACCGCAAGCTGGCCATCGACCGTCTGAAGCAGGGCGGCGTGAAAATCCTCGTCGCCACCGACGTCGCCGCCCGTGGCCTGGACGTGGAAGGCCTGGACATGGTCATCAACTTCGACATGCCCCGCAGTGGTGATGAATACGTTCACCGCATCGGCCGTACCGGTCGTGCTGGCAACGATGGCTTGGCGATCTCGCTGATTTGCCACGGCGACTGGAACCTGATGTCGAGTATCGAGCGCTACCTCAAGCAGAGCTTCGAGCGTCGCACCATCAAGGAAGTCAAAGGCACCTACAGCGGACCGAAGAAGGTCAAGGCATCGGGCAAGGCCGTTGGCGTGAAGAAGAAAAAGGTCGACGCCAAGGGCGACAAGAAAAAGGCCGGCGCCAAGGCCCCGACCAAACGCAAGACCGCCAACCGCCCGAAGACCGACGCCCCGTCACTGGTCAGCAAGGACGGCATGGCCCCGCTCAAGCGCCGCAAGCCAGAGGCGCCGGCGGCTGAGTGAGTTGGCGTTAGCGCTTCATGAAAAAACCGGACCTTGGGTCCGGTTTTTTTATGCACAGACGAATCTGACACGACACCCGTGGCGAGGGGATTTATCCCCGCTGGGGCGCGAAGCGGCCCTAAATCTGGTAACTCGGTATGTCAGATTAATCGGGAGGGCCGCTTCGCAGCCCAGCGGGGATAAATCCCCTCGCCACAAAAGCTGGTCATGCCTGACCCAGCGATCATTCCGCCTTCTTCTGCGCCTCTTCCAACTCCTTCAAGCGCTTGTCGATCAACTGGCACTTGTCCGGCAGATCCTTGCTGGACGTTCCCAAATCCATGGCCTGCAGTTCGTCATTCATTTCCTTGGCCTTGGACGGGTCCTGCTCGGTGAGCTTGGCCACTTTATCCGCCAGTTGCTCGCGCTTGAGGGTGGCTTCTTCAGGCGTGCACGTAGCCCAGGCGGGCAGGGCGCAGGCGAGGGTGGCGGCGAGGGTGAGTTTGAGGAAGGTTTTCATGGCTCGGGCCTCGTATTCCTTTGATGGGCGGATATTCGGTTGAGGCTGGGCTGCGTTGGAAAGTTCATTTGATCGCCATGGCGGCGTTCTAGGGCGTGGCGGAACTCGCTTTTTCGGCACCAGCTTGATTACAGATGAACGGACGCCTCAATCAACTCAAAGCACGCACGGTTGGTTGACGCCAAAATGATGGCTCATTAATATCGCGCCACTATTTTGATATCGCTTTTGTCGAAGGATCGAACATGTTCTCACCCGCCCCTTGGGCGAGGTTGTGCGTGGCTTTGCTGTGCCTTTCTCCGCTTTCCCTTGCTCATGCCGCCCCAACTCCCGGCGACACCGACCTGATCCGCGAACGCCAGAATCGCTTGCTCGAAGAGCAGCGCCGGCGTCTGGAAGAACTCAAGGACCTGCCGGGCAAGGAGGCGAAGCCTACCCAGCCGACAGCGCCTGCCGATAGCCGTTGCTTTCCCATCAAGACCATTGAGCTCAAAGGCGCCGACAGTTTGTCCGCCAGCGATCAGGAGCGTTTGCTCAAGCCCTACATCGGCCAATGCCTGGGCGTGCCGCAGCTCAACGAACTGCTCAAAGTCATCACCGACTACTACATCGAGAAAGGCCTGGTCACCAGCCGTGCCTATCTGCCACAGCAGGATTTGTCCGGCGGGCACCTGAGCGTGTTGGTCGTGGAGGGGCGACTGGAAGGCCTGAAGGGCGCCGAGAACAGCCGGTTGTCCGAGCGTGAACTGGCGATGGCGTTTCCCGGCAAGATCGGCGAGTTGGTCAACCTGCGGGAAATTGAACAACTGGTGGATCAGCTCAATCGCCTCCCTTCGAACCAGGCCAAAATGGAGCTGACCCCTGGCCAGAACGTTGGCGGCAGTGAAGTACGCGTCACCAACGATCCACAAAAGCCTTGGCGCGCCGGCCTCTCTCGCAGCAACGACGGCCAGCGCAGCACCGGCGAACAACAGTGGGGCACTCGTTTCGAGTGGGACAGTCCGCTGGGATTAGCCGATCAATTGATGTTGCGCGGCGGTCACGATGCGATGACCGACCACCAGCACACCTCCAACAACGCCATGCTCTTTTACAACCTGCCCTGGGGTTGGTGGAATTTCAGCTACATCTACAGCCAGAGCGAGTACCGCTCGCAGATCCCGGCCAATGGCTTCAACTTCAAGCAGACCGGCGACAGCCAGAACCATCAGTTGCGCGTCGAGCGGGTGATCCACCGCGACGCGGTGAGCAAAACCTCTCTCAACACTGGCCTGGCCTACCTGCGTACCAACAGTTACATCGAGGACAGCAAACTCGATGTCAGCAGCAATCGCCTCAGCGAAGGCCAGTTCGGCATCAACCACGGTCGTCGGGTCGGCAACGCTTTCGTCAACCTGGATTTGGGCATGCAGCAAGGCATCGGCGCCTTCGATGCCCAAGGTGACGACGACCCGAGGCCGGGTCAGGCCAACTCCCGTTACCGCAAATACACCGCCACACTCAGCTATCTGCAACCGTTCCAGATAGGGGGAGAGTCCTTCAGCTTCAGCAGCTTGATGACCGGCCAGCGCAGCGAAGACGTGTTGTTCAGCCCGCAGCGCATGAGCCTGGGCGGGGAATCATCGATTCGTGGCTACAAGGATCAATCCTTGGCGGGGGACAGCGGTGGCTACTGGCGCAACGACCTGCGCTGGAGCCGCCCGGTGACCGTGGAATGGCTGCGTCCGGTGTTCGCCGAATACGGCACCAGCCTGGGTTACGACCAGGGCGTGATCCGGGGCGATCGCTACAACGGTAGCGAGCATGGACGCATGTCGAGCAATTCCCTGGAGTTGTTTGCCCGCGGTCAACACCTGAGCGCCAGCGTGACCTTCGCCCATTCCCTGGAACGCCCGGATGCCCTGACCGAGCGCGAAGCACCGATCTACTTCCGCATCGACCTATCCATCTGATTCGCTGCAACGAGACCCGATCATGGACGACCGCCAACTCGCCTTCCTGGCCCGCCAACCTTCTGCTGCCCTGAAAAACCGCGAGCGGTTCCTCGGCATGCCCAAGCGCGGCCTGGCGTTCCTGTTGGCCAACGTCATGTTCTGGCAACCGCTGTGGGCCCAGGCCGACGGCATCGTGGTCAGCGCGCCGGGCACCAGTCTCGGCAAGGCGGGCAACGGCGTGCCCATCGTCAACATCGCCAAGCCCAACGGCAGCGGCCTGTCCCACAACACATTCACCGACTACAACGTCGGCAGCAACGGCATCATTCTCAACAACGCCACATCCCGGACCCAGTCCACGCAACTGGGCGGGATCATCCTCGGCAACCCGAATCTCAACGGCACGGCCGCCACGACCATCCTCAACGAAGTCAACGGCGGCAACCCCAGCCAGTTGCGCGGCTACACCGAAGTGGCAGGGCAGTCGGCCCACGTCATCGTTGCCAACCCGTATGGCATCACCTGCAACGGCTGCGGCTTCATCAACAGCCCGAAAGTGACCCTGAGCACCGGCAAACCGGTGGTGGAAAATGGTCGGTTGGATCGCTACCAAGTGGACCAGGGCAGCGTCTCCATCGAAGGCGCGGGGCTCAACGCGAACAACGTCGATCATTTCGAAATCATCACTCGCAGCGCCAAGATCAATGCCGAAATCCAGGCCAAGAACCTGACGATCGTGGCCGGTCGCAACGACGTCAACGCCGATACCTTGAATGCCACGGCCCGTGCCGACGATGGCAGCGCCAAGCCGGAACTGGCGATCGACTCCTCGGCCCTCGGCGGGATGTATGCCGGGGCCATCAAGTTGGTCGGCACCGAGGCCGGGGTTGGGGTGAAGCTGGACGGCAAGTTGATTGCCAGTGGCGGGGATATCCAGCTCGATGCCAATGGGCATTTGAGCATGGTCGATACTTCGGCCAGCGGGGCGGTCAACGTCAAGGCTGCGAGCGTTGATGTGCAGGGACCGGTTTATGCCGGGACGACGTTGAATGCGCAGGCTCAGGGGGATTTAACCAACCGGCAGACGTTGGCGGCGCGCGATGGCATCAGCCTCAGTGCCGGTGGGCAGTTGAGCAACAACGGGATTATTGAAGCGGGGGTGAATGCGGATAACACGCGCAATGCTTCGGGGGATGTGAGCGTTACTGCGCAAAGTCTGAATAACAGCGGCAAGAGCATCGTTGCCAGCCGTAACCTCACAACCAACATTGCGCAAACGCTGAACAACCAGGGCGGCACCCTCAGCGCCGGACAAACCGCCACGGTAAAGGCCGGGACGCTGGATAACCAGAACAAGGGTCGTGTGCTGAGCAGCGGCGCGCTGAACGTCACCGCCGACAAACTCCTCAACACCCAAGGCATCGTCAACAGCAACGGCAATCTGACGGCTGATGTCGGACAGTTGTTCAACAACGCTGGCGAGCTTGGCAGCTTGAGCAACATCACGTTGCGCGTGGCCTCGCTGGATAACGTCGCGGGTTTGGTGGCGGCGGGGCAATCGTTGAACATCACCGCCAGCGGCCAGATAAACAACCAGGGCGGACGCCTCACGGCGAGCACCAACGCTCAATTGAATGCTGGGTCGCTGGATAACCGCCAGGGCTCGGTTTCTGCCCAACAAGGGCTGAACCTGAATCTGGCTGGGCAACTGCTCAACGCTCAAGGCAGCGTCATCAGCAGCGATACGCTGCGACTGAAGGCCGGCCAGGTGAACAACGCAGCTGGCCGCATCGCCAGCGCCAAAGCGCTGGATGCCAGCGTTACCGGCCTGGATCAACAGGACGGCGAACTGTTCAGCAACGCCAGCCTCAGCCTGGACATGAACCAGGGCGAGTTGAACAACCAGGGCGGCCTGATCAACGCCTCGGGTGCGTTGTTGTTGAGCAATCTCAAGGACGTAAACAACCAGGGCGGGGAAATTTCCAGCCAGCAAGCGTTCACCCTGGCGGCACAGAACCTGGATAACAGCGGCGGTAAATTGCTGAGCAACCAAGGCCTGATGCTCAGAATCGCCCAAGTGCTGAACAACGCCCGCGGCGCCATCTCGGCGGCATCGGTGGACAGTCGCAGCAACAGCCTGGACAACAGCGATGGCTTGATCAGCAGCCGTGACCGACTCGACCTGACGGTCGACGCCTTGCTCGACAACCAGCGTGGCTCGCTGATCGCCGACGGCGCGCTGCTATTGGTTGGTGATCGCCTGGACAACCGTGTCGGGGAAATCGTCGGCAAGACCGGGCTCAATGCCACCGTCAACACTGTGGATAACCGTCAAGGTACGCTTATCAGCACCGATGCCCTGAAGCTCACTGCGACCAGCCTCGACAATCGCCAGGCCGGCTTGATCGGCTCGACCAACGCGCTGGATCTCGATGTCGACGACCTCGACAACCGTGGCGGCGAGCTGTCGAGCAGCGCAGACGTCACGCTGGTTAGCCAGAACCTCGACAACAGCGATGGCGGCCAGGTGTTCGCCGGGCAAACGCTGAAGCTGACGGTCGATAAACTGCTCAACCGCACCAAAGGCCTGCTCAGTGCCAAGGCTGGACTTGATCTGGACGGCGGCTCCCTCGACAGCAGTGGCGGCTACCTGATCAGCCAGCAGAACCAGCGCATCAACCTGAGCCGCGACCTGCTCAACAACCAAGGCCAGCTCAGCAGCGAAGGTTCGCTGGATGTCACCGCCGCCAACCTGACCAACACCGGTGGCAGCCTGTCCAGCGCCAAGGACCTGACCGTGCATAGTCTGGGGGGGCTCGACAACCAGGGCGGCGAACTGGTCACCGACGGCGCTCTGCTGCTCACCAGCGCCGCGCTGGACAATCGCCAGCAGGGCCGCATCAGCGCCAAAGGCGCGGTGGACGTCACCACCGGTGCTTTCGATAACAGCCAGAATGGCCGCCTCAACAGCGCCAGCACGTTGAACCTCGTCGCGGGCCAAGTCACCAACCAGGGCGGCGCAAGCATCGGCAGCCAAGGCGCGCTGACGGCGTCGGTTACCGGTCTGGACCAGCAGGGCGGCACGCTGTTCAGCAATACCACGTTAAGCCTGGACATGAACAACGGCCAGCTCAACAACCAGGGCGGTTTGATCAACGCCCCGGGCACGCTGTTGCTGAAAAACCTCAACGGCGTGAACAACCTGGGTGGCGAGATCTCCAGCGCCGAAGCCTTCACCCTGGCAGCACAAAACCTCACCAACGACAACGGCAAACTGCTGAGTAGCCAAGGCCTGACCCTGCGCATCGCCCAGGCGCTAAACAACGTCAAAGGCATGATCGGCGCGGCCACCGTCGATACCCAGACGCAAAGCCTGGTCAACAACGGCGGCACAATCACCAGCCGCGGCAACCTCGTCCTGACCGTCGATCAACAACTCGATAACCAGGCCCAAGGCCTGATCAGCGCCGCGCAACTGCTCACCCTCAACAGCGGCAACCTGAACAACCAGGGCGGCAGCGTGTTGGCCGGCGGCGCGTTGGTCCTCAACGCCATGGCCCTGAACAACAGCACCAACGGCCTGATCAACGCCCAAGGCGACCTCACCTTCGACGCCGATTCCCTGGATTCCAGCGACGGTGGCGAAGTGTCGGCCAAGGGCGACATCAACCTGACCCTGACATCGCTGACGCAAGACGGCGGCCGCCTGCTTGGCGAAAAAGCCGTCACCCTAAACCTGGGCAACGGCGACCTGAACAATCGCAACGGCCTGATCACCGCCAAAGGTCCGCTGACCTTCAACGCCTTGCGCGACTTGAACAACCAGGGCGGCGAAATCTCCAGCAGCCAGAGCTTTGACCTCAAAGGCCGCACGCTGGACAACAGCGGCGGCAAGTTGATCAGCAGCCAGAACCTGGGCCTAGACGGCCAGGCGTTGATCAACCAGAACGGTTTGATTTCCGGCTGGCAGGGGCTGCTGTTCAACGGCACGAGCCTGGACAACCGCAACAACGGCACGCTGTCCAGCCGCAACGGCAACGTGAACCTCAACCTGCTGGGCAACCTGCTCAACGGCAACGGCGGTGCGCTGGTCAGTCAAGGCAGCCTCGGTGTGACAGCCGCTTCGGTGGATAACACCAAAGGCATTCTCAGCAGCAGCGGCGCGCAAAGTCTCATCCTCAGCGGCACGCTCGATAACGGCCAGGGTGGCCTGATCGACAGCGGCGCGGGCCTGACCATCAAGGCCACCTCCGTGGCGAACGTTGGTGGCGCGGTCAACGCGCAGCAAACGCTGATCCTCGACGCCAATGACGTAAACAACCGCCAGGGCACGCTGGTGGGTAACGCCGAGGTCAACCTGAACCTCAATGGCGTACTCGACAACAGCGGCGCCATACTTGCCAGCGCCGGCCCGCTGACCATAAAAGGCGCGACGGCGATCAACAACCAGGGCGGTCAGATCGCCAGCCAGGATCAAATGACCCTGACCACCGGCTCTCTGGATAACAGCAACACCGGGACCATCGCGGCAAAAAATGCCCTGGCGATCACCGCCACCAGCGCCGTGCAGAACCATAGCAACGGCCTGATCTACAGCCAGGCGGCGGGTATCGAACTCGATGTTGCGAGCCTCGCCAATAGCCAAGGTCAGATGCAGAGCCAGACCGGCCTGGATCTCGCACTGAGTGGTGAGCTCGATAACCAGGGCGGCAAGCTCATCGCCCAGACCGGCGACGTTAGCTTGACCGCCGCCAACATCGATAACCGCGGCGGCACCCTGGCTGCCGTTAAGGGCGCCCTTGATGCGCGCACCGTGGGTGTATTGCGCAACGGCTTCGACGTGAACAACAAGGGCGGCGTGATCCAGGCGCAGCGCCTGGATATACGCGCCTTGGCCGGGCTGAACAACAACGGCGGGCGGATCGCGGCCCAGGCTGGGGATGTCATCCTCAAGACCGCCGATTTGAACAACCGCAGCGGCGGCATTTACGCCACCGGGCTGGTCAACGTCAGCGGCGCCAACCTGGACAACAGCGCCGGCCAGATCGCCGGCAACCGCATCGAGCTTGGGCTAAGCGGCGTTCTGACCAACACTGACGGCATCCTGGAAAGCGACAGCACGTTGGCGGTGCGCGCGGCGAGTGTGGATAACCAGGGCGGCAGACTGCGTGCGCTGGGTAATAGCGGAAAAACCGATTTCCAGATTGGTGGCCTCTTCGACAATCGCAGCGGCAGAATCGAAACGGCAAACAGCGAGCTAACTCTTAACTCCAGTGGATTCAAAAACCTGGATGGCCGCTTATTGCACACTGGCAGTGGCACATTCGATATTTCCACCGCGAACCTTACCGATGCGGGCGGCAGCCTTGTCACACGCGGAGCCTTGACCCTTGCGGCGGACAGCTGGACCAACAGCAGCGTAATCCAGGCGGGACGGCTGACCGTCAACGTCAACAACCTGACCCAGACCGGTAGCGGACAGTTACTGGCGTCCACCAACCTTGTGGGCAACGGTGGCAACTGGAGCAACGACGGGCTGATCGCCAGCGACGGCACGGCCAACCTTCTATTGGGCGGCACTTACAGCGGTAACGGTCAATACAGCAGCCTGGGCAATCTGGGATTGACCGCCGCTTCGATGAGCCTCGGCACTGCTGGCAGCGTTGCCAGTGGCGGCACCTCGACCATCAACATCAGCGGCCAGCTCAACAATTCCGGCCGGATGACTTCGGCTTCCGGGATGACGGTCAACGCGGGCTCAATCAACAACTTCGGGACCTTAGGCAGCAGTGGCGACCTTCGCCTGGCCGCGTCCAGCCTGCTGAATCAGAACGGCCTGATCTTCAGCGGTGGCGACATGGCGCTGCGCGTCAATGACTTCACCAACCGTTTTGCCGATGTTTATGGACTGGGCAATGTCAGCATTGGTCGTGATGACAACAATGGCTGGAGCGCTTCGATTGCCAATATTTCGGCCTCGATTGAAAGCGGCGGAGACTTGACTCTGGCTGCCGACCATATTGAGAACCGTAAGGATGTGTTCGAGGCTACCGGTGGGTTGGTGTCGGGGGCGATTGGGGTTCAGTGTTATTCGTGTTCGTCGTTTGCAGTATTTCAACCTCACTTTGCGGGATATCTGGTTTGGGAGGAAAACTACCAATCCCAGATCGTTAAGGATTCTGCATCAGCCAATCTGACTGCGGGGCGAAACTTTATCGGTAATGGTGGGGAATTGCTGAACAACGCCTCCACCATTAGTGCAGGAAACGACCTGACTCTGAATTTGCAAAACTTCACGAACCAAGGGGCGGGGGCTGGTACTTACAGTGTAAGACGTTCACTTGCAGCGCCGGATGATGAAATGAAATACCTCCCTCTCTGGAGACAGATCATGGATTACAACGCTGCCAATGATCCCTCCTATGATTCGGGAGCAGCGGGCTATCGGGACGGAACTTTTGTCAGTCCGAACTTGCACGTATGGAATAGCCAAGGCGTTGAATCTCTCTTGCGAATAGGGGGGCGTCGCGGTGGCGGTGAGGCAATGACTTACCTCAACTTTGGTGGGATATGGGTTGAATACCAAGGCGGAAATTATGGGTTCACGCCACCCCGTTACAACAGTGGCGTGCGGACCGAGGCCCCTGCTTTTGTCAAAAATGCCGCATTCTTCGAAAACACCATCACCTACGACGGCCCGTCGGATTACGCCAACGCAGTCGTACAAGCCGGCGGTGCAGTTCGCATCAATGCTAGCCAGAACCTGACCAACAGCGTGGTTCGAGAAGGCGTCACGTTAAGCAGCGGAGCTTCAAAAGTAGGCTCGACGCAACTCCGCGGCCAAATGACACCGGCAATCGTAGAGATTCACGGGCAACTACCGCCCAATCTTGCACAGCAGCAACTCAATCCGTTGACCCTGCCCGGCTTCAGCCTGCCTACGGGGCAAAACGGTCTATTTCGCTTAAGTGGACAAAGTGGAGCCACGCAACAGGCGACCCAGGCCAACGCCGGGCCGCAGAGTTGGACACTGGGCGGCGCCTCGATCAGTACCGGCCAGCGTCAACAAGGCTTGGGTGATCTGTTCAGCAACGGTGCAAGCCCACTACCATTGCCCGCCCAAAACGATCCCCTTGCCGCCACCCCAGTGCAGGCTGGCGATGGTTCTTCGGGGAGCGCGTCGGTGGCCGGTCAAACGGTCGCAAGGGTGCAGGGATTGCCAGACACCTCGTTCAAATCCAACCCACAGAAATACCTGATCGAAACCAACCCAGTGCTCACCGACCTCAAGCAGTTCATGAGTTCGGATTACCTGTTGGAAAACCTTGGCTACGACCCGGATCAAAGCGCCAAGCGCCTGGGCGATGGTTTATACGAACAACGGTTGATTCAAGAGGCCGTCGTCGCCCGAACCGGCCAGCGCTTCATTGACGGCCAGACCTCCAATGAGGACATGTTCAAGTACCTGATGAACAACGCCATCGCCAGCAAGCAAGAGCTGGACCTGGCCGTGGGCGTAAGCCTGACCTCGGAACAAGTCGCGGCGCTGACGCACGACATTGTCTGGCTTGAAGAGCATGTGGTGAACGGTGAGAAAGTCTTGGTGCCGGTGTTGTACATGGCCCAGGCCAACAACCGCCTGGCACCGAACGGGGCGTTGATTCAGGGGGCTGATGTCCAATTGATTGCCGGACAGGACCTGAAGAATGCGGGGACTTTGCGAGCGACCAATAACCTCAGTGCCAAGGCAACGAACGACATCGTTAACAGTGGGCTGGTCGAAGCGGCTGGGCGGCTGGATCTGTTGGCGGATAAGAATATCGTCAACAAGGCCGGCGGTATCCTTGCAGGACGTGATGTGAACCTGACCACTTCCACCGGTGATGTGCTCATTGAGCGTTCCATCACGGCCAGCGGTGACAATAAGCGCCTGCATCGCGAATACGTCGACAGTGCTGCACGTATCGAAGCCGCGAACGATTTGACCATCAAGGCTGGGGGCAACTTCACCAGCAATGGCGGAGTCCTTCAGAGCGGGCGAGACACCACTATCAATGTTGTCGGCGATGCCAAAATTGTCACCGCCGAACAGCGTAACAGCGGGACGCTTGGCAGACAGACTTCGAGCGTCACTCAGTATGGCTCCACGCTTGATGTTGGCAGGGACTTGGTCGTTCGTGCCGGACGAAACCTCGCGGAAGTGGGCAGCCAGATTGAAGCCAAGCGCGACATCGGCATGACGGCTGTGGAGAACGTATTCCTGAGCTCCGCTGCCAACGAAAGCCACTCTTATTCCAAATCCAAGAAAGTTACGACCCAAGAGGACCACGTCAAACAGGTCGGTAGCAGCATAAAGGCAGGGGGAGATATTTTCCTCAGCGCCGGCAAGAACATGGCGGTGGTCTCCACGCAGATCACCGCGGGGGACGAGGCGTATCTGGTAGCTGGCGAAAAACTTGAACTGCTGGCTGCGCAAGACAGCGATTACTCGCTGTATGACAGGAAAAAGAAAGGCCGTTGGGGCAAGCAGTTTAAGCGGGAAGAGGTTACCAAAGTCACTCACGTCGGTAGTGAGATAACCACCGGCGGTGGCTTGAAACTGATGAGCGGGGGGGATCAGAAATATCAAGTTGCCAAGTTGAACAGTGGTGGTGATCTGACTCTGCAAAGCGGAGGCGCCATTACCTTTGAAGGCGTCAAGGATCTCGATCAGGAAAGCCACACAAAAACCAATTCGAGCATGGCCTGGAATTCCATGAAGGGCAAAGGCCACACTGACGAAACGCTGCGTCAAAGTGAGCTAGTGGCGAAGGGCGATCTGGTCATCAAAGCCGTCGACGGCTTGAAAATCGACATCAAGCACATTGATCAGAAGACCGTCAGCCAAACCATCGATGCGATGGTACAGGCCGACCCCGAATTGGCGTGGTTGAAGGAGGCTGAAAAGCGAGGCGATGTCGATTGGCGTCGTGTGGAAGAAATCCACCAGAGTTTCCAGTATTCGAACTCGGGTCTTGGCGTCGCCGCCCAAATGGTCTTGGCAATTGTGCTGGCGGTGGTCACGGGCGGTGCTGGTGCGGGCCTGGTAGGGGCCGGCGCTGGAACCTTCTCGGCAGGCTTTGCCAATGCGGTTTTGATCGCGGTGGAAACCAGCGCAGTGAACAGCGCCATTAGCAACCAAGGTGATTTGGGCGCAGTTCTAAAAGACATCACCAGCAGCGAAAGTCTCAAGGGATATGTGGTTTCAGGGATGATGGGCGGTATCGGGAACAGCCTCGGCTACGACCCTACTAAACTAGGCTTCGATTGGAACAGCGCCGGCCAAATCGTCTTGAAGACGAGCGCGGAGACGGCGGTTCAAACCGCCCTACAAGGCGGCAGTCTGGGCGATAACTTAGTCAATAACCTCCTCGGTGCCGTCATTGATATTGCCGGAGCTGTTGCCGCTAATTCGGTCGGCGACCACATGGTCGAAGGCAGCCCCTCCAAAATCGCTGCCCACGCCTTGGTTGGTGGCTTGAAATCGATGGCCATGGGCGGTGATTTCAAAACAGGGGCTTTGGCGGGAGGCGCCAACGAAGCGCTTATCGGGTATCTGGCGAAGCTGGCGCTACCCGAGGGATATGATCCGAACAAGCCGGGCGCCGAGCAGGCTGAAGCCAACCTACTGGCCATGTCGCAATTGCTTGGTGTGCTCACAGCGGTGGTTTCAGGCAGCGACCCGCGCATCGCAGCAGGCATCGCCGCCAACGCGACGCAGAACAATTTCCTTAATCACACTGAAAATACTGAGCGTTTGGAGGCCGTTAAGCGTTGTAACAATGGCGATATGCAGGCCTGTGCCCGCAGGGACGAGCTTAATCTACTGGACGTGAATCGTGATAAAGCCGTTTGGGCGGCGTGTGATGGAGCTGCCAGGAGCCCAGCCTGCACCGCCGCGCGAACGGAAGCCCAGATAGCTCGATTTGACCTCTTGAGGCATTTGGACACTCCGGAGGCGCTAGCGCAGTTGGAGCAGGATTTGAAAGATCCTGACCTAGTGAATTTCACCGTTCTGGGAGAGCTTCGCAGCATCAAGGTACTTGATGATGCGGTCGTTCGGCAAATTTCGACCGGTATCAGCAAGAGCCTGTTTTCTATAGGAACTGACCTGGCTCCGGGGGTTGGAGATGTAAAGGCTTTTGCAGAAGCTGAGGATGCATGGGACTATATTTTTGCCTCGATAGGTGTGGTCCCTGGCGCTGGTGATATTTTTGCTTATGGGATGCGTGAGAGCAAAGCCCTGCTGAAGGAGGGCAAGGCGCAGGAAGCCAGTGATCTACTTGAAAGCTTGGCGACTTACGCTTCGGACGCAAAAGACGCAGGGAAAACCCTGCCTGAAATGCTCAACCCGACCTACAGGGAGTTAAAGGGGTTGAATAAAGGCTTTCAAGCGCATCACACTCTACCGCAATATTTGGGAGAAATGTTGGGATACACCCGTAACGACATGCTTGATCATCCGGCTACTTTGATTACTCAATATGCTCACACTGGAGCGATTAATCCGGATGCCATGCATAAGGCGATCAGTCAATATCTGCCGCCGATGAAGGATGGCAAAAAAGCAATCTATACCCCTGATCAAATAAAAACGGGGTTGCAGCAGGCCTATAAAGATATTGGACGTCCGGAGCTCTTTGAATCTGTTAAGTATTTAATTAAGTAGGTGGGTTATGCTTGATAAACAGGTGTACGATTTAACGGCGCTAGATATCGAAGAATATGGTGCTTGGTATTTTCCTATGGATGAGACTGTCCAAAATGAGCTGACAGTGCGTCCTGTATGCTCTAAGGATGTGATTGATATCGGATTTCAAGTCATTGTCAGGACTTGGTTTGAAACCTGTTGTGGTGAAAAAAATATAGGATATATCTATTGGAGCAGTGGTTCAGCCATTGGTCATCTGCAGCCTGTTATGTTTGTTGGTGAGGGTCAGTGCGTTAATTTTTGGAATGGAATGAGCGAGCCGATATGGGGGAATTATTCTCCGGAACTGCAAAAGATTCGTTCGGATTTTCCCATTTCATTTTTTTCGGATAGTGTTTTTGAATTACCTAGTTTGACAGGGGTGTTGCAAGGGTTGTACAGCTTGAAGGATGATCAGGTGGTGGTATCTAAGTAGTAACTGTCGGAAAAACAAAAAAGAGGGCAGACTTTTTCTGGCGACGAACGGGGCGTTCGGTACATTATTAAAGGTTGCGCATCGCTGCTGAATTGATTTGCCTCCTTCTTAAAGTTAGGCAAGAGTTTGGCTTTATCCTTGATTTGAGAGCGGCTAGGGCGTGGCCTATTTCTACTCTGTCGTATCGATATGAAGTTTTATGGGGGGTTATGCGTTACTTTTATCTTTGTGCCTTTCTTAGCCTGACAATGATCTTATCGGCCTGCAATACAACCCCTTACGGCAAGGCCACGGTCTACTATGATCGTGAGGAATTTCCTGCTCAACTCGTCAAAGATTTTCCCGAGCTGACGGACCCGATCCTTCAGCATGGCCGTTGCTCAACGATTATTTCAACGCCTGGCTCCAATACGGGCGCTTACTATTTGTGCACTTACGCGCTGACTGCGAACGGGCTTTATGTGCAAGAATGGGATGCCAAAGCACTTAGGTATGTAGAAATCGTTCACGTGAAAATTTCGAAGCTCCAGAAGATTGCCTTGCACAACTTCTTTCGGACCAAACAGCTCCAACTGACCGAGGAACGACGCCAAATAGCGCTGAGTGTGTCTACCGATGGCGGCGAATTTATAAACGGGACAGCCACCGAGAGTTTGTTTGAGGCAATCAAAAGCAAAGGTGTGCCGGTGGTGAAAAGCGAGGGCTTGATCAGTTCTCCCAGATCGGCTTCGCCGGTAGTAATCCCAGTCTTTATCAAAAAGTATCGATAAGTGCCAACATACGAACGGGCGACCCCATAGATCGCCCGCCATTGATTTACTCCACTACCTGCGCCCGCAATCGCCTCCCAATCACATCCATCACGTCACATCCATCGCGCAGCGATATCGTCAGCAGTTTGCAAAAATCAGAAAGCACCACCGTATCGGAGCTGGTCCCCGAACGAAATGCGATATTTTCCAGCACTTGGGTCACGGTACGGATTCGGTAATCAGGAAAAAGGGTACAGATTCATTTTTTGTCAGGAAAAAGGGGGCAGATTTATTTTCTGAGCCTTTGCTACGCTGAAAGCTTCCACGGAAGAGAGGTCAAATATGCCCAGGATGGGACGTATTGTTTTGCCGCATTACCCACACCATATCGTGCAACGCGGTCACAACCGTCAGGTAGTTTTTGCGGTCCCCGAGGATTATCAACGCTACCTGACGGATCTGCGCGAGCTCAAGGACGCGTTTGGGGTCAAGGAAAAGGAAGGAAAAGGGGACAGATTTATTTTCTAAGCCTTTGCTACGCTGGAAGCTTCCACGGAGGAGAGGTCAAATATGCCCAGGATGGGACGTATTGTTTTGCCGAATTACCCACACCATATCGTGCAACGCGGTCACAACCGTCAGGTAGTTTTTGCGGTCCCCGAGGATTATCAACGCTACCTGACGGATCTGCGCGAGCTCAAGGACGCGTTTGGGGTCAGGGTCTACGCCTATTGTTTGATGACCAATCATGTTCATCTGTTACTGGCTCCGGGTGAGTCCATCGCTGGATTGGGACAGATGATGAAGGCTTTAGCGGCGCGAGCCACGCGTTACCGCAATCGACTCGAAGGGCGCTCCGGTACGCTATGGGAAAGTCGTTACAAATCCAGCGTGGTGCAATCAGATGCCTATCTCCTTGCCTGTTGTCGTTACATTGAATTGAATCCCGTACGCGCTCAAATGGTGGCCGATGTGGCGGACTACCTTTGGTCGAGCTACAGAAGCAGGGTGGGTGATGGGCCTGACAGCGAATGGCTGGATGTCGATCCCTGCTTCGTTGCTCTGGGCGCTACAGCTTTGGAGCGGCGTCGTAGGTATGAGGCTTTCGTGTGCGAGGCCATACCTGCAGAGCAGGTCCGTTTGATCCGTGATGCGTTGCAGCGAGGCCAGTTGACTGGGACGGGACGCTTCGTTGATGAGGTAGAGCGGATAGTTGGTATCCGGGTAGAACAACGAGGTCAGGGGCGGCCAAGGGTGAAGACTGGAAAATAAATCCGTCCCCTTTTTGTCTCTTTTTGTCTATACGACCACTGCGGTTAAAATTGCCAATCCAAGTCAGGTTTATTCATCGCTCAAGGGAAATATTGATACCGCCGCAGGGTTTACTGAGTACGGTTTGAAGGACGTAACAGTATCCTCTAGTCAAATTACTAGTCGTGAATTGCAAGTGGCAGTTCCAAAGGCTACGACGAGTGCTCAATGGGATCAAATTAATAGAGCTGTTGAGTATGGTCAGAGCAAAGGCGTTACGGTGAAAATTACCAAGGTAGATTAAGATGAGTGATGTCGTAAAAACAGCTTGGGCAGATGCGAAAATGAATAAAAATTTCATTTCCATAAAAACTTTTTCTGGATATCGAAGTAGCCAAGCAGACCCACAAGGTGTAGAGCATTTTTTCAGCCCTGACGCTGCCGATAAAGAGCTAGGCCTTGCTGTGCTTGACGCCTTGGCTCATAGCCGATTTGTGCTTCCCGAGCCGCGTAAGGATGTTTGGATTCATCCTGAAGCTACTTTTGATATGGAGCTCTACGATTACAATCTGACCAATCAACGATATGATCAGTGGGCTGGCAGCACTTTGGAACGCTATGGCTACAAGACTAAGCGTGCATTATTTAAAGATATGAGGAAGTGCAGTATCGAAAATAAGAGCGATCAGATCACTATTCGCCCCAGCCATCACGAAAAGCTAGAGGCTTGGAGCGGCAAGGGTATAAGTGAGAGTAAGTATGTCACTATCCCCAGCGGTAGTAGCCCTTCTGATATAGGTGCGGCCCTGCGCTTGGCTTTTAGTAGGTGTACTTAATGTGTAGAGGTTTCGAATAATCAAACACCGGCTTCGTGCTGGTCCAAAAGGGCAAGAACCGAGGCAGAATCGGGGACAGGCAGCAGAATCGGGGGACAGACCACGTTATATGTGCGTTTCCCCGATAGCAGGAAAACGTGGTCTGTCCCTGAGGGATCCCCATAAATCTACGCCAGGCTCTGCGCCTGATAATGCACCTCGTCACGCAGGGCCTGCTCGAGCTTTTCTAAATGCTCTCGTCCGCCAAAGTCCGTACAGCAACGCCAATACTCCAGTCCCAAGCGCCACAACGAAAGCACCCGTCTATCTTTTAGGCTGTTGCTTTGATAACGCTGTTCCAATTTGCTTTCACGGGCCTGTAGCCCTGTCAGGAAGATGAGGTAGTTGGCCAGAGCCGCAATCAACAGCAGCGCCTCAATGCGCCGAGGGCAATGACTTCTATGCAGGTTCAGCCCCAACCCCAAGTGCTCACTTTTTACATCCCGGAAGCCTTCTTCGATCTGCATGCGCCTTTTATAAATCGCGACGATTTTCGCCGGATTCCACTCACTGTGCTCCAGATTGCTCGCCAGCAACCAAGGTTCACGTTCACGCCTGGCGGACTGTCGACTGAGCTTGCTTTTGGCGATTGAGCCTGTGACGCGTTGATGCTTTCGTCCTTTGGCTGAGTGCCGGACACAATACAAGTCGATGAAATGGGGAGCGCTACGGGTCATCTCGACATGGCCCAACGATCTGGGTGATGAAGTGGCCAGAGCATATAGGCTTTTCACGGGTTGCCAGTCAGCGCCACCAGTGCGATAAAGCTCACGATTTCGTATGCGAGCTACGTAATACCAGCCCTGTGCTGCCACCGCCTTCATCCATGGACGCCGAAAACCCGCGTCAGTTACCAAGATGGGAATACAGCCGTCAGGCAGTAGTTCAGCCAGTGTGTTGAGCAATCGTTTTTGGTATCTCGGGCAACTCTCACGCTCATGCACACTTTCATAAATGGGAAATGAGCGTCCGGCCAACGGAATCGCTGCTCTCAACAAGAACGCGTCTCCTGGGGCGTCAATTCGAGACCAGTCGACCAAAATCAATGGATGTTTTAGCGAGCCCAGCAACGCTCGTAACATCACCCAGTAGAACAGTGGGCGCTCTGCTCTGAGGTGCTGATTACCCAGCAATCGATCTACTCGCTTGATGGCATGTTTGGGGTAAGCCCGGCCTGGCATCGACCGCCCTAGTCCTGTCAGCGTCAGACGACGGCCTTGCAGCAATGAACTAACACAACTCATCAACGTAGTCAGACGACGGGAATGGACAGAGGGAAGTGCTTGAGCGAGCGCTCTGTGTAAAAATCGGATGGCCTGCATGGGTTCGGGATCTTGTTTTTGCGTGGTGCAAACCAAGTTGCCGACTCATGCAGGTCTCTTCAATATTCCAACTTCTTGATTTTCTATAAGAAAATTCGGGGATCCCTCAGGGTCTGTCCCCGTTTTTCCGTCCCCGTTTTTCCTGGCAGGTTGGAGCAGGTGCACGGCAAAACAGGAAAACACATTGGCGAATATTATTTTGATTTGGTTGCTGTTCCTAATTCAAAGGACACATCTGGTGGGCATGATTTGAGGGTTAAATAATGAAAGGTATCAAATTAGTCGATAGTCTGGCTCCAGCGATAACTCGTGGGCAGATATTCCGACTCCCTGCTAAATGGCCGTATGAGGAGATCGTAGATTTCATGGTCGTTGATATTCCGGACGACCAGTACGGGCATTCTATTGCCGTTGCGTCCGGTAATAAGGCGGGGCTTTTGGTGGTGCGCCTACCTCTTGAAAGTCGTTTTTCAGATACCCGAGAGATTTCAAGGGAATGGCTGATTAAGAACTGGGCCAAATGGATCTATCCCGATTGCCCTGTTGAGAAGGTTTATTTATTTAAGCAAGCAGCGATTCCGTCTAATTTTGTAGGTCGTTAAGTGTTGGCTTGTCCTTAAAAGGATGTCTAGTCCTGAAATAGGTTTACAGCCGTTTCAGGACCAGACAATACAAACCTTAAATGAGAGCACAGATGGAGCTAAGCAGAACCGGGGACAGACTACGTTATCTGTGTCCCTGGTTTTGTTTAGCTTTCCGCACATGTGAAAACGGCGACCCAAAGGTCGCCCGTTTTCGTCACTCAGCAGCTTGCGCCCGCAACCGTCTCCCAATTACATCCAGCACGTCACACCCATCACGCAACGCTATCGTCAGCATTTTGCAAAAGTCCGAAAGCACAACCGTATCGGAGCTGATATCCGAACGAAACGCGATGTTTTCCAGCAGTTGGGTCACGGTGCGGATGCGGTAGTCGGCGGTTTCGAAGAGGACGTCGAGTGGGGCTTCGGTGTCGATGAGCAGGGTGGCGGGCGTGCAGTCGACGCCAGTGATGGGCATGAATCTAGTCATAGCAAGAGCCTCGGAAGTTGATGAGTCTCTCTGTTTATTCGGGTCGCCAAACCCGGTCGCCTTTTTGGGCGACGAGGGACTATAAGCTGGTCCACTCCGGAGCCACAAGACGCCGCTTTCTGAGCTTTATGTAGGACGTTTGGCCTGGCATTTGTCGGCTTAAAGCAAGCGACTGCTGCGCAGTCGAGCGGGAGCAAGCTCCCTCGCCACGGGGCGGTGCTCGGCTAGATTGTGCTTATCCGCATCAGTGGCCGCAGGGCTTGGCCTCTTAGCGTCCGTTGGGATGCGGATAAGTCCTCGTTTCTTCCATTTACGAGCTGTTTTGTCATCTGTCCGTTTGTAGGAAGTTTCAACCTTCGAGCGGGATCCTTCGTACTTCTATACGGGACGCGTCTGATTTCAGAAGGACGGTTTCGACAGTAGTCTCTTTGGTCAAAGGTGCGCCGCGTCGAACCATTGGTCTGATCAGTATGTGGTTGGCGTGGTGGGCTACACCGAACGGCGAGGCGATGAGGTCTGCATGTCTCCACCCGATAGCTACTAAATAGAAGGCATACGTTATGTCGGAAACATCGAAAACCGATTGGGAGCGCCTGCTCAAGATGAACGACTCGGATATCGATACCAGCGATATACCTCCGCTAGACGAGGACTTCTTCCACCGCGCCGAGCTGATTAACATGCACAACCCTCCCCATCCCGGGGTGTTCATTACTGAGACTTATCTAGAGCCCAACGGCATCAGCAGCCGTGAGCTGGCAGTAAAACTCGATGTAGCCCCCTCGGCACTGAACGGTGTCTTGAAGGGCACTAGCCCCGTGTCGCCCGAAATGGCGATGCGGCTGTCTGTAGTATTTGGCCGCTCGCCGGAGAGTTGGCTGGCGATGCAGGATGCTTACGATCTCTGGGTGGCTCGTCAGCACATTGATTTGTTGTAGTTAAGAAGCTCGCTTTCGCCTGAGCCATCCTGTTGGTGCCCGCGGACACAGAAGGCGACCGCTACGCAGCCGAGCGGGAGCAAGCTCCCTCGCCACGTCGCTCGACTGGGCTGCTTGGCGCATCAGCTGTGGCAGCAACCACGCGGCTTGGCCTCTTCATACTTATCATGATGCCGAACCCAATCCATGATCTCGTCTTCATTGCGGCCCTTGGGCGTGAGGTCGAGGTAGTTGTAGGTGCCGACCAGGATGTCGAGGCCGCGCGCGTAGGTGGAGTAGGTGTGGAAGATGTCGCCGGCTTCGTTGCGATAGAAGACGCTCAGGCCTGGGAGTTCGCCTTCGGTGGTGTCGGTTTTTTCGTAGTTGTAGGTGGCTGTTCCGGCGGCGGTGTCTTCGGCTTTGAAGCTGACGCCGAAGTCGTAGTTGAAGTCGCAGCCTTGCGACGAGACCTAGTCGAAGGCCCAGCCCATGCGGCGTTTGAAGGGTTGGAATTCGGCGAAGGGGGCGCGGGAGACGGCCACCACCGCCACGTCGTGGTGGGCCAGGTGTTGGTTGGCGCCGTCGATGTGGTCGGACAGGAACGAGCAGCCTTGGCAGCCTTCGGTCCAGCCGGGGCCGAACATGAAGTGGTAGATGATCAGTTGGCTGCGGCCGCCGAACAGGTCGGCGAGGCTCAATTCGCCTTGGGGGCCTTGGAAGCGGTAGGGTTTGTCGATTTTTACCCAGGGCAGGGCGCGGCGTTCGGCGCTGAGTTTGTCTCGTTCACGGGTGAAGGCTTTTTCGTGGGCCAAGTGTTCGCGGTGGGCGGCGAGCCAGGCTTCCCGCGAGACGACCGGAGGGTGCTCGATGTTCATGGGGCTTCTCCTCAGGGATTCAATTATCGACGTTTGCAATGCCTAGTCGTTTGGGCGGCCACGGTTTCGACACACCGTTGGTCGGTTGGCTGGTGGATCCGTTGGAAAACCAAGCTGAACGGCGCTGAACCGCCTCGGTCACACTTTAAGTAGGCATCTCACTCTTTAAGCATTAGAGGATGGACCAGGATGACGACTTATAACTGGGACTTGATCGAACGGTTGCTGCACGAAGTGCAGAACGGCGCCGGCCACAGTTTTACCCCTCGGCCCTACGCGGAGCAGCACGCGGCGGAAAAGGCGGCTCAGGGCGAGGAAATCGAGAACCTTGATCATCTGAAAGCGGTCGCCGGAGAGTACGAAAAATTACTGCTGGAGCGTGGGTATATCGAGCCTCGGCCGGAGGAAGAGGGCGGCAATGGCGAAAACTTCGTGCTGACGCCTCGCGGCTCGCGGTTGTTGAGCCTGATCGACAGCAGTATTCCGGGCAATGATCATCCGCGTCAGGTGCTGGATGAACAGGAAGATGCGCTGGATGAGTTTACCTTTGATGATTTGGCTTCGAAGGCGCAGATTGCCTGAAAGGCTGGCACTGAACCGTATGGGAGCGAGCTTGCTCGCGATGGCGATTAAACAGGCAAAACACCTGTTGAATGTCAGGCCGCTATCGCGAGCAAGCTCGCTCCCACATTGGATCTTCCACATGGATCACAGTGGTTTTACGAGCGTGCTGCCTTCAAGCATTTCAGATCACTGAAATCCTTCTTTACGCCGTCGATTTTCTGCAATAGCCGTTCACGCTGCGCCGGGGTGCTGTCGGCCATCAGGTCCACCAACAGGCTGCGGGCCTGGGCTTCGGTTTTGTTGTAGGCCTCGCGATAAGCGGGCGTCCACAGGCTCTCGCGGTTTACCAGCAGTTGCTCGATGCGTTTCGGGAAGTCGGGGCTTTGGCGTTGGGCGACGGCCTCGCTGAACTGGTTTTGCCAGTGGGCGCGGTTGGCGATCCATTGCTGGTTTTGATCGCCAAGAGCGGTAGACCAAGCCATCACACGCTGGCGCTGGGCGTCGTTGAGCGGGCCGATCCAGTCGTTGAGCCGTTTCTCCATGCGCTCGGCACGTTCCTGGATCTGCTGCTGCAACGTCGGCTTGAGGTATTCGCGCTGACGCTTTTGTTGATCCTTGACGAACGCGGCGTCCATGTCGGCGACTTGTTCGTCGCTCAGGCCTTGCAGCAGTTCGATGGCCGACGGGGTGATTGCCCGGGCGGTTTCGGCGATGGCGGCCTTGGCTTCGCGGGTGCGTTGCTGCAGGGCTTCGTCGGTTACCGCGTTGGTTTGCACCATGGTCTTCAGGCGGTCCAGCCAATCGAGATAGCCCGGCAGTTGCGTGGTGCAGTGCCAGCTCAGGTGTTCCTTGAGGCGATCGTCGAACCAGTCCTTTTGCTCGCCGTTGATCTCCAGGTAATCGTTGAGGGTCCAGGGAATGATCAGGTCGAGGTTGCGGTAGGCCAGGCCGACACGGCTGCAAGCGGTGAGTGTCAGCAGCAGGGCGATGAACATGGCGGTGCGTGTTAACCAGCGCGACATGAGCGGGTCCTTGCGAAGGCGGAGGTGATTTGTTTGAGCATGGCAGGCGCGTGGCAGTTCAGCCGAACGAATAAGTAACGCTTAGTAAAAAGGATGGGCCATCTTCAGGGTCAGCAGGCTGTCGCATTCGCTGTTGTGCCCGGAATAGGCCGAGCAACTGCTGCCGCTGAGGCTTGAGTCGCTGTAGATCAGGTCCAGGTCGATGCCTTTCCAGGGACGGGATATTTTCAACGACCAGTCGCTGAAACTGCCTACGTAACCATTCTCCACCGAGACCGGGGTATTAAGCTGGTGGGTGGTGTACTTGGCGCTGATGCCGATGCCGAAGGGCACGTTGCCACCGAGGTCGGCGAACAGGGTGCTGTTCTGTTTGTCCGGGTCGTTGCTCAAGGCAGCACCGAAGCGGCTACCTAGAATGGTCAGGCCGCCATAGAATTCCTGGCTGTCGACGGTATCGACGGTGGGGTAGCTGTAATGGATCAGGCCGACTTCGTAACCCAAGGTCTGGTCGAAGGGCTGTTTGAAACCCATGTAGGAATCGACTTCCAGGTCAGCGGAGAAACCGGCGCTGGGTGACCATTGTCCGACGTACCAGCCGCTGTCATGGCTCAGGTCCAGGCCGCCATGGAACGAGCCGGTGCTCGACGGCGTGACGAGGCCCTGTGCCATGCTGCGGCTGGGTGTGGTGCCGAGTTTAAGGTCGAAGTCACCGAGCTCACGCTGAAACACCTGCCCATAAGAAGCAGGGCAAGCGAGCAGACTGAACGTCAGCAGGACAACAGGAATGCGCAATGCTTCACTCCATTAATAGCGAGGAGCAGGGAACCGTAACCAAGCTGAAACGCTTGAGCTAGAGAGGTGCAAGCATACCGGCGAATGCTCGACCGAGATGGCCGTTCGTCGATTTTTGCGGGGAAGGGGACTGAGAGAGGGGTTCCAGTCCAAGCGCTTCGAGATTCAAAGCGCTTTGGGACCAGGTGACGCGGGGATTACTTTTTGCCCAGGCTGATCTGCTTGGACGGGCCGAATGTCTGGCCGCTGACACCTTTGGCAATCTGCTGGATTTCACCGCCGGACTTGAGGAACGCAGCGATTTGGTCGTTGATCGACTCGCTGGTTTCAACGGCTGGAGCTGGCTTTGCTTTGCTGTTGGATGCTTTTACGCGCATGACGGCCATTAACCTATGGATAATTAATTGGGCCAGGCATCGTACAGGAAATACTTGACAATTGCTTGGCAAATATCCCCCTGAATTATTTGCAGTAGGGCTGGAATATCGACCGACTCATGCCTGTGTATTGACCTAAGCCACTGTTTTAAATAACAACGTGTCTTGAAATTTAAAACGTAAGCGGGGCGATTCAAACCCAGTGTCTTCTGACGAATGGCCGCCTGCGGGCCAAAAAGCCAGAAAAATCAAGGGGCGCACGCCGATCGATGCTGGCGGCGACGAATCGCACGCCAAAACCGGGTAGAATGCCGCCCACGTAACGAGGGTATTTGGAAATGGCTTTAGTCGGGCGCTACAACAGTTTGCAAGTGGTTAAACATACTAACTTCGGTTTATATCTGGACGGCGGTGCGGACGGTGAGATCCTGCTGCCCAACCGTTATATCCCCAAGGATATTCCCAGCGAAGATGAAGACTGGCTCAATGTTTTCATTTATCTGGACAGCGACGACAAACTGATCGCTACGACAGAAAAACCAAAAGTCCAGGTGGGCGAATTCGCCAGTCTGAAAGTGGTTGAAGTCAACAGCATCGGCGTGTTCCTGGACTGGGGCCTGCCCAAGGATTTGCTGTTGCCGTATTCCGAAGAGAAACGCCAGCTGACCGCCGGCGAGTACTGCGTGGTCCACGTCTATCTGGACAAGCACACCCGCCGCATCACCGCGACGGCACGCCTGGATCGTTATCTGGACAAGACCCCGGCCAACTACACGCCTGGTCAGGAAGTGGATTTGCTGGTCGCCGAAGCCACCGACATGGGCTTCAAGGCAATCATCAATAACAAGCACTGGGGCTTGATCCACAAGAACGAAATCTTCAAGTTCATGCGCGCCGGCAAACAGGAAAAGGGCTTTATCAAGGAAGTCCGTCCGGACGGCAAGATCAGCCTGAGCTTGCAGCCGGTGGGCCAGGAAGCGGCGACCAGCCTCAACGCCAAGATTCTTGCCAAGTTGCGTGAGAACAACGGCACGCTCGCGGTGAGCGACAAGAGCGATCCGGCGCTGATCACCAGTATGTTTGGTGTGAGCAAGGGCAACTTCAAAAAGGCCATCGGTGCGCTGTACAAGGATGGGCAGATTGTCATTCATGCAGATCGTATTGAGCTGACTTGATCGTTAGGCCGAGCAAACCACCGTTGGCTAGGTCATCCTGTGGCGAGGGGATTTATCCCCGCTGGGCTGCGAAGCAGCCCTGATTCGAACGCCTCGGTGTACCTGCCAGATTGAGTGGTTATTTTTGGGGCTGCTCCGCAGCCCAGCGGGGATAAATCCCCTCGCCACAAATCTTCGCTGTATACAAAAATCCTTGCACCTTAACCATGCACCCGCGCCCCGTTCGTGGGCGTTCTGTTGTGTTCGTTCCATTTTTACCTGCGCTGAAAAGCGCGGTTTGTCTCGTATCCACCATCCATGGCACGCATTCTGCGTAGCAACCCGTATACAAACCACGCCGGCTCCCGTGCGCAGTGTGGTGGACAATCAAACTCGGGGGCACGGCGGCACCCAAAGGAGCCCCGCAATGTCCGAGCAATTGCCCAACGGCTACAGCCCCCGCCTCTATAACGAAGACCTGGGCCCGCTGCCGCAGAAATGGAATTGGTACAACATCTTCGCGTTCTGGATGAGTGATGTGCACAGCGTCGGCGGTTATGTGTTTGCTGCCAGCCTGTTCGCCTTGGGCCTGGCGAGTTGGCAGGTGCTGATTGCCTTGCTCGGCGGGATTTGTATCGTGCAGTTGATCGCCAACCTGGTCGCCAAGCCGAGCCAGCAAGCGGCGGTGCCTTATCCGGTCATTTGCAGGCTGGCGTTCGGCGTGTTCGGGGCGAACATCCCGGCGGTCATTCGTGGGCTGATCGCCGTGGCTTGGTATGGGATCCAGACGTACCTGGCGTCCAGCGCTCTGATCATCGTGGTCCTGCGGTTTTTTCCTTCGATGGAAGTCTACGCGACGCCACATTTTGCAGGGTTGTCCTACCTGGGATGGTTCGGTTTCCTTGGGCTGTGGTTTGTTCAGGCGCTGGTGTTCTGGACGGGCATGGAGTCGATCCGTCGCTTCATCGACTGGGCCGGGCCGGTGGTGTATGCCGTGATGTTCCTGCTGGCCGGCTGGATCGTCTGGAAGGCCGGCTGGAGCAACATCAGTTTTACCTTGGCGGAAAAATCGCTGTCCGGCTGGCAGGCATTCGGCCAGGTGATCGTGGCAACGGCCCTGGTTGTGTCGTACTTTTCCGGCCCAACCTTGAATTTCGGTGATTTCAGCCGGTACTGCCGGAGCATGTCTGACGTGCGTCGCGGTAATTTCTGGGGGCTGCCGGTGAATTTCCTGGCGTTCTCGCTGGTGACCGTGGTGATCGTTTCCGGCACGTTGCCGGTGTTCGGTGAGATGCTCCACGACCCGATCGCCACCGTGGCGCGCATCGACAACAACGTCGCCGTCCTGCTGGGGGCTTTTGCTTTCGTCACCGCGACCATTGGCATCAACATCGTCGCCAATTTCGTGTCCCCGGCGTTCGACTTCGCCAACGTCGCGCCGAGCAAGATCAGCTGGCGCGCCGGCGGCATGATTGCAGCGGTGGCCTCGATTTTCATCACGCCGTGGAACCTGTTCAACAACCCTGAAGTGATCCACTACACGCTGGATGTGCTGGCAGCGTTTATCGGCCCGCTGTTTGGCATCCTGCTGGTGGATTACTACCTGATCAAGAAGCAGCAGATCGACGTCGATGCGCTGTTCAACGACGGCCCGACTGGGCGTTATTACTACAGCGGGGGAGTCAACTGGACGGCGGTGAAGGCGTTGATCCCGGCGACGCTGATGGGCGTGGCGATCACGTTCACGCCGTTCCTGCAACCGATGGCCAATTTCGCCTGGTTCACCGGTTGTTTCCTCGGCGGGGTGTTGTATTTCGCCTTGGCGCGACGCCAACCTTTCCCACACCTGAACACATCGCTGAACCCGGCCGGCCAGGCCTGATCAACGCGGGACGGTCTGGGCGCAACGCTCCGCCGCGCCTCGGTTGGCGGGCCGCAGCAACAGGCCGCCCGCCAGCACCAGGCCGCTGCCGGCAATGATCAGTGCGGGTTGCAAGCCGCCGCTGAAATGGCTGCTCAGCGCCGCCAGCAACGGTCCGCTGAGCTGGCCGATGGCGAAGCAGGCGGTCAGCAACCCGATGTTGCGCTGGATGGCATGGGGCGCCAGTTCTCGGGAACGCAACACCATCAATTGCATGCAAGCCAGGAACGGCGTGCCACACAGGATCACGCCCAGCGCCAATCCCGCGCCGCTGCCCAGCAGGCAGGCAAATACGCCAGCGGCTTGCAGCCACAAGGTCGCCATCAACCAGCGGCTGGTGGTGTTCGGGTTGGGCCGGCGCAGGCTCACCAACAACACGCCGATGGCGGCGGCCAGGCCGAAGCAAGGCCAGAACAGGTCTGCCTGCCATTGCCCGTGGAACTGGGCGGAAGCCATCTGCGACAGGAAGGTCGCCGGAATGATGTAGCCCACGCCATACAAGGCATAAACCACGCAGAGCCGGGCGATGCCGCGGTTGCTGGCCACGGCGGTGGGCGCTGCAACGGTAGCCGCAGGCACGGGTTTCGGCAGGACCGGCAGGATCACCAGCAACATCAACAGCGCCGCCCCGGCGTACACCAGCCACAAGACGTCGGATGTCTGGCCCAACAGGTTCGAGCCAAGCGCCAGCAAGCCTGTAAGAAAAATGCCCAAACCAGGTCCGGCGAATACCAGTGCGCCCAGCCGTGGCCGGCCCGTCGCCGCAGCCAAGGGTTGGCTCAGGGCGGTAATCATCACCATCACCCAGGCGCTCGCCACGCCCGTGCCGAAGCGCAACGCCAGGTGCGGCCAGAAGCCCCAGGCCCAGAACGACGCCAGGGTTAGCAGCACGCACAGCCACAGGCCGCCGAGCAACCGTCGCTGCACCTGTTCCGGACGCCGGGCGAACATGGCGTCGAGCGCGCCGAGCAGATAACCGAGGTAGTTGGCAGCGGCGATCAGACCGGCGGCGGTCAAGTCCACCTGACCTTCGCCGATCAAATGAGGTAACTGCGGCGTGAGGGCGAAGCGGCCAATGCCCATGGCCATCATCAGGGCAATGAAACTGGCGAGCAGGCGAATCAAGGGCGACATGGTCGTACTCCAGCGCTGAGGCGAATGACCGTCAGGCTAGGACTGATTGACTTTCATTAAAAATGAATAATAGTGAGTAACTTGTTCTTTTTTGGAGAAGGTCATGGAGTTCAGCCAACTTAGGATTTTCCAGGCCGTGGCCGAGGAAGGTTCGATCACCCGGGCTGCCGAGCGCTTGCATCGGGTGCCGTCGAACTTGTCGACGCGGCTCAAACAGCTCGAAGAGCAGTTGGGCGTGGATCTTTTCCTAAGAGAGCGTCAGCGTTTGCAATTGTCGCCTGCGGGAAAAGTCCTGTTGGACTATGCGACCAAGCTGTTTGCCCTGCATGACGAAGCCCACGCGGCAGTGCAGGGCGGTCAGCCGGCCGGGGATTTCCTGCTCGGCACCATGTACAGCACGGCAGCGACGCATTTGCCTGATCTGCTGGCGGCTTATCACCGGGCCTACCCGGCGGTGAACCTGCAAGTGCAATCGGGGCCGAGTGGCGAATTGCTTGAAGGCCTGCTCACCAATCGCCTCGACGCGGCGCTGGTGGACGGCCCGCTGGAACTGGCGGGGCTCGATGGCGTGCCGTTGTGCGACGAGCGGCTGGTGCTGATCACCGAGGCTGACCACGCACCGGTACGCAGTGCGCTGGACGTGCAAGGCCGCGCAGTGTTCACCTTTCGCCGGGGCTGTTCGTACCGGATGCGCCTGGAGGCCTGGTTTGCCCATGATCATGCAACCATGGGTCGGGCGATGGAGATCGAGTCGTACCAGGGGATGCTGGCGTGTGTCATCGCCGGGTCCGGGGTGGCGCTGATGTCCGAGTCGATGCTCGCCAGCCTGCCGGGGCGCGAGCGTGTGATGGTCCATCCACTGGCCGAGCCATTTGCGAATGCGACAACGTGGTTGATGTGGCGTAAAGGCATGGTCGGAGCCAACCTGAACGCCTGGATCGAGATGCAACAACAAGCGTGGCCGCGGGCGCCAATGATCACGGCGCAATCGGCTTGAACTCACAGCCTGGGATTCGGATCAATTCAGTAACAGATCATTGCAATCTGTAACGAGCATTGCGTAGGACTTCGGACTATTATCAGTGCGAAGGGGCCACAGAAATCTGCCGCTCGCACCACCTGAGGGGGCACCACGATGAAAGAGAAAATCCAGAACTGGCTTCACGACTTGGGTGTCGCGCTCGGCCTGATCGAGCCGCCCATGCAGCCGATACCGATCCGCACTGACGATGAGCAACGCCGCCGCCAGCCGCGCCGCCGGTAAAACCGCCGGATTTGGAGAGATCGCAGCTGCGGACCATTTCAGTCGAGATGGCCCGCAGCTGCGATCTTTTTATTTCTTAAAGACAGAACCTGTGGGAGGGAGCTTGCTCGCGATAGCGGTGACCGGCATGCATCCATGTTGAATGTACCGCCGTCATCGCGAGCAAGCTCGCTCCCACAGGAATCTCTTCTTGCCGAGAGTTGACGATCAAGCCGCCTTTGGCACCACATTCGACCGTGGCGAAAGCAGGCTGACCACCACGAAACTCACCAACGCCACGCTCAGGCTGTAGTAGATCGGCGTATTCGCGTCCAGGCCATCCTTGACCATGAAGAACAGCGCGGTCACGAAGCCCAGCGACATGCTGGTAATCGCGCCGGCCGTGGTAGCGCGTTTCCAGTAGATGGCGCCTATCAGCGGGACCAGCATGCCGCCCACCAGCAGGTTGTAGGCCAGGGTCAGGGCGCTGATCACGTCGCTCACCACCAGGGCGATCGCCAGGACCACGGCGCCCAGTAGCAGGGTTGCGATGCGATTTTCATGGACGTCGCCGTTGCCGCTTTCACGACCCTGGCGCAGACGCGGCAGCAGGTCCTGGACCACGGTGGTGGAGGCCGCCAACAGACCCGCCGCCGCAGTGGACATCAGCGCCGCGAGGGCCGCGGCGATCACCAGGCCGCGTATCCCGTTGGGCAAGCTGTGTTGCACCACGCTGGCGAAGGCGTTGTTGACGTTTTCCAGGTCCGGCAGCAGCACCTTGGCGGCCATGCCGATCAGCGCACCGGCCAGGCCGTAGAGCACGCAATACAGGCCGGCGGCGGTGCCGGCGACTTTTGCCACGCCTTCGCTGCGGGCGGTGAACACCCGCTGCCAGATGTCCTGGCCGATGAAGATGCCGAAGAAGTAGATCAGGAAGTACGTGATGATGGTGTCCCAGCCAATGGCCGTGAAATCGAAATAGCGCGCCGGCAAGGCCGCCACCATCGCGTTCCAGCCACCCGCGTCACTGATGGACAGGGGCATCAGCAAGAACACCAGGCCGATGGTCATGATCAGGAATTGCACGATGTCGGTCAGGGTCAGCGACCACATCCCGCCAATGGTTGAATACAGCACCACCACGCCGCCGCCCACCAGGATCGAAACCCAGAAGGGCAGGCCGAACAGCACCTGCATGACCGTGCCGATGGCGATGGTCGAGGTGGCGCCGATCATCAGCGCGTAGACCAGCATGATCAATGCGCTGGCATGGCGTGCAGCCGGGTTGTAACGGCGCTCTAGCACTTGGGTCACGGTATAGATCTTGAGCTTGAGCAACGGCTTGGCGAGAAACAGGCTCAGCCCGACGATGCCCAGGCCGATGGCGCCGCACAGCCAGAATCCGGAAATGCCATGGACATAGCCCAAGCGCACGGTGCCGATGGTCGATGCGCCGCCGAGCACGGTGGCGGCCATGGTGCCCAGGTAGAAGCCTGGGCCGAGGTTGCGTCCGGCGACGAGGTAGTCGTCACGGGTCTTGGCGCGGCGCATGCCGTACCAGCCGAGGGCGATCATGCCGGTGGCGTAGATGAGAACGACGATTAAATCCAAGGCCATGATGGCGTGTCTCCGATTGTCTTTTTTATAGTGAAGTCGGGTGATTGATGCCTTTGTGGCGAGGGGATTTATCCCCGCTGGGCTGCGAAGCAGCCCCAAACACAGTCAACTCAATCTGTCTGGCACACCGAGGCGCCTGGTATTAGGGCCGCTTCGCAGCCCAGCGGGGATAA
>NZ_JBKKRK010000011.1:0-163329 GCF_048847255.1 Pseudomonas algeriensis | reverse complement strand
GAGCAAGCTCGCTTGTATGTTTAGACTTGAAGGGGTGGGCAGGACTAAAAGCTCGATTCCGACTCTAGCCAGTACGGACCGTGGGAGACTTCTCGTCCCGCCCTTTCTACCTAAAGCGCCGATAAGGAATTCATCGGTAAAACCGACGATAGAAGCAAGCCAGCGCTACGGTAGACCCCGACAAGCATCTAAACCCTAGCTCCGAGGATTCGACATGACAATCCTTACCTCTCCAGCGGTTATCGGTATTGATGTCGCCAAGGCTGAAATTGTCGCTTATCGCGAGGATCTGAAAAGCATTCAAATCGTCGATAACAATCGTGAAGCCCTTGTCCGCTGGCTCAAAATGTTGCCAGCGCAAAGCTTGATTGCCTTGGAAGCCACCAGCTTTTATCACCTGGATACGGCTGAACTGGCCCATGGGATGGGGCACAGGGTTTATGTTGTGGATGCCTATCGTGTGGCCCATTACCGTGAAAGCATTGGGCAGCGGGCAAAAACCGACCCTTGTGATGCACGTTTGCTGGCGCGTTATCTGACGAATGAACAGCAACGGCTACGTGCCTGGACACCACCTCCCGATGCCTACAAAGTGCTAAGAAGCCTGCTACGCAAGCGTGCAGAACTGATCAAAGCTCGCGTCAGCCTCATGCTGAGCTGGTCGGGCGAACCGCTTCTGAAAGATATCCTGACCCAGCAACTGGACGCCTTCAAGCAAAGCGATCGGGCCATTCAGAAATTATTGCGTGAAGCCAGCCAAGGGGCGGGAATTACTGAGAATATCAACCGCTGCAAAGCCATTGAGGGTGTGGGCGAACTGACGGCAACAAGCCTGGCGACCGCATTCATGCGAGGTGACTTCGCCAGCGGCGATGCGTTCATTGCCTTTTTAGGGATGGACCTGAGGCCAAAGGACTCCGGAAAAAAACACAGTCCCAGACACCTGAGCAAGAAAGGAGATGGCGAGCTGCGACGCTTGGCACACACCGCAGCAATGGCGGCTTGCCGGTCTCCAGTCTGGAAGCCTTACTACGAGTCCTGCTTGGCAAGAGGTTTCGCCAGAACCCAAGCGTTGGTGAGCCTCGCCCGTAAATTGTGTCGGGTGGCATTCGCCCTGATGAAAAACCAGAGCGAATATCGCCCTAATTCTATGCTGCAGGGTTCCCCTGCAACATAGAATCTCCCACATGGGTTTCGCTGTGAACACATAACTGCTGAACACCCCAGCTCCCTGTGGGAGCGAGCTTGCTCGCGATGGCATCACCCCGGTTCCAATGCTCTGCCCACCCAACCCGCATCACTGCTCTATGCTCAAGCAACTCTCAAAGGAATGAACCATGCGCGTACTCGTCACCAACCCCCAGGACGATTTCAGGGTCAAGGCCTACGCAGGCACCAACGGTGTGCTGCTCGCCATGGACCTCGCCGAGCCACGGCGCAAGGGGCTGTTGGGCTTCGCCATCGAGAAGCAGCACGGTGACAAGCCGTGGCTGTTCCTGTTCAACAGTCTGACCTTCCCCGACAAGGCCCACACCTTCCCGCAGTTCCATGCCACGCCCAGCGACAAGGCGCCGTTGCAGAAATTTCGCTGGGCCGATTACGCGGTCAACCCGGGCACGACGATCCATTACCGCGTGCACCTGGCCTACGGCAGTCCCGATGCGCCGCAGTTGGGCGAGGCCCTTGAGTTGACCGTCACCAGCGATGACGGCCAGCCTGCCAACCAGAGCGTCATCTTCAATCGCGCGGTGGCCGCCAGCCAGGCGTTCCAGCGCAAGTTTCCGGAACTGGACAGCCTGATCAGCGCCAATCGGAGCCTGTCCATTGAAGACTGGCCGGATGCGCCGCGTCGCTGGCTGGAAAACGGTTTGCTGGGGCGCCTGGTCGGCTTCATCGACCGGGCCCTGGATGCAAGCTGGGCGTTGGACGTGGCCATTTATGAATACGAACTGCCGGTGATCGTCGAGGCGGTCAACGCGGCCCATGCGCGCGGCGCTCGGGTGAGGGTGCTTTACCATGCCCAGCCGGAGGACGACGCGACGATCAGCAACGAAGCCAGCCTGCAAAAACTGCCGGCGGCGAACAAGCGTGGTCGAGTCACCCATGGCATTTTCCACGACAAGTTCATCGTCCTGAGCAAAATCGCCCGGCATGGAGTGCCGACGCCCGAGGCCGTATTGTGTGGCAGCACCAACTTCACCGCCAACGGCGTCTATCGCCAGGCCAACGTCATCCATGTGCTGGACGATCCACGCATCAGTGACAGTTATCGCCAGGTTTTCGAGCAGATCTGGGCCAACCCCGGGGACGTCGACGCCACCCGCGATTGGCTGACGCTCAGCAATCCCATGGACGGCGACGAAAAACTCTTCGCCGGTTTTTCGCCCCGCAACGGCAAGGGCGATCTCGATCGCTTTGTCGAGATCATCGCGGCCGCGCGCAAGGACCTGCTGTTCGTCACCGCATTCGTCTTGCCCGAGCGGATTCTCGATGCCTTGCTCGGCCAGCCGAACGACGACGTGTTGCGCTACGGCCTGCAAAACACCACCAGCCGCATCACCGGTTTCCATGCCGACCGCACCGCCGAATTCGCCGCCACCGCGCTGCTCAATACCGGCCTGGAGGGTTGGCTGCGGGAAAACATGAAAGGCCAGAAGGGCAACCTGCTGGTCCACACCAAGGCCGTGGTCACCGACTTCACCAGTGATTCGCCGACCATCATCAGCGGCAGCCACAACCTGAGCGCCGCCGCCAGCGCCAGCAACGACGAGAATTATCTGATCATCCAGGGCGACACCGACCTGGCCGACCGCTACGGGCTGGAACTGCTGCGCTTCTATGAGCACTACCGGTTTCGCTATTTCGCAAAAAAGCTCGCCCTCAAGCAGGTCCGGCCCCTGGCGCCGGACGACAGCTGGAGCGATGACTATTACCGCGAGGGCGATCTGCGGATGTTGTCCAGGATCAGGTTTTGCGGCCGTTGAGGCGGCCGTCGAAAACGTTTCCACGTTGTGCTGCCAATCGCTGCGCCACGGCGCAGATCCTGCCGTAAACCGCTCGGCAAAACGTCGCCTGGCGCACCATAACTGCCCCCAAACCCTCAGAAACACGGGCGCAGCGCCCGTGTCTGGAGCATCCCGCAAAGTCTGCTGAGCGGGCCCCGCAAAACGGTGGTTTGTACCAAGCGGCGACTATTTTTAACGGTTTTTCCACGGTCTCATGGTGTTGTAATGAAAACGTGATGCAGCGTTGCCGCGAGCCTCACGAATGGCGTCAATGTTTGCTTCGTCATGCCTTCAACAACAAATCCAGGACCGCACTCATGAGCTTTCTTCGACCCAAGTACATCACCTTCGACTGCTACGGCACGTTGACCAACTTCCAGATGGGCAACATGACGCGCGAGCTGTTCGCCGACCGTGTCGATGCCGGGCAGATGGACCAATTCGTCAAGGACTTCGCCGCTTATCGCCTGGACCAGGTGATGGGTGACTGGCGGCCTTATGATGAGATCATCAAGACCTCCCTGATGCGGGTCTGCAAGCGTTGGAACGTCGAATACCGCGGCGAAGGCCAGCTCTATTACGACGCCGTGCCAACCTGGGGCCCCCACGCCGATGTGCCGGCGGGCCTGTCGAAGATCGCCGACAAGATCCCCCTGGTGATTTTCTCAAACGCGATGGACGAGCAGATCATGTCCAACGTCGACAAGCTCGGCGCGCCTTTCCATAAAGTGTTCACTGCCCAGCAGGCCCAGGCCTACAAGCCGCGGCTGGCCGCGTTCGAATACATGCTCGATAACCTCGGCTGCGGGCCGGAGGATGTGCTGCATGTGTCGTCGAGCTTCCGTTACGACCTGATGCCGGCCAATGACATGAAGATCAAGCACAAGGCCTTCGTTGCTCGTGGTCATGAGCAACCGGGCAACTCGATCTACAACTACCACCAGATCCCCGATATCGGCGGGCTGCCTGGACTGGTCGGGCTCTGAAACCGAGCGAACGCTTCAAGGCGAAAGGGGTTTAGACATGGGCAGTGAGTCTTATTGGCTCGATACCGCACCGGCCTTCACCGGTGCCCAGGTCGGCGGGTTGCCCGACCAGGTCGACGTCGCCATCGTCGGTGGCGGTTTCACCGGTCTGGCGGCGGCTCGGGCCCTGGCCTTGAAGGGCGCCCGGGTGGCGGTGCTGGAGGCGGGAAGGGTGAACGGGCAGGCGTCCGGGCGCAATGGCGGGCAGTGCAACACCGGCGTCGCCCAGGACTATGCGGCATTGTCAGCAAGCCTGGGCGCCGATAAGGCCCGCGCTTATTACCTGGCCTACGAAAGCGCCGTGCAGAGCGTCGTTTCGTTGGTCGAGCAGGAAGGGATTGCCTGCGACCTGACGCGTCACGGCAAGCTCAAGCTGGCCGCCAAGCCGATGCACTACGAAGGGTTGGCGCGCACCTGTGAACTGATCCGCAAGGAGGTCGATGCCGAGGTTCAATTGTTGTCGGCGAAGGAGGTTCGCGCCGAGGTCAATTCGGACCAGTTCCACGGCGGCCTGCTGCAGCGCAATGGCGTACAGATGCATGTCGGGCGCTTTGGTGTCGGCCTGGCCGAGGCGGCCGCCCGTCATGGCGCGTTGATTTTCCAGGGCGTCGAGGTGAAGGACTGGAAGACCCGCGGCAGCGGCTATCAGGTCAACACGAACAAAGGCGTGCTGCATGCCTCGCAAATTCTGCTGGCCACCGGTGCGTGCCAGCAAGGCGGGCTGGGTTGGTATCGGCGACGCATCGTCCCGGTGGGCAGTTTCGTGGTCGCCACCGAGGTACTGCCACAGGCGCTGATCGACAGTTTGCTGCCGGCCCGTCGCTCCTACGTCACCAGTCGCATGATCGGCAATTACTTTCGCCTGACCCCGGACAACCGCTTGCTGTTTGGCGGCCGTGCGCGGTTTGCCATGTCCAACAGTGTGTCCGATGCCAAGAGCGGCAAGGTGCTGCAAGCGGCGATGGTGCAGATGTTCCCGCAGTTGGCCGACGTGAAAATCGACTATTGCTGGGGCGGACTGGTGGACATGACCTCTGACCGCTTGCCCCGCGCCGGCCAGCATGGCGGCATCTACCACTCCATGGGCTACAGCGGCCACGGCGTGCAGATGTCGGTGCACATGGGCCAGGTCATGGCCGACGTCATGGCCGGCAAGGTCGAGGCCAACCCTTGGCGCGAGCTCGACTGGCCGGCGATTCCCGGGCACTTCGGCAAGCCCTGGTTCCTGCCGTTTGTAGGCGCGTATTACCGCCTGCAGGACTACCTACACTGATTCATAAGGCGTTGTTTGGCGTTTCAACCGTTGCGACGACCGTGCGCAACCGAGCCCCTATCACTTGCGGAAGGTAGAACTGACATGACTGACAATAAGAACAGCATCGACGGCCAGTTGATTACGGGCGAAGAAAGTCTGCGGGTTTTCGAAGGGCTCAATCGCGGCATGTCGCGCCGCCACGCCTTGCAAATGCTCGGGCTGGCCGGGGTCGCCGCGGCCGGGGCCGGCAGCCTGTTCGGCGCCGCCGGCAAGTTGTGGGCCGATGACACCACGAGCCCAGGCAAGGGCAAGCCCGGCGGACGTATCCGAGTGGCGGGCATCACCAGTTCCACCGCCGATACCCTGGATCCGGCCAAGGGCTCGTCGTCCACCGACTACGTGCGCCACTACATGTTCTACAACGGCCTGACCCGTTTCGACAGCCACATGGTGCCGCAACTGGAGCTGGCCGAACGCATCGATACCACCGATGCGACGCTGTGGGTGATTACCCTGCGCAAGGAAGTCACCTTCCACAACGGTAAAGGGCTGACAGCGGCGGACGTGGTGTTTTCCCTGCTGCGGCACAAGGATCCGGTCACCGGTTCGAAGGTCCTGCCGCTGGCCTCGCAATTCGAGGAGGTCAAGGCCAATGGTACCCACGAGGTGCAGATCCGCTTGAGCGGCCCGAATGCCGAACTGCCGTCGATTCTGGCCGTGTCCCACATGCTGATCGTGCCCGAGGGCACCACGGATTTCAGCCAGGGGGTCGGCACCGGTCCGTTCAAGGTCAAGGAGTTCAAGCCGGGAGTACGCTCGATCGGCGCCCGCAACACCAATTATTGGAAGCCCGGCTTGCCCTACCTGGACGAGATCGAGTTCATTGGCATCGGCGACGAGCCGTCGCGGGTCAACGCGCTGCTGTCGGGCGATGTGCAGATCATCAACGAGGTCAACCCGCGCTCGACGACCCGCATCAAGGACAGCGCAGGCCACCGTGTCGTCGATTCGCCCTCGGGCAACTACACGGACCTGATCATTCGTCAGGACCAGATGCCAGGCCAGAGCCCGGATTTCACCCAGGCGATGAAACTGTTGCTGGACCGCGAGCAGGTCAAGTCGGCGATTTTCCGTGGCTTCGCCAGGGTCGGCAACGATCATCCGATTGCGCCGGGCGCGCGCTTCTTCAACGCCGACCTGCCGCAACGCACCTATGACCCGGAAAAGGCGCGTTTCCTGCTGAAGAAAGCCGGCATGGAAAACATCAGCATGCCGGTGATGTGCTCGCCGGCCGCCACCGGTTCGGTGGACGTCGCCGTGCTCTTGCAGCAGTCGGCGAAGGAGGCCGGGCTCAAGCTCAACGTCAATCGGCTGCCGAGCGACGGCTACTGGTCCAACCACTGGGCCAAGCACCCGCTGAGCTTCGGCAACATCAACCCACGGCCGAACGCCGACATGCTGTTCTCGCAGTTTTTCCAGTCCTCGGCGCCGTGGAACGAGTCCGGATGGAAAAACCCGCAATTCGACCAACTGCTGGTGCAGGCCCGTGGCGAAACCGACGAGGCCAAGCGCGGCAAGATGTACGCCGACATGCAGACGCTGGTGCATGAGCACAGTGGCATCGGCATCCCGGTGTTCATCAGCAACATCGATGGCGTCGACCAACGCGTCAAGGGCTACGGCACCAATCCGCTGGGTGGCTTCATGGGCTACATGTTCTGCGAGCAAGTCTGGCTGGACGCTTGATGAGCGTGGTCTGGCTCCGTGACATGGCAGGAGGATCGGGTGATGAATAGCAACACATTGTGGTTGATCGGCCGGCGCCTCGGCGCCGCGATCGTGACCCTGCTGATCGTCTCGATGGTGGTGTTCGCCATCACGGCGGTATTGCCGGGAGACGCGGCGCAACAGTCCCTTGGACAGTTCGCGACGCCTGAACAAGTGGCGGCCCTGCGGGTGAAGATGGGCCTCGACCAGCCAGGCGCATTGCGCTACCTGCACTGGCTGACCAGCCTGCTCAGCGGCGACCTCGGCGTATCGATTTCCAATGCCGTGCCGGTCAGCGAGCTGATGGCCGGACGAGTGCCCAACACCTTGATGCTCGCGGCCGCCACGGCGCTGGTGTCGGTGCCGGTGGCACTGATCCTCGGAATCGGCTCGGCGATGGGCCGAGGGGGGCGCATCGACAGCGTCCTGAGTTTCTTCACGCTGACGATGGTGGCGGTGCCGGAGTTCCTGGTGGCGACGCTGGCGGTGTTGATCTTCGCGGTCAACCTGGGCTGGCTGTCGGCGCTGTCCTACTCCAGCGAAATCACCTCACCGCTGCAATTCATGCGCACCTATGCCTTGCCGGTCATGACGCTGTGCTGCGTGATCGTTGCGCAGATGGCGCGCATGACCCGGGCGGCGGTGATCGATCAGCTCGACAGCCCCTATGTTGAGATGGCTCGCCTCAAAGGCGTGAGTCCGGTGCGGGTGGTCTTGCGCCACGCCTTGCCCAATGCCATCGGGCCGATCGCCAATGCCATCGCCTTGAGCTTGTCCTACCTGCTGGGTGGCGTGGTGATCGTCGAGACGATCTTCAACTATCCCGGCATCGCCAGCCTCATGGTCGATGCCGTGACGAACCGCGACATGGCATTGGTCCAGGCCTGCACGATGCTGTTTTGCACGGCGTACCTGATGCTGGTGTTGATTGCCGACCTGTGCGCAATCCTGTCCAACCCGAGGCTGAGAAACCAATGAACAATCTCATTGCGAAGTCCCCGCCTGCTGCGCCCGAACTGGCCTATGGCAAGGTTTCCAACGGCGCCTCCTGGCTCGGCCTGCTCGGCGCCGCCATGTGCGTCATCTGGTTGCTGGTGGCCATTTTCGGACCCTGGCTGGCGCCGCACCCGGTGGGCGAAGTGGTGTCCGACAACGTCTTCGACAGCTTCAGCGCGGCGTACCCGTTGGGCACCGACTACCTGGGCCGCGACATGCTCAGCCGGATCATGGTGGGCGCAAGGTTCACCGTCGGCCTGGCCTTGGTCGCGGCGGTCCTGGCGAGCGGCTTGGGAACCACTTGCGCGCTGTTGTCAGTGGTCTCGCCGAAGTGGCTGGACGAGCTGATCAGCCGCCTGATGGACGCCTTCATTTCGATCCCGAGCAAGATGCTTGCGTTGATCATGGTTTCGGCCTTCGGCTCCTCGGTGACCTTGTTGATCTGCACGGCGGTGCTGAGCTTCACGCCGGGCGCATTCCGGATCGCCCGCAGCATGGCCGTGAATATCGAGGCTTTGGAGTACGTGCAGGTGGCCCGTACCCGTGGCGAGCGCAGGTTGTACATCGCTTGTGTGGAGATCCTGCCGAACATGCTCAACCCGGTGCTGGCCGACTTGGGGTTGCGCTTTGGCTTTATCGTGCTGCTGCTCAGTGGCATGAGCTTTCTCGGCCTGGGCGTGCAGCCGCCGGACGCGGACCTGGGTTCCCTGGTGCGCGAGAACATCGGCGGTCTCAACCAGGGCGCGCCAGCCATCGTGATTCCGGCCCTGGCCATTGGCACCCTGACGATCGGCGTGAATCTGTTTATCGATCGCCTGTCTTCGCGGCGCAATCGACGCACGGGAGGTCATTGAAATGAGCGAATTGATTCGAGTCGAAAACCTGCGGGTAGTCGCCTGTGGCGAACGCGGCGAGGTGGAGATCGTCAAGGGCGTCAGTTTTTCTCTGGCAAAAGGCGAAGTGCTCGCATTGATCGGCGAGTCCGGTTCCGGCAAGACCACCATTGCCCTGGCGCTTCTGGGTTATGCCCGACGCGGCTGTCGCCTGGCCGGTGGCGTGGTGCGCATCGGCGAGCACGACATGCTGGCCTTGAGCGAAGGCGAGCTGCAAGGCTTGCGCGGCAATCGCGTCTCGTACATTGCCCAAAGCGCCGCGGCGGCATTCAACCCAGCGAAAAAGCTCATCGACCAGGTGGTCGAGGGCGCGCTGATCCATGGCCTGGGCAGCCGGGCGGTGCTCGAAGCCAAGGCCATCGAACTGTTCCGTGACCTGGCGTTGCCGAACCCCGAGCGCATCGGTCAGCGGTATCCCCATCAAGTCTCCGGCGGGCAATTGCAACGGGTCATGGCGGCAATGGCGCTGATCAGCGATCCGCTGCTGGTGGTGCTCGATGAGCCCACCACCGCCCTGGATGTGACGACCCAGATCGATGTGCTGCGCGCTTTCAAACGCGTGGTGCGCGAGCGGGGCGCGACGGCGGTGTACGTGTCCCATGACTTGGCTGTCGTCGCGCAGATGGCCGACCAGATCGTAGTACTCAACGGCGGCGAGATATTCGAGCAGAGCGCGACCGCGCCGTTGCTCAAGGGGCCCGCCCATGCCTATACCCGAAGCCTGCTGGCGGCGGCGCGTCCGGACACAACGATCCGTCCGCCCTGCGGCCTCGCGGAGGACGCTCCGCTGTTGACCATCCGGGGGCTGACCGCCGGCTACGGCAACAAGAACCCGCAAGGCATGCCGGCGATTCGCGTGCTGGAGGACATCGACCTCACCGTGCGCCGGGGCCAGGCCATCGGCGTGATCGGTGAGTCCGGTTCAGGTAAATCGACCTTGGCCCGGGTGGTGGCGGGGTTGCTGCCTCCGGCCCTTGGCGGGTTGACCTTCGACGGCCAGCCATTGGGCGGCAGCTTGCAGGAACGCACTGCTGACCAGTTCCGCCGCATCCAGATGGTTTTCCAGAACGCCGACACCGCCCTTAACCCCATGCATAGCATCAGCGCCATCCTGAGCCGGCCGTTGAAGATGTATTTCGGCCTCAAGGGCGCGGCCCTGCGCGAGCGCATCGGCGAGTTGCTCGACCTCGTCCGTTTGCCCCGGGACTTGGCCGAGCGCCGTCCGAGCGAGCTGTCCGGCGGTCAGAAACAGCGGGTCAACCTGGCCCGGGCGCTGGCGGCCAAGCCGGACCTGATCCTCTGCGATGAAGTGACGTCGGCCCTCGATACCGTGGTCGGCGCGGCGATCCTTGAACTGCTGCGCGACCTGCGCCAACAACTGGGCGTGTCGTACCTGTTCATCAGCCACGACATCTCCACCGTGCGAGCGCTGTGCGACGACATCGTGGTGATGTACAGCGGCCACAAGGTCCAGTCGGGGTCTCGGCAATCGTTCGCCCAGGCACCGTTTCATCCCTACACGGACCTGCTGATCCATTCGGTGCCAGAGCTGCGCCAGGGCTGGCTGGAAACCTGCGGCGCGACGACTTGCGGTACGTTGCCGGCGTTGGGGCCAACGGCCAATGAACCGGATCTGTGCACATTCCTCGGTCGCTGCCCGGTACGGGTCGATGGGGTGTGCAACCATATCGCGCCACCCCGGCGCATCATCGATGGCGGCAGCGAGGTGCTCTGTCACCACGACAGCGGCGAACTGCTGAAAAGCCAGCGGGATTCAAACAGCATGATCGTGGGAGCCTACGCATGAACGCGCGTTTCGTGAGGTTGGCCGAACAGGGTCGACCCGTCGTCAATCTGAAGGTCGATGGCGTGCCCATCACGGCGTTGCAGGGCGATACGTTGATGGTCGCCTTGCTGACCCATGGCCCAGCGTTGCGCCAGTCGGAATTCGATCCCGGCAGCCGCGCCGGCTTTTGCCTGATGGGCGCCTGCCAGGATTGCTGGGTCTGGACCCGCAGCGGCGAACGCTTGCGCGCCTGCTCCAACGAAGTCCGCGAAGGGCTGGATATCATCACCACGCAACCGGAGGCGATATGGCCACTGCGCGGATAGTCATCGTCGGCGCCGGACCAGCCGGCGTACGCTGTGCCCAGACGTTGGTCGCGGCGGGGTTCAGGCCGATCCTGATCGACGAGAACCGTCGCGACGGCGGGCAGATCTACCGGCGCCAGCCCGAAGGGTTCACCCGAGACTACGGGACGCTGTACGGCACCGAAGCGGCCAAGGCCCGTGATTTGCACGAAAGCTTCGATCGCCTGCGCCCCAACCTCGACTATCGTCCGGATACGCTGGCGTGGAACCTGACGCCGGGTCAATTGAGCTGCGTCAGCCAGGGTCGCCACACGACAGTGGATTTTGACGCACTGATCCTCTGTACCGGTGCCACCGACCGCTTGATGCCCGTCGAGGGCTGGCAGTTGGGCGGCACCTACAGCCTCGGTGGGGCGCAGATTGCCTTGAAGGCTCAGGCGGTGTCCATTGGGCACCGGGTGGTGTTCATGGGCAGCGGGCCGTTGCTGTACCTGGTGGCCAGCCAATACGTGAAGGCTGGCGCCCAGGTCGCGGCGGTGCTGGACACCTCGCCATTGGTCAAGCGCATCCTGGCCTTGCCCAAGCTCATGGCGCGTCCTGGCCTGCTGTTCACGGGCATGAAACTGCTGGCGCAGCTGTACCGGGCGAAGGTTGCGGTACACCTGGGTATTTCGCCGCTGCAAGTGCTCGGCGAAGCGACCGCCGGAGTGAGCGGCGTTCGGGTACGTCGCGCAGACGGCCAGGAACTGACGGTGGATTGCGACGCGGTGGCGTTGGGGTATCACCTGCGTCCCGAAACCCAGCTGGCCGACCTGGCGGGCTGCCGCCTGCGCTTCGACGAGGCTTCCGGGCAATGGCTGCTGGACACCGACGAAGAAGGCCGGACGTCGGTCAGTGGCATCTATGCGGCGGGGGACGGCTCGCGAATCCGGGGTGCCGACGGCGCCGAGCATGCCGGGCGGCTGGTGGCCATGGCGCTACTGGGTGACTTGCAGCAACCGGTGGATGCGGCCCGATTGGCCGAACAGCGCGGGGCGTTGAAGGTGATGGACGAGTTCCGCCTCGGCCTCGCCCAGGCGTTTCCCTGGCCGGCCGCGCAAGCCAAGGCCTTGCCGGACGAAGCCATCGTCTGCCGCTGCGAAATGATCAGCGCCGGTGAGCTGCGGCGTACCGTCAGCGAGAAGGGGGCCTGTGAAGTCAATCGGGCCAAGGCTTTCAGCCGGGTCGGCATGGGTCGCTGCCAGGGTCGCTATTGCTCCCAGGCCGGGGCGGAGGTGATTGCCGCGGCGGCGGGCGTGCCGGTGCAAGAAGTCGGACGCCAGCGAGGACAGGCACCGGTCAAACCGCTTTCCATGCTGACTCAGGAGGTCACGCCATGACCGTTGAAAAGGCCGATGTACTGATCGTCGGTGGTGGTTTCATGGGCGCGGCGTCGGCGTTTTTCCTGCGCCAGCGGGGCCGGTCGGTGATCCTGCTGGAGCGCGACCAGATTGGCCAATATGCCAGCGGCGTCAATTTTGGCAACGTGCGACGCCAGGGCCGTTTTCTCGGGCAGCTGGAATTGGCGAACCGTTCCTGGGCGCTGTGGAAACGCCTGCCGGAACTGATCGGCGAGGACCTGGAATTCATTCCCAGCGGACACATGCGCGTGTGTTACCGGGAAGAGCAAATCGAGGAGCTGCAAGCCTACGCCGATGCCCCCGAAGCCCGGCAACTGGAACTGCAGATCTATCGGGGCAGTGAACTGCACGGGCGCTTTCCGTTCCTGGGCAAGGACGTCAAGGGCGGCTCGTACGCCCCCCATGACGGTCACGCCAACCCGCGTCTCGCGGCACCGGCATTTGCCCGCGCGGCGCGGCGCCTCGGTGCCCGCATCGAAGAACGCACGGAAGTGGCCGAGGTGCACAAGGCCAATGGCGAATTCAGCGTCACCACGACCGATGGCCGCCAGTTCCGCGCCTCCCAGTTGCTGATCACAGCCGGTGCCTGGGGGCAAAAACTTTCCGGGCAGTTCGGTGAGCCGGTGCCGCTGGCACCCAACGGTCCGCAAATGGCCGTCACCGAGCCGGTGCCCTATGCCTTGCCGACGGTGATCGGGGTGTACACGAAGATTCCCGAAGAAGTGATCTACTTCCGGCAGATTCCACGGGGCAACATCATCATCGGCGGTGGCTACCGTTGCGAGCCGGACATGCTCAACCGCCGCGCCCATGTCGAACCGCGCAGCCTGCTCAACCAACTGGACCAGATGCGGCGCCTGGTGCCGGGCATTGGCAACCTCAACATCATCCGCGTGTGGAGCGGTATCGAAGGCTACCTGCCCGATAACCTGCCGGTGATGGGCGCCAGCGGCAACGTCGACGGCCTGTACTACGCCTTCGGCTTCAGCGGCCATGGTTTCCAACTCGGTCCGGGCGTCGGCGACGTCATGGCCGAGCTGATCAGCACCGGCACCACCAGCACGTCGATCGAACCGTTCTCCATCCGCCGGTTCACCCCGTCCGAACAACGGAGCAAAGCCTCATGAAACCTCGCGTCCTGGCTATTTTCGAGCGCCTGTTGGCGTTCGAAACGGTTTCCTCGGAATCGAACATGACGCTGATCGAATACGTCCGCGATGTGTTGGCGGGCAAAGGCATCGAATCGCTGATCGTCAAGGACGAGAGCGGCAAGAAAGCCAACCTGTTCGCCAGCACCGGCCCCCGTGAGGTGCCAGGGGTCCTGCTATCTGGCCATACCGACGTGGTGCCGGCGGCGGGGCAGGCCTGGACCGTTCCGGCATTCCAGGCGACGGTGCGCGATGGCCGGGTCTACGGGCGCGGTAGCTGTGACATGAAAGGCTTCATCGCCCTGGCGATCGACGCCATGCTCGACGCGGCCGACCAGCTGTTGAGCCGGCCGCTGCAATTGGCGCTTTCCCATGATGAAGAAATCGGCTGCGTAGGCGTTCGCCGCCTGCTCGACGTGCTGCACCTGGCCCCGGTGCGGCCGTTCCTGTGCGTGATCGGTGAGCCGACCAACATGCAATTCGTGTTGGGCCACAAGGGCAAGGGCTCCTACCGCACCTACTGCCGAGGCCTGGAAGCGCACTCATCCCTGGCCCCGCGCTCGGTCAACGCCATCCACGTGGCGTGCGACTTCATCGCGGCGTTGCGCCAGAGTCAACGGCAGTTGCAGGAGCAGGGCGCCCAGGACAGCGACTATGACGTGCCCTACAGCACGGTGCATGTCGGGCAGATCGTCGGCGGCAAGGCACTCAATATCGTGCCGAACCTGTGTACGCTGGACTTCGAAGTGCGCAACCTGCCGGCCGACAATCTGGATCGGTTTCTGGAGCAACTGCACGAGCACGCCGAAGTGATCGTCCGCGAGGCGAAAAAGCTCTCGAACGTAGCGGACATCCAGATCGAGACGCTGAATGTCTATCCGGGGCTTGATACGCATCCGAGCGTCGAAGCGGTGCGGTTTCTCAAGCATTTCGCTGAGCCGGATACGGGGACTGCGAAGGTCTCTTTCGGCACCGAGGGTGGGTTGTTCAAGCAGCGGCTGGACGTGCCGGTGGTGGTGTGTGGGCCGGGCTCCATCGAACAGGCGCATAAGCCGGATGAGTTTATCGAGGTGGCTCAGATGGAGGCGGGGGAGCGGTTCCTGGCTGGGTTGCTTGGGGCTTTGAAGGTTTAAACCGCGTCCACCGCAAGGCCCCCAGATTTAGCCGCGCCAAAGAAACCTGTGGGAGCGAGCTTGCTCGCGATGGGCCCAGCACATCCGACTCACTCATGGGCTTATACGCCGCCTTCGCGAGCAAGCCCGTTCCCACGCACCAAGCAAGAACAAAGCAGTCGCGGTCCTATCGGTATAGCCTGCCGCTTCACCCCAAAACTTCAGCATCCAACACCGCCCAACCTCCGCTTTCAGCATCCTGCGCCGCGGCACCTCCTTAGACTGGAACTACCTCGGAACAGGACGCGACCATGCTCACTCAACTTCTGAAAGACCCCAGCCTGCTGGCGGAACTGGCTTATATCGACGGGCAGTGGGTGGGGGCCGACGATGGCGCCACCCTCGACGTCATCAACCCGGCCACCGGCCAAACGCTCGCCCGCGTCCCCGCGATGCAAGGCAGCGAAACCCGACGCGCCATCGAGGCAGCGGACGCGGCCTGGGCGGCATGGCGCGCGCGTCCGGCGGCGGAGCGGGCGGCGATGTTGGAGCGCTGGTATCAAGCCATGATGGACAACCTCGAAGACCTCGCGCTGATCATGACCCATGAACAGGGCAAGCCACTGAACGAAGCCAGGGGCGAGATTCGCTACGGCGCCGGCTTCGTCAAATGGTTCGCCGAAGAGGCCCGTCGGGTCTATGGCGAGACCATTCCGGCCCCCAGCGGCGACCGTCGCCTGCTCACCCTGAAGCAACCGGTCGGCGTCTGCGCCGCCATCACACCGTGGAACTTCCCCAACGCGATGATCACCCGCAAGTGCGCTCCGGCGCTGGCGGCGGGGTGCCCGGTGATCGTCAAGCCGTCGGACCTGACACCGTTGTCCGCCCTGGCGCTCGCCGTGCTGGCCGAGCGGGTCGGGATTCCGGCCGGGGTCTTCAATGTGGTCACGGGCATGCCCGCTGGCATCGGCGAAGAGCTGACCGGCAACCCGACGGTGCGCAAGATTTCCTTCACCGGCTCGACGGCGGTCGGCCGCCTGTTGATGCGCCAGAGCGCCGAGCACATCAAGCGCCTGAGCTTGGAACTCGGTGGCAATGCGCCGTTCATCGTGTTCGACGATGCTGATTTGGAACAGGCCGTGGCCGGCATCATGCAAAGCAAGTTTCGCAACGCCGGCCAGACCTGCGTCTGCGCCAACCGCATCCTGGTGCAGGAAGGTATCTACGAACGTTTTGCCGAGCGGCTGGTGCAGGAAGTGCGCAAGCTGAAGATCGGCGATGGGCTCGAAGCCGACGTGATGATCGGCCCATTGATCAATCCTGCTGCGGTGAGCAAGGTCGCCCGGCATATCGACGATGCGCTGAGCCAGGGCGCGCGCCTGCTGTGTGGCGGCATTCCTCAAGGCGACAGCCAGTTCGTCGAGCCGACGGTGCTGGGCGACGCCCACGCCGGGATGTTGCTTGCCAATGAAGAAACCTTCGGCCCGGTTGCACCGCTGATGCGCTTTTCGACGGAGGACGAGGCACTGGCCTTGGCCAATGCCACGCCTTATGGCCTGGGTGCCTATTTCTTTACCCAGGACCTGCGGCGCTCGTGGCATTTCGGCGAGGCGTTGGAGTTCGGGATGATCGGGCTCAACACCGGGATCATCTCCATGGAGGTGGCGCCTTTCGGTGGCATCAAGCAGTCCGGCCTGGGGCGCGAAGGCAGCAAGTACGGCCTGGATGAATACCTTGAAGTGAAAGCTTTCCATATCGGTGGGCTGTGATGCGGCCTTCGTTTGAACAGACAACCGGGAGTCAGGACTGATGAGTAAACCCTTTAGAATCGCCGCGATTGCCGGCGATGGCATTGGCAAGGAAGTATTGCCCGAAGGCCTGCGAGTATTGGAGCAGGCCGCCAGGCAATGGCAGTTGGACCTGGACATCCAAGTGTTCGATTGGGCTCACTGCGATTATTACCTGGAGCACGGGCAGATGATGCCCGTCGACTGGTTCGAGCAACTCAAGGGCTTCGACGCGATCTACTTCGGCGCCGTGGGATGGCCGGACAAGGTCCCGGACCACATTTCCCTGTGGGGCTCGTTGCTCAAGTTCCGCCGCGATTTCGACCAGTACGTGAACATCCGCCCGGTACGGCTGTTCCCGGGCGTGCCCTGTCCGCTGGCCGGACGGGAGGCGGGGGATATCGATTTCGTGGTAATCCGCGAAAACACCGAGGGTGAATATTCCTCGGTCGGCGGCAAGATGTTCGAAGGCACCGAGCATGAATTCGTCCTGCAGGAATCGGTGTTCACTCGCCGAGGCGTCGACCGGATTCTCAAGTTCGCCTTCGACCTGGCCCAATCCCGACCGCGCAAGCGCCTGACGGCCGCGACCAAGTCCAACGGGATTTCCATCAGCATGCCGTACTGGGACGAACGCACGGCCTTGATGGCCGAGCAATACCCCGAGGTGACATGGGACAAACAGCACATCGACATCCTGTGCGCCCGTTTCGTCCTGCAACCAGACCGCTTCGATGTCGTGGTCGCCTCGAACCTGTTCGGCGACATCCTTTCCGACCTCGGCCCCGCCTGCGCCGGCACTATCGGCATCGCGCCGTCGGCGAACCTGGATCCGCAGCGGCGCTTTCCCTCGCTGTTCGAACCGGTGCACGGCTCGGCGCCGGATATCTATGGGCAAAACATTGCCAACCCGATCGCGATGATCTGGTCGGCAGCGTTGATGCTGGATTTCCTTGGCAACGGCGATGAGCGTTATCGCGCGGCCCATGACGGGATCCTGCGGGCCATCGAGCAGGTGATCGCACACGGGCCGATAACCCCGGACCTGGGCGGACAAGCCTCGACCCAGGACGTCGGCAAGGCTATCGCCGCGGGGCTTTGAGGGCCTGGCGCACTATCGCAAGCCCATGTGGTCGTAACCTTCAACGCATCCATGCCTGAACGTCACGACCCATGGAGACCCAATGAATCAGGACGTCCCGAACACCGATACCAATCGCCGCCAATTGCTGCAAATCATCGCCGGATTGTCTGACGGCGTGATACTGGTCGAGGTCGACCAGACCATTGCCTGGGCCAATGAAGCCGCCCTGACCATGCACGGCGTCACGGAGCTCGGCGAGTTGGGCGCCAATGCCAAGCAATACGCCAAGCGTTTCCACCTGCGCTATCGCAATAACCATTCGTTGCCCGAAGACAATTACCCCATCGCCCGCGTCGCTCGTGGCGATGAATTCAGCGATGTGCTGGTGGAAGTCACGCCAGACGCCGACCCGGATCGGACCTGGGTTCACCGCATCCGCAGCATGGTCCTGAGTGACCGTGCCGGCGAGCCGGAATATCTGGTGCTGATTCTCAGCGATGCCACTGAATGGGCCAGCGCTGAGCAACGGTTCGAGAGAACCTTTGGCGCCAATCCGGCGCCTGCGGTGATCTGCCGCCTCAGCGACCTGCGCTATATCAAGGTCAACGCGGGCTTCCTGGAAATGACCGGCTACAGCCGCGAGCAGGTGATCGGCCGTTCGGTGTATGAGTTGGATGTGCTCGAAGCGGCCGAGAAGCGTGACCTGGCCATCGAGCGCCTGGGCCAGGGTGCGACCATTCCGCAGATGCAGGCCGAAATGCGTTTGCCGGACGGTAGCAGCAAGCAAGTGATCGTCGCCGGCCAGCCCCTGGACCTGCACGATGAAGACTGCATGCTGTTTTCCTTCATGGACATGGAGCCCCGGCGCAAGGCCGAGACGGCGCTGCGCCAAAGCGAGGAGCGCTTTGCCAAGTCATTCCGCCTGTCGCCGGTGCCAACGCTGATCTGTAGCGCTGAGCAGCAATTGCTGGAAATCAACGAAGCCTTCCTCCAGGCGACCGGTTATGCCAGCGAAGAGTTGTTGGGCAAGACCGTCGAGGAAATCGGTTTTCTCGACAAGGACGCAGGCGCGACGCTTTTTGCGCGGTTGGAAAAGACCGCCACTGTGTCCGGCGTCGACATCAAGGTTCACAGGAAAGGGGGCGAACAGATCGACTGCGAAGTGGCGGCCGACACTGTGGTCATCCAGGACAAACCCTGCTATTTGCTGGTGCTGATGAACATTACCGAACGCAAGCGTTCGGAGTTGGAACTGGTGGCGGCCATCGAGGAAGTGATGAAGGACGCCTCGTGGTTCAGTCGGACCTTGATCGAAAAACTCGCCAATGTGAAAAGTATCAACGCGCAAAGCCCCACGACATCGTTCACCGAGCTGACGGCCCGGGAACGCGATGTGCTTGGCCTGATCTGCGAGGGCCTGGCTGACAAGGAAATCGCCGCGCGGCTCAAGCTCGCGCCAAACACCGTGCGCAATCACGTGGCTACGCTATATTCCAAACTGGACGTGCATAGCCGCAGCGAAGCGATTGTCTGGGCGCGGGAGCGGGGGTTGTACGCAAATGAATGGCGGATGAAGGCACCATAGTAGCCAGTGCATATGCACCTGCCGTGCTAGTGCAAATTCGGGTTCTTCGCGGGCGCCTCCTTCCTTAGGCTGAGAGGGTGCGGCATAGCTGTTGATGTCGCGTCCCCCACGAAACAGTCAAGGAATACGCCACAATGCGCAACAAGCCCTTCAAGTGCGAGATCGACAGGAAGTCTGCGGGAGCCAGGAGTCCGGGTGTGTCCACCGGTCATTTGCGACTTCGAAGCTGAGGTGCAAACGATGACCCATCTTGCTCCGCTTCGCGCCCGCCTCGAAAAAAGTTTTGCTCCGCTGTCCTGCGCATGCAACCTCAATGGCGATGGCACGCTGACTATTCGTCTGTATCACCAGGAAAGCGGCGAGGTCGACCTGGTGGTGAGCGGCATGAGCGTCGAGAGCATCCGCTCTGAAGAGGGCCTGGAGAAGCTGATTGACGAGCTGCGCTACGAACTGCAGAACACGCCGTTGCACCGCAGTGATCCTGCCTGATTTCCTGGTCCGGTAAGACGCGCTCCCTCGCCACGGGCCAACGAATCAGAGCAATGTCGCCCGGCAATCGAGCACCAGCCGGGCGCCGCCCGACTCACTGCGATCCACTTCCAGGGTAAATCCGTGCAAATTGACAATCGCCGCGACAATGGACAGGCCAAGGCCGAATCCGCCGTGCTGGCTGCTGCCCTCGGCGCGGTAGAAACGGCGAAACACCGCCTTGCGCTCTGCCTCCGGGATGCCAGGGCCGGAGTCGAGCACTTCGATGCGGGTGCTGTCGCCCTGGTCGACGCCGCGCAGGATCACCTCACCGCCCGGTGGGGTGAATTTGATGGAATTGCTCAGCAGGTTCGACACGGCCTCGAACAGCAACGCCCGGTCGCCGTTGAGCAGGGGCAGGCTGGCGGGCACCTCCAGCTTGAAAACCAGCTCGCGCTCTTCGGCGAGGGGCAGGTAGAAATCGTGCAGTTCTTGCAATAACTGCAAGGGATCGAGGCGCATGAAGCCGGAGCGACGCTGCTGGTCCTCCAACTCCGATATCCGCAACAGCCCGCGAAACCGCGCCATCAGCGTATCCGTCTCGGCGATCACCTGATCCATCTGCAAGGCTTCGGGCGAGCCGTCCGCCGCTTCCTGCTGGATGCGATAGAGCTGGGCCCGCAGGCGGGTCAGTGGCGTGCGCAAGTCATGGGCGATGTTGTCGCAGACGCCCTTGACCTCGTTCATCAGCCGTTCGATGCGGTCGAGCATGGCATTGACGATGGCCGCCAGCATGTCCAGTTCATCGCGGCGGCTCGACAGCGGCAGGCGATGGGTCAGGTCACCGGCGACGATGGCTTCGGCGCTGGCTTGCAGCTTGCGAATCCGCCGCAACGGCCGGCGCCGCAGCAGGTGCCAGCCGAAGATGCCCGGCAGGATCGTCAGCGATACGCCCCAGAACAGCGCGTGTGAAATGATGCGTGTCACGGCGAATAACGAGCCGTTGTCCCGCGCCAGTACCAGCCAGCGACCATCCTGGGTCCGGGTCGCTATCGCGTCGCAACTGTCGGACGGCACGCCCGGGTCGTCGGAATCGACGCAACCGCCGAGCATATGGATCTTGCCATCGAGCGGCAGATCGGCGGGGATGCGTTGGATCGGTCCGCTCAGATGGCGCAACTGCGGATCGAACAGGCCGTAGGCGTCGACGCCGCGTTCGTCCAACGTCAGGCTGGCCATCAGCGCGTCCTCCAGCTGGTCGCCGTGGATGCGCGCGAACAGGTGCTGGCGTTGCATCAGGGAATGTTTGGCTAGGCTGTCGAGGTAGCCAAACACTTCGTAATACATCACCCCCATCAGGATGGCGCTCCAGATCACGAACAGCGCGCTGTAGAGCGCCAGCAGGCGGCTGCTGGAGGATCGCCAGCCCTTAGCGGGGTTCAGCAATGACATAGCCGGACCCTCGTACCGTGCGAATCAGCGGTTCCAGGCCCGGCGGGTCGATTTTCTTGCGCAGGCGACCGATGTGGACGTCGATCAGGTTGGTGCCGGGGTCGAAGTGATACCCCCAGACCTCTTCGAAAATCATCATGCGCGACAGGATCTGGCCGCTGTTGCGCATCAGGAATTCCAGCAGTTTGTATTCGGTGGGCAAGAGGCTGAGCAGTTGCCCGTTGCGGCTGGCTTCGCGGCTGATCAGGTTCAGCTCCAGGTCCGCCACCCGCAGCGCGGTCTCGGGTTCACGGGCACCGTTGTTGCGGCGCAGCAACACCTCGACCCGGGCGGCCATTTCATCGGTGGCGAACGGCTTGGTCAGGTAATCGTCGCCACCGGCGCGCAGGCCGCGGACGCGTTCGTCGACATCGGACAGGGCGCTGATCATCAGAATCGGCGTGGCCACGCCCATGGTCCGTAGCGTGGTGACAATCACCAGGCCGTCCAGTTCGGGGAGCATGCGGTCGAGGGTGATCAGGTCGTAGTCACCGCTGACCGCGCGCTCCAAGCCTTCGCGGCCATTGTCGACCCAGTCGACGTCCAGGCCGTTGCGGGTCAGTTCGGCGACAATTTCCCGAGCGGTCACGGCGTCGTCTTCGATGGTCAGGATGCGGTTCATGGTCAGTACCGGGTGAGTAATTGGAGCGACTGCGCAGCATTCTGCCAAAGAATACCTGTCGGCTTTCTGAAAAAAAGTTCATGGGCGCGGACGTGCGCATTGATTGGCCTGGATCAACACTTCGTCACAAATAATCCCTAACATCATTGCGCCGCGCACCAGCATGCTGCGCCTGTTGCCCTGTTTTGGCGCGCAGTCGCCTATGGGCATCGCCGCAAGGCGGGTGGTGGCGTGCCGCAAGGAGCCAAGACCGACTGAACCTTCAAGGAAGAGCTGCATGATGCAACCTCAAGACCTCATACACCGACAATACGATATCCAGCCGCTCGAGGCTGACATGACCGTGCTCCTGGACGGACAGGCTGTCAATGCCGCCCAGGGCGAAACCGTGCTTACCGTGATCCAGGCCCTGGGTCGCCGGCAGGTGGCCCGCAACGACCACGACCAGATCAGTGGCGCCTATTGCGGCATGGGGGTTTGCCACTGCTGCCTGGTCAAGATCGATGGTCGCCATAAGCGCCGCGCCTGCCAGACTCTCGTGCGCCCCGGCATGCAGATCGAGACCCGGGCCAACCGCATTGCTGAAACGGAGGCGCCATGAACCTCGATCCGGTCATCGTAGGCGGCGGGCCGGCGGGCATGGCGGCGGCTACCGAGCTGGCCTCCCACGGGGTGCGCTGCACCTTGCTCGAAGAGGCGCCGCGCCTCGGTGGCGTGGTGTATCGCGGCCCCTTGCGCGATGGCGTATGCCTGGATTACCTGGGGGCCCGCTACAGCGAAGCGTTGGAGAAGCTCCACGGGGACTTCCAGCGCCACGCCGACCTGATCGACGTGCAATTGGGCAGCCGTGTCATCGGGGCGGAGGGATTCCGGGCGCTGACCCTGCTCGATGCGCACGAGCGCTTGCGGTCGGTTGCCTATTCGCAGTTGATCCTGGCAGCGGGGTGCCATGAACGCAGCGTACCGTTCCCTGGCTGGACCCTCCCGGGCGTGATGATGCTTGGCGGCTTGCAGCTGCAGATCAAGAGCGGCGTGGTCAAGCCGCCGAGCCCGGTGGTGATCGCCGGGACGGGCCCGTTATTGCCATTGGTGGCCTGTCAGCTTCACGCCTCGGGCGTCACCGTGGCGGGTGTCTATGAGGCGTGTGCGTTCGGCAGGATCGCCAAGGAAAGCCTAGCGCTGCTGAACAAGCCGCAACTGTTCCTCGACGGCCTGGGCATGCTCGCGTACCTCAAGCGCCATCGCATCCCCGTGCGCTATGGCTGGGGCGTGGTGCGTGCCGAAGGCGAGGGCGAGTTGAGCGCCGTGACCGTAGCGCCGTACTCCGTAAATTGGGAACCGGACCTTGCGCGCGCCGAACAGGTGCCGGCCCAGACGTTGGCCGTCGGCTACGGATTTATCCCGCGCACCCAGCTGAGCCAGCAGATGGGCCTGGAACATGGCTTCAGCGACGACGGCTATCTGCGTGCCGAGTCCGATGCCTGGCAACGGGGCAGCGAGGCGCATGTCCATCTGGCGGGCGACATGGGCGGGATTCGCGGGGGAGAAGCAGCCATGCTGAGCGGGCGCATCGCGGCGCTGTCGGTGCTGGTGCAACGCAATGTCCTGGATGAGGCGGCAGCCCTCGGGCGTCGCGAGCGGTACCAGGCACAACTGGACCGCATCATTCGTTTTCGCGCCGCGGTCGATCGCTACACCCAGCGTGGGGCGGGCCAAACGGCGCTGCCTGCCGCCGACACGGTGATCTGCCGCTGCGAACATGCCACCCGCGCAGACATCGACCGGGCCCTGGCGCAGGGCGTGCAAGACATGGCCAGCCTGAAGATGCGCACCCGCGTGAGCATGGGCGACTGCCAGGGGCGCATGTGCGTCGGTTATTGCAGCGACCGGTTGCGCGAGGCCACCGGGCGCGCTGATGTAGGGTGGCTGCGGCCACGTTTCCCCATAGATCCTGTTCCTTTTTCAGCGTTCCAGTACCTCGGCACGGAGGCCGTTTCCCATGATTAGGCATTACGATGTTGTGATTGCCGGTGGCGGCGTGATCGGCGCCTCCTGCGCTTACCAGCTGTCCAAGCGCAACCATCTGAAGATCGCCCTGATCGACGCCAAGCGTCCAGGCAACGCCACCCGCGCCTCGGCGGGTGGCCTCTGGGCCATTGGCGAATCGGTGGGCCTGGGTTGCGGGGTGATTTTCTTCAGGATGATGTCAGCCAATCGCAAGCGCCAGACCCAGGGCGCCGCCGTGGCGGTGGATGCCAGCACGCCGCACATCCTGCCCGACTCGTTTTTCGAATTCGCCTTGCAGTCCAACGCGATGTACCCGCAATTGCACCGGGAACTGTTCGATCGTCATGGCATGGATTTCAAGTTCGAACGGACCGGGCTCAAGTTCGTGATCTACGACGATGAAGATCGGTTGTATGCCGAGCATATCGTCGCCTGCATTCCTCATCTGGCCGATCAGGTGCGCTGGCTCGACCAGGCGGCATTGCGCGAGGCCGAGCCGAACGTCAGCCACGAGGCCCGGGGTGCCCTGGAATTCCTGTGCGACCATCAGGTCAGCCCATTCCGCCTGGCAGACGCCTACACCGAGGGCGCGCGGCAGAACGGTGTCGACCTGTTCTTCAACACCAACGTGACTGACGTGTTGCGAAGCGGGACGCGGGTCACCGGCGTGAAGACCGCCGAGGCCGGTACATTCACTTGCCAGACCTTGATCAACGCCGCCGGCGCCTGGGCGGCGGACCTGAGCGAGCAGGCAACGGGCGTGCGGATCCCGGTCAAGCCAGTCAAGGGCCAGATCCTCTTGACCGAGCGCATGCCCAAAATCCTCAATGGCTGCCTGACCACCAGCGACTGCTATGTGGCGCAGAAAGACAACGGCGAAATCCTCATCGGCAGCACCACGGAGGACAAAGGGTTCGACGTGACCACCACCTACCCGGAGATCGAAGGGCTGGTACAGGGTGCCGTGCGCTGTATCCCGCAACTGGTCGATATCAACCTGAAGCGCACCTGGGCCGGCCTGCGTCCAGGCTCACCCGATGAGCTACCGATCCTGGGGCCGATGCGCGGTGTCGAGGGCTACCTCAACGCCTGCGGGCACTTTCGCACCGGTATCCTGACCTCGGCCATCACCGGCGTGCTGCTGGACAAACTGGTGAACCAGGAGCCGCTGCCACTGGACATCACGCCATTCCTGGCCGACCGCTTCGAGGTAGCGCCGACTCCAGAGCCTAGAAAAATGGAACCGGCCTGAACCCTGTGGGAGCGAGCTTGCTCGCTCCCACAAAGGCATGTATCCAGCCGTCATTCCACCGGCGTGCTGACAAAGGCTTCCAACCCTTCGGCATAGGCGGTGAATGCGCTGATCTGCGGGAAGGACTTGCCCTGTACTTGATCCGCCACCAAAAGGTTGGTGAAGGTCCACGCCACGGCGACGGTGATGCCGGCCTGATCGATGGAACCATCGGTGGGCAGCGGTTGTTTTGCCAGGGCTTGCTCCAGCTCACCGTAGGCGGCCAGCAACTGGCCCGAAATTCGTGACAGCCACGGAGCATGTTGGATATCCGCCGGTCGCAGGGTGCGTTCGTAATAGATCTGCACCGACTTTTCGCACGCCGCCAGCGCCAGCCCGACCAATTGCAAGGAGCGCAATCGTTGGGCTGGATCGGACGGCATCAGGCTGTTCGCCGGGCCGGCCAGTGCCTCCAGGTAATCGATGATCAAGGTGGAATCCATCAACACCGAGGCATCATCCATCACCAGCGTGGGGGCCTTGACCACCGGGTTGATGCTCTGGAAATGCTCGAATTGCCGGAACACCGACACCGATTCGTGTTCTAGGGCAATCCCTAGGCATTTGGCGGAAATGGCGACGCGTCGCACGTAGGGCGAGTCCAACATGCCGATCAGTTTCATGGCTTCTCCTTCAGCGGTTTGGCAGGTCGGGTATCAATCCTCGAAGCCGACCTGTTCATGGATTTCATCGACTTTGAGTTCGAGGCGGTAGGCCACGGCGATGAACAACGCCTGGCACAGGCACAACGTGGCGCTCAACGAGCGGAACGCGAAGGAGCTGCCTTCGTTGACCAGCAACACCGCGTTGGCCCGCTTGGCCAGCGGCGACAAGTTGCTGTCGGTGATGATCAGTGTCTTCGCCTGGTGATGCTGGGCAATGCGCAGGCAGTGCTGGGTTTCCTTGCCGTAGGGCGTAAAGCTGATGGCAATCACCAGGTCGTTGGCCCGCACGCTGCGCATCTGCTCGCGGTAACTGCCGCCCAGGCCGGAAACCAGATGAATGCGCTTGTTGGTGTGCTGCAGGTTGTAGACCAGGTAATCGGCCACCGCGAATGAGCGCCGCACGCCAACGACATAGATGTTGTCGGCGTTGACCACCAGGTCCACGGCTTTTTCGAACGCCTCGTCTTCGAGTTCCAACCCCAGGCGTTCGATGCCCGACAGGGTCGCGTTGACGCATTCCCGGGCCAGGTCGCCGGCACTGGCCTTCTGGGACTTGTTGGCGATCATGCTGCGAATGCGTTGCTGGTAGTTCTGTACCGGCGTGGTCTTGTGGGTGTATGCCTCGCGGAACAAAGCCTGCATTTCGCTGAACCCGCTGAAGCCGAAACGCTGGGAAAAGCGCACGATGGCCGAGGGATGCACTTCACATTCGCGCGCAATGTCGCTGATGCGATCCACCATGATCCGGTCGCTTTGCTGGCTCATGTAGCTGGCGATGCGCTTGAGTTGGCGCGGCAGGCCCTCGTATTCCTCGGTGATCAGTTGCAACAGCCGCTCGGCATTGATCGGTGGGCTGGGGAGGGCGGCTTCGGACGCGCTCTCGGACGGCGCCGGCAGATCGGGGCGGGTCATAGGAAATCCTTCTGGCTTGTTCTTATAGGACGCCCCTGAAAAACGGGCCGATCCTCGACAATAGGTTGGCTGGTCGCAGTCTACAGCGTAGGCGGGAGGAAAATCATGGGTGAACGAAGTTGTGGCGCCTGCTGAAACGATGCACCGCGTCTGGCCCGGTTGAGCAATAGCATATTGGAAAAAATATTCCACGATAAAAATATATGGAAAAAATATTGATTCTTGGCGCTTGCTCGTTTTAGTCTGCATCCACCAAAGCGTTGGCGTCGGTTCCGACGTCAAGCGCAGGCTGATAAAAATAACAGGAGCCAGCATGGGCCAGACTCGTTTTGCCAGTGGGCGTCAATTGGATGTCATCTGCCTGGGACGCCTGGGCGTCGATCTCTATGCGCAGCAGGTCGGCGCGCGGCTGGAAGATGTCAGCAGTTTTGCCAAGTACCTGGGTGGATCGTCGGCCAACATCGCCTTCGGTACGGCCCGCCTGGGGCTGAAATCGGCGATGTTGAGCCGTGTAGGCGACGATCACATGGGGCGTTTCCTGGTGCAGTCCCTCGCCCGGGAAGGCTGTGACGTCAGCGGCATCAAGGTCGATGCCGAGCGCCTGACCGCCATGGTCTTGCTGGGTATCAAGGATCGCGAGACCTTTCCCCTGGTGTTCTACCGGGAAAACTGCGCGGACATGGCGCTGCGGGCCGAAGACATCGACGAAACCTTTATCGCTTCCAGCAAGGCGCTGCTGATCACCGGCACTCATTTCTCTACCGAAGGCGTCTACAACGCGAGCATCCAGGCGCTGGACCATGCCCGAAAACACAACGTCAAATGCGTTCTCGACATCGATTACCGCCCGGTCCTCTGGGGCCTGGCGAGCAAGGCCGACGGTGAAACCCGTTTCGTTGCCGACCGCAAGGTCAGCCAGCACGTGCAAGGCATCCTGGCGCGTTTCGACCTGATCGTCGGCACCGAGGAAGAATTCCTTATCGCTGGCGGCAGCGAGGACCTGCTGGCCGCGCTGCGTACGGTGCGCGCGCTGACGGCGGCAACCCTGGTGGTCAAGCTCGGTCCACAAGGATGCACGGTGATCCACGGTGACATCCCGAACCGATTGGAAGACGGCGCCATTTACCCGGGCGTTAGGGTCGAAGTCTTGAATGTGCTGGGTGCCGGTGATGCGTTCATGTCCGGGTTCCTCGCCGGTTGGCTGGAGGACGCCGACGATGAGCGCTGCTGCCAGTTGGCCAATGCCTGCGGTGGCCTGGTGGTTTCGCGCCATGCCTGCGCTCCGGCGATGCCGACCCGGGCCGAACTCGACTATTTGTTCAACAGCCCGGTGCCCATCACCCGACCGGACCAGGATGCCGCGCTGCAACGGCTGCATCAGGTGAGCGTGCCGCGCAGGGCCTGGAAGCAGTTGTTCATCTTCGCCTTCGACCATCGCTGGCAACTGGTGGAACTGGCTCAGCGCGGCGGGCGTGGCCTCGACAGTATCAGCGAGCTCAAGCAACTGTTCATCCAGGCTGTGCAGCGGGTCGAGGTCGACCTGCAACGCCAGGGTATCGCCGCCGATGTCGGTTTGCTGGCCGACCAGCGCTTTGGCCAGGACTCCCTCAACGCGGCCACCGGGCGTGGCTGGTGGGTGGCGCGGCCGGTGGAAGTGCAGGGCTCGCGGCCGCTGGCGTTCGAGCACGGGCGCTCCATCGGCAGCAACCTGATTGCCTGGCCGCAGGAACAGATCATCAAATGCCTGGTTCAATTTCACCCCGACGACGAACCGCTGCTGCGCCTGGAACAAGAGGCTCAGTTGATGGGCTTGTACAAGGCGTCCCAGGTCAGCGGTCATGAGTTGCTGCTGGAAGTCATCCCGCCGAAGGATCATCCATCAGCCCATCCGGACGTGCTCTATCGCGCCCTCAAGCGCCTCTACAACCTGGGTATTTTCCCGGCGTGGTGGAAGATCGAAGCGCAGACGGCCCAAGAGTGGAAGCAACTCGACGAGTTGATCCAGCAGCGCGACCCGTACTGCCGTGGCGTGGTGCTGCTGGGCCTCAACGCCCCGGCCGCCGCATTGGCCGAGGGCTTCCGCCAGGCCAGCCAGAGCACCACCTGCCGGGGCTTTGCCGTGGGCCGGACGATTTTCCAGGAGCCGAGCCGGGCCTGGATGGCCGGGGAGATCGATGACGAAACGTTGATCCGGGACGTGCAGGGGCGGTTTGTGGAATTGATCGAGGCGTGGCGCAGTGCCCGGGCTTGATGGACAGGGCTTTTGTGGCGAGGGAGCTTGCTCCCGCTGGACTGCGAAGCAGTCCCAAATCAGCCACCCTTGATTCGACAGGTAAACCGCATCCATAGGTTTTGCGACTGCTTCGCAGCCGAGCGGGAGCAAGCTCCCTCGCCACAGGTGATCGGCTGAACATTAGAGACAACAATAAAAGGTGCAGCCATGCCCGCTATTCGAATTGGCATCAACCCGATTTCCTGGAGCAACGACGACCTGCCGTCCCTTGGCGGCGAGACGCCCTTGAGCACGGCGCTGAGCGAAGGCAAGGAAATCGGCTACGAAGGGTTTGAGCTCAACGGCAAGTTCCCCAAGGACGCCAAGGGCGTCGGCGATGTGTTGCGCCCGTACGACCTGGCGCTGGTTTCCGGCTGGTATTCCAGTCGATTGGCGCGGCGTTCGGCGGCCGAGGAAATCGACGCCATCGCCAGCCATGTCGAACTGCTGGCGCAGAACGGCGCGACGGTATTGGTCTATGGCGAAGTGGCTGACTCCATCCAGGGCCAGCGCATCCCATTGATCGAACGCCCGCGCTTTCACACCGACGAAGCCTGGCAAGCCTACGCCGACAAGCTCACCGAACTGGCGCGCTTCACCCTGTCCCAGGGCGTGCGACTGGCCTATCACCACCATATGGGCGCCTACGTCGAATCGCCTTCGGACATCGACAAGCTGATGGCCCTGACCGGCAGCGAAGTGGGCCTGCTGTTCGACTCTGGCCATTGCTACATGGGCGGTGGCGAACCGCTGCAAGTCTTGCACAAGCACATCGAGCGCATCTGTCACGTGCATTTCAAGGACGTGCGCAAACCCGTGGTGCAGCTGGCGCGCAACAACCTCTGGAGTTTCCCCGACTGCATCATCAATGGCACCTTCACCGTGCCGGGGGATGGCGACATCGATTTCGCTGCGTTGCTCGACGTCCTGCTGGCTGCCGACTACCAAGGGTGGCTGGTGGTGGAAGCCGAGCAGGACCCCGCCGTGGCGCCGAGTTATGTCTACGCCAAGAAGGGCTACGACACCTTGCGTGCCCTGCTGCAAGAGAGGATGCCGGCATGAGCCTGTTGATCAAGAGCAATCCCGGCGGCCAGAAACTGGTCGAACTGCCCCATGGTGCGTTGGATTACGTGGGCTTCGCGGCCTACCGCCTGTGCCTCGGAGAAACCCTTCCGGTGATGGCCGGTGACAAGGAGTTGTGTGTGGTCTTGCTCAGCGGGCGTATCGACCTCAAGGGCGAAGCGCCGGGGCAGGGAACCTTCAACTGGGACAACCTCGGTGACCGCCACTCGGTGTTCGAGGATAAATCCCCCTACGCCGCATACCTGCCACCCGGCAGCCAGGCCCAGGTGACGGCCTTGAGCGACGTGCAAGTAGCGGTGTGCGCCGCGCCGGGCGCGGCCAGCAATGAATACGGACCACGACTGATCCGCCCGCAAAGCATGAAACGCAGCGTTCGCGGCAAGGGCGCCAATACCCGTTATGTCTGCGACATCCTGCCCGACAGCGAACCGGCCCACTCGCTGCTGGTGGTGGAAGTGCGCACGCCGTCCGGTCATTCGTCCAGCTATCCGCCCCACAAGCACGACACCGACGACCTGCCGCACCAGAGCTTTCTCGAAGAGACCTACTACCACCAGGTCAACCCGTCCCAGGGCTTCGTGTTCCAGCGGGTCTACACCGACGACCGCAGCATCGACCAGGCCATGGCCGTGGAAAACAGTGACCTGGTGGTGGTGCCCAAGGGTTACCACCCGGTCAGCGTGCCCTACGGGTACGAGTCGTATTACCTGAATGTCATGGCCGGTCCGAAGCGGGTCTGGCAGTTCCATAACGACCCGCAGCACAGCTGGCTGCTCGACCTCTGAATTCGAACATTCCAACGGAGAACCAGGACAATGAGCGACACCCCGGTAATAGGCCATTACATCAACGGCCAAGTGCAGGATGGCGACACCGCTCGCTCCAGCAATGTCTTCAACCCGGCCACCGGCGCGGTGCAGGCCCGGGTGGCCCTGGCCGAGCCGAGTACCGTCGAGGCAGCGGTGGCCTCGGCGCTGGCGGCGTTCCCGGCCTGGTCCGAGCAATCGTCGTTGCGACGGTCGCGGGTGATGTTCAAGTTCAAGGAATTGCTCGACCGCCACCATGATGAGTTGGCGCAGATCATCAGCCGTGAACACGGCAAGGTGCTGTCCGACGCCCACGGCGAAGTCACCCGCGGTATCGAAATCGTCGAGTACGCCTGCGGTGCGCCGAGCCTGCTCAAGACCGATTTCAGCGACAACATCGGCGGCGGCATCGACAACTGGAACCTGCGTCAGCCTCTGGGTGTTTGCGCCGGCGTCACGCCGTTCAATTTCCCGGTCATGGTGCCGTTGTGGATGATTCCCCTGGCGCTGGTTGCCGGCAACTGCTTCATCCTCAAGCCTTCGGAACGCGACCCGTCCGCCAGTTTGCTGATGGCCCGCTTGCTGACCGAAGCCGGCCTGCCGGACGGCGTATTCAATGTCGTCCAGGGCGACAAGGCGGCCGTGGATGCGCTATTGCAGCACCCGGACATCGAGGCGATCTCCTTTGTCGGCTCCACGCCCATCGCCGAATACATCCACCAGCAGGGTACGGCGCACGGTAAGCGCGTGCAGGCCCTGGGTGGGGCGAAGAACCACATGATCGTCATGCCCGATGCCGACCTCGACCAGGCGGCGGACGCGCTGATCGGCGCGGCCTACGGTTCTGCCGGCGAGCGCTGCATGGCGATTTCCATCGCGGTGGCGGTGGGCGACGTGGGCGATGAGCTGATCGCCCGACTGTTGCCACGTATCGACCAACTGAAAGTCGGCAATGGCCAGCAGCCCGGCACCGACATGGGGCCGTTGGTCACCGCCGAACACAAGGCCAAGGTAGAAGGCTTCATCGATGCTGGCGTGGCCGAGGGTGCGCGACTGATCGTCGACGGCCGGGGCTTCAAGGTGCCGGGGGCCGAGCAGGGATTTTTTGTCGGCGCGACGCTGTTCGACCAGGTCACCGCCGAGATGAGCATCTACCAACAGGAGATTTTCGGCCCGGTGCTGGGCATCGTTCGTGTGCCGGATTTCGCCACGGCGGTGGCGCTGATCAATGCCCATGAGTTTGGCAACGGCGTGTCGTGCTTCACCCGTGATGGCGGCATCGCCCGGGCGTTCGCCCGCAGCATCAAGGTCGGCATGGTGGGCATCAACGTGCCGATCCCGGTGCCCATGGCCTGGCACTCCTTTGGCGGCTGGAAGCGTTCGCTGTTCGGGGATCACCATGCCTATGGCGAGGAAGGCCTGCGTTTCTACAGCCGCTACAAGAGCGTGATGCAGCGCTGGCCCGACAGCATCGCCAAGGGCCCCGAGTTCAGCATGCCCACTGCCCAATAACTCATTTCATGAATGCCGGAGGGAGAACAACAATGAACAAGCCCCTGCGTTTTGCCTTGAATCGAATGGTTGCCCCGCGCCTGTCACTGCCTGCTTTCATCGACCTGGCGCTGGCGTTGAAGACCGATGCCATCGAGATTCGCAATGACCTCAAAGGTGTCGAGATCGAAGACGGCATGCCGCCGGCCCATGTCCGCGAGTTGTGCGAGGCGCGCGGTATCAAAGTGCTTTCCATCAACGCCCTGTACCCGTTCGATGTGTGGAACGAAGAGCGCCGTGCCCAGGCCGTGCGCCTGGCCGATTACGCCCGCGAGTGTGGCGCCGATGGATTGGTGATGTGCCCGCTCAACGATCGCGCCGATCCGCGCAGCGAGGTCGAGCGAGCGGCGGGTTTGCGTACTGCCTTAAGTGAACTTGCGCCGATCCTGCGCGCCTTCGGCATCTACGGTTTCATCGAACCCTTGGGTTTTGCAGAGTGCTCGCTACGCCGCAAGCGCACGGCGGTGGAAGCGATCAAGGCCACCGACGGGCTGGATGTGTTTCGCCTGGTGCATGACACCTTCCATCACCATCTGGCCGGCGAGCAGGAGTTCTTCCCTGAATTGACCGGGCTGGTTCACATCTCAGGGGTCGAGGATGCCCAAGCGCCACTGGCGACCATTCGCGACGGCCACCGAGTGCTGGTGGGCGAGGGGGATATTCTCGGCAATGCCGGGCAGATCGAGGCGCTGCTCCGCGGCGGCTATGACGGTTACCTGTCCTTCGAGCCGTTTGCCGAAAGTGTTCATGAGTTGGCCGATATTCGCCAAGCGTTGGGGGCGAGTATGAATCACTTGCAGAAGTCCCAGGCCTGAGCTGATTTTGACTTGATGAAGATCCCCTTGTGGGAGCGAGCCTGCTCGCGAAGGCGGCAGTACATCCAACACTGATGTCGCCTGACAGGCCGCTTTCGCGAGCAGGCTCGCTCCCACAGGGGGTGAGTAAATTTGCCGGATTTGCATTCCAATAAGGTGCAAGCATGACCACAACAAGACTGACCATGGCCCAGGCCCTGGTGAAATTTCTCGATAACCAGTACGTCGAGGTCGATGGCGTCCAGAGCAAGTTCGTCGCCGGGGTGTTTACCATTTTCGGCCACGGCAATGTGCTGGGCCTGGGCCAGGCGCTGGAGCAGGACAGCGGCGACCTGGTGGTTCATCAGGGCCGCAACGAACAAGGCATGGCTCATGCCGCCATCGGGTTTGCCAAGCAGCATCTGCGGCGCAGGATCTACGCCTGTACCTCGTCGGTTGGTCCCGGCGCGGCGAACATGCTGACCGCCGCCGCCACCGCGACGGCCAATCGCATCCCGCTGCTGCTGTTACCTGGCGATGTCTATGCCAGTCGTCAGCCGGACCCGGTGCTGCAACAGATCGAGCAATTCCATGACCTGAGCATCAGCACCAACGATGCCTTCAAGGCCGTGAGCAAATACTGGGATCGCATCAACCGCCCCGAGCAATTGATGACCGCCGCGATCCAGGCCATGCGCGTGCTCACCGACCCGGCCGAGACCGGCGCGGTGACCCTGGCGCTGCCCCAGGACGTGCAGGCCGAAGCCTACGATTACCCGGATTGTTTTTTGCAGAAACGCGTGCACCGCATCGACCGCCGGCCGGCCACCGAAGCGATGCTCGGCGATGCCCTGGCGTTGTTCAAGGGCAAGCGCAAGCCATTGATCATCTGCGGTGGCGGGGTGAAGTACTCCGGGGCCAATGCTGCATTGCAAGCCTTTGCCGAGCGCTTCGAGATCCCCTTTGCCGAGACTCAGGCGGGAAAAAGCGCCATCGTCTCCAGCCACCCGCTGAATGTCGGTGGCGTTGGCGAGACCGGCTGCCTGGCGGCGAACCTGCTGGCCAAGGAAGCGGACCTGATCATCGGCATCGGCACCCGCTACAGCGATTTCACCACGGCGTCGAAATGGCTGTTTCAGCATTGCGACGTGCAATTTCTCAACCTCAACATCAGCCCGTGCGATGCGCTGAAACTCGATGGCGTGCAACTGCTGGCCGACGCCCGTTCGGGCCTGGAGGCGCTGGCCGACAAGCTGGGGGACTACCGTGCCGAATGGGGCGCGCAGATCGCCGACGCCAAGGCCCAGCTCGACGCCGAAGTGGACCGGATCTACCAGGCAGATTTCCAGACCCAGGACTTCGTCCCGGAAATCAACGATCACATGGACCCCGCAGTGTTTCGTGAATTCATCGAGCTCACGGGGTCCTGCCTGACCCAAAGTCGCGTGCTTGGCACCCTCAACGAAACCCTGGCGGACGACGCCATCATCGTCGCCGCCGCCGGCAGCCTGCCCGGCGACCTGCAGCGCAGTTGGCGCAGCAAGGGCGTGAATACTTACCACGTCGAATACGCTTATTCATGCATGGGCTATGAGGTGAATGCCGCCCTGGGGGTGAAACTCGCCGAGCCCGATAAAGAGGTCTACGCGCTGGTGGGCGACGGCTCCTACATGATGCTGCACTCGGAACTCGCAACCTCCATCCAGGAGCGGCGCAAGATCAACATCGTGCTGCTGGACAACATGACCTTCGGTTGCATCAACAACCTGCAAATGGAACACGGCATGGACAGCTTCGGCACCGAGTTCCGCTTCCGCAACCCCGAGACGGGCAAGCTCGATGGCGGCTTTGTGCCGGTGGATTTCGCCATGAGCGCGGCGGCCTATGGCTGCAAGACCTACACGGTCAAGACGTTGGACGAGTTGTACGCGGCATTGGCCGACGCCCGGCGCCAGACGGTCTCGACCCTGATCGACATCAAGGTCCTGCCCAAGACCATGATCCACAAGTACCTATCCTGGTGGCGGGTCGGCGTGGCGCAGGTCTCCACCAGCGCCCGCACCGATGCCGTCGCCAAGACCCTCAACGAACGACTGGCCAAGGCCCGTCAATACTGATTGCGCCAACACCTACATAAGGAGTTCAACATGTCTTTGAAGCTGGGCGTCATCGGCACCGGGGCCATCGGCCAGGACCACATCCGTCGTTGCAGCCAGACCTTGCTCAACAGCCAGGTGGTGGCAGTGACTGACATCAACCTTGCCCAGGCGGCGAAAGTGGTGGCCGACCTCAAACTGACCGCCGAGGTCTATCCGGACGGCCACGCGTTGATCGCGGCGCCGGACGTCGAGGCGATCCTTGTCACCTCCTGGGGGCCGAGCCATGAAGAGTTCGTGCTGGCGGCCATCGCGGCAGGCAAACCGGTGTTCTGCGAAAAGCCCCTGGCGGTCACGGCCGAAGGCTGCCGCAAAATCGTCGACGCCGAAGTGGCCCACGGCAAGCGCCTGGTGCAGGTGGGCTTCATGCGCCCTTACGATGAAGGTTACCGCGCGCTCAAATCGGTGATCGACAGCGGCCAGATCGGCGAGCCGTTGATGCTGCATTGCGCCCACCGCAACCCGAGCGTGGGGGAGAACTACAAGACCGACATGGCGATCACCGATACCCTGATCCATGAGCTGGACGTGCTGCGTTGGCTGCTGGCCGACGACTATGTGTCGGTACAGGTGGTGTTCCCGCGCAAGAGCAGCAAGGCTTTGGCCCACCTGCGGGATCCGCAGATCGTTCTGCTGGAAACCGCCAAGGGCACGCGGATCGACGTCGAGGTGTTCGTCAACTGCCAGTACGGTTACGACATCCAATGCGAAGTGGTGGGGGAGACCGGCATCGCCAAGCTGCCGGAACCGTCCCAGGTGCAACTGCGCAGCGGCGCCAAGCTGTCCAATGCCATCCTGATGGATTGGAAGGATCGCTTCATCGCCGCTTATGACGTCGAATTGCAGGCGTTCATCGACGGCGTGCGTGCCGGGCAAGTAGGCGGGCCGTCGGCCTGGGATGGTTTCGCCGCGGCGGTGGCGGCGGATGCCTGTGTCCAAGCGCAGCAGAGTGGGCAGATCATCAAGGTCGAGCTGCCGGAGCGGCCGCGTTTCTACGGCTGACCACATTTCCCGTGGGCATGCAGTTCAACTGTGGGAGCGAGCTTGCTCGCGATAGCGGTGGGTCAGTCAAGACAATGCGGGCTGATCCACCGCCATCGCGAGCAAGCTCGCTCCCACAGGGGATGGCATGTTCAATGACAGATAAGGAGTGTTCATGCGAATCGGACTAGTCGGCTATGGCAAGGGCGGGCGGTTTTTTCATGCGCCGCTCATCAGCAGCCTGCCGGGCGCTACGTTTGTCGGGGTGGTGACCCGTTCCGCCGAGCGACGCCAGCAATTGGCAACCGAGCATCCGCGGGTCCAGGCCTTCGATAGCCTTGAGCAACTGGTGGCGGCCGGCGTCGATGCGGTGGTGGTGTCCACGCCGCTGCAAGCGCGCCCCGTCATTGTGATGGAGGCCATCGAGCACGGCGTGGCGGTGGTCAGCGACAAGCCATTCGCCCTTGATGCCGGGCAGGCCGAAGCGATGGTGTTGGCTGCCGAACGACGCAACGTACCGTTGAGCGTGTACCAGAACCGCCGCTGGGATTCGGATTTCCTGACGGTGCGCAAATTGCTTTCATCCGGTGCCCTGGGGCAGGTCATTCGTTTTGAGTCCAGCGTCGAACGTTACTCGCCGACCTCGGTGGGCAAAGCCAGTGGCGGGGGCTTCCTGCGGGATTTGGGCAGCCATCTGGTGGACCAGGCGCTGCAATTGTTCGGGCCGGTGACCCGGGTGTATGCCGAGCTGGATTATCGACAGCCAGGCCAGGCCTACGACAACGGTTTTTTCATGTCGTTGGTCCACGCAAGCGGTGTGGTCTCGCACTTGAGCGGCAATTGCCTGCAAAGCGCTCCGCGCCCAAGGTTTCGGGTCAGTGGCAGTGAAGGCTGCTATACCGTCGAAGGCCTCGATGGTCAGGAGGCCCTGGCGTTGGCGGGACTGAGCCCCGCCACCGAGGGCGAACGTTGGGGCGCGGAAGAACATCGGCGCTGGGGCTGGTTCGAACACGGTGCCGAGCGCGAGCGGGTAGCCTCGGAACGGGGCTGCTGGCTCGCGTTCTATCAGCGTCTACAGACAGCGTTGCAGGGCGACGGCCCGCTGCCCGTTGCGGCCCGCGATGCCCTGGCCACGACACGCCTCCTGGACGCGGCAAGACAGAGCGCGGAGCAGGGTCAGGTGGTGTGTTTATCTGAGCCTGTAGGACATGGAATAAAAAACGAATAAAATTCTAAAATGAGTTGATATGGAAAATATTTTCCAATAAAGTCGATTCCAGGTTACCGACAACCCTGTCCGCGTTTATCCAGGCTCGCCCTGAATGGACGAAGGACGAAACAAAAACAAGAAACACAGCCAGGTACCGTCGATGAAAACCTTCAACCGCTCTGCGTTTCACCTGCCATTGTCCTTGCGCCTGTCCGCAATCCTTCCCTTGTTCGAAGCCCTGTGCATCCAGCGCAGGGGCGCCGTGGTGTGCTGCATGCCCGGCGCACCGATCGTGCGTTTACCACGTTCCTGAAGTCCGTCACGCCTTATCCATAAGACCAACAAAAAAGTGGAGAAAGAACGTTCATGAACACCAAGACCCGTATTGCCTCGCTGGCCCTGTCATTGATGTTTGCCAGCGGCGCTGCCCTGGCGGACCTGAAGATCGGCGTCAGCATGTCCCAGTTCGATGACACCTGGTTGACCTACCTGCGCGAGTCCATGGACAAGAAAGCCAAGGCCCTGCCGGACGGCGTCACGTTGCAGTTCGAAGATGCGCGCAGCGACGTGGTCAAGCAATTGAGTCAGGTAGAAAGCTTCATCAGCCAGAAGGTCGACGCGCTCATCGTCAACCCGGTGGACACCGCCGCGACCCAACGCATCACCAAGGCCGCCGTGGCCGCCGGCATTCCGCTGGTGTACGTCAACCGCCGTCCGGACGACCCGAAACTGCCGGAAGGCGTGGTCACCGTGGCCTCGGATGACCTTGAGGCCGGGCGCATGCAGATGCAGTACCTGGCCGACAAGATGGGCGGCAAGGGTGAGATCGTGATCCTGCTGGGCGATTTGGCGAACAACTCCACCACGAACCGCACCAAAGGCGTCAAGGAAGTCCTCGCCAAGTACCCGGACATCAAGATCGAGCAGGAGCAGACGGGCACGTGGTCCCGGGACAAGGGCATGACCCTGGTCAATGATTGGCTGACCCAAGGCCGCGAGTTCAACGCCGTGGTGTCCAACAACGATGAAATGGCCATTGGCGCCGCCATGGCCCTCAGGCAAACGGGCGCCAAGAAGGGCAGCGTGTTGATCGCAGGGGTCGACGGCACGCCGGACGGCTTGAACGCCATCAAGAAAGGCGACATGGCGGTCTCGGTGTTCCAGGACGCCAAGGGTCAAGCCGACGGCTCGATCGATACCGCGGTGAAAATGGTCAAGAAGCAGCCGGTCGAGCAATCCGTCTGGGTGCCATATCGCTTGATCACGCCGGAGAACGTCGATCAGTTCAAGTAACGCTTCACCTGTTTCATCACAACAATAAACAGGCAAGGTCGCCGCGCCGACCTTGCCCAGGGAGTACCCACCATGTTCGCATCAGCGACTGCTTCGAGCGCCCCGGCGGCAACGTTCCGGCCGGACGCATTACCTGACGAACCGTACCTGTTGGAGGTCGTCAACGTCAGCAAAGGCTTCCCTGGCGTCGTGGCCCTGTCAGACGTGCAATTGCGGGTACGCCCCGGCTCGGTGCTGGCCTTGATGGGGGAAAACGGTGCGGGCAAATCCACGCTGATGAAGATCATCGCCGGCATCTACCAGCCCGACGCCGGCGAGCTGCGCCTGCGGGGCAAGCCGGTAACCTTCGACACCCCCCTGGCGGCCTTGCAGGCCGGGATCGCCATGATCCACCAGGAACTGAACCTGATGCCCCACATGAGCATCGCCGAAAACATCTGGATCGGCCGCGAACAGCTCAACGGCCTGCACATGATCGATCATGGTGAAATGCACCGCTGCACCGCCCGGTTGCTGGAGCGCTTGCGCATCAAGCTTGACCCGGAGGAACAGGTGGGCAACCTGAGCATTGCCGAACGGCAGATGGTGGAGATCGCCAAGGCCGTCTCGTATGACTCCGACATCCTGATCATGGACGAACCGACTTCGGCCATCACCGAGACCGAAGTCGCCCATTTGTTCTCGATCATCGCCGACCTCAAGGCGCAGGGTAAGGGCATCATTTACATCACCCATAAAATGAACGAAGTCTTCGCCATCGCCGATGAAGTGGCGGTGTTTCGCGACGGTGCCTATATCGGCCTGCAACGGGCCGACAGCATGGACGGCGACAGCCTGATTTCGATGATGGTCGGACGCGAACTGAGCCAGTTGTTCCCGGTGCGGGACAAGCCCATCGGTGACTTGGTCCTGTCGGTGCGCGACCTGAGCCTGGACGGCATTTTCAAAGGCGTGTCGTTCGACCTGCATGCCGGGGAAATCCTTGGCATCGCCGGGCTGATGGGCTCGGGCCGGACCAACGTTGCCGAAGCGATCTTCGGCGTGACCCCGAGTACCGGCGGCGAGATCCTGCTGGACGGCCAGCCGGTGCGCATCACCGACCCGCACATGGCGATCGAGAAGGGCTTCGCGCTGTTGACCGAGGACCGCAAGCTCAGTGGCCTGTTCCCGTGCCTGTCAGTGCTGGAGAACATGGAAATGGCCGTGCTGCCCCATTACGTCGGCAACGGTTTCATCCAGCAGAAAGCCCTGCGTGCGCTGTGCGAAGACATGTGCAAGAAGCTGCGGGTCAAGACACCGTCCCTGGAGCAGTGCATCGACACTCTATCCGGCGGTAACCAGCAGAAGGCCTTGCTGGCCCGCTGGCTGATGACCAACCCGCGCATCCTGATCCTCGACGAACCGACCCGCGGCATCGATGTCGGCGCCAAGGCCGAGATCTACCGACTCATTGCCTACCTCGCCAGCGAAGGCATGGCGGTCATCATGATTTCTTCGGAGCTGCCTGAGGTGCTGGGCATGAGCGACCGCGTCATGGTGATGCACGAAGGCGACCTGATGGGCACCCTCGACCGCAGCGAAGCCACCCAGGAACGAGTCATGCAACTGGCGTCGGGCCTGTCCTGATGGCTGCCGGGCGAATCAATAACGTCGAGCAATAATCCCGTGGCGAGGGAGCAAGCTTCCTCGCCACAGATAAAAAAGGTGATTGGCTATGAACGCGATATTGGAAAACAAACCCGCCGCCGCACCGGCCAGGACGCGTCGGCGGCTGCCCACGGAACTGAGCATTTTCCTGGTGCTGATCGGCATCGGCCTGGTGTTCGAGCTGTTCGGCTGGATCATGCGCGACCAGAGTTTCCTGATGAACTCCCAGCGCCTGGTGCTGATGATCCTGCAAGTGTCGATCATCGGCCTGCTGGCCATCGGCGTGACCCAGGTGATCATCACCACCGGCATCGACTTGTCGTCAGGTTCGGTGCTGGCGTTGTCGGCGATGATTGCCGCGAGCCTGGCCCAGACTTCGGATTTTTCCCGGGCGGTGTTTCCTTCCCTGACGGACCTGCCCGTGTGGATACCGGTGGTGGCGGGCCTCGGCGTGGGGCTGCTGGCGGGGGCGATCAACGGCAGCATCATCGCCGTTACCGGCATCCCGCCTTTTATCGCCACCCTCGGCATGATGGTCTCGGCCCGTGGCTTGGCGCGTTATTACACCGAAGGCCAGCCGGTGAGCATGTTGTCCGATTCGTACACCGCCATCGGTCATGGCGCTATGCCGGTGATCATCTTCCTGGTGGTGGCGGTGATCTTCCACGTCGCCTTGCGCTACACCAAGTACGGTAAATACACCTACGCCATCGGCGGCAACATGCAGGCGGCGCGGACCTCGGGCATCAACGTCAAGCGCCACCTGGTGATCGTCTACAGCATCGCGGGGCTGCTGGCGGGCTTGGCCGGCGTCGTGGCCTCGGCGCGGGCGGCGACCGGGCAGGCCGGCATGGGCATGTCTTACGAGCTCGACGCGATCGCCGCGGCGGTCATTGGCGGCACCAGCCTGGCCGGTGGAGTGGGGCGCATCACCGGGACGGTGATCGGTGCGCTGATCCTCGGGGTAATGGCCAGTGGTTTTACCTTTGTCGGTGTCGATGCCTATATCCAGGACATCATCAAGGGTCTGATCATTGTCGTCGCGGTGGTGATCGATCAGTACCGCAACAAGCGCAAACTCAAACGCTGACATGCCTGAGGTTGCGACAAAGCGCCACGCCTGACCCGCGTGGCGTTGCCATTTGTCTTCTTGATACAGCCATCGCAGCGAATTTCTTGTTATAAACGCACTCCGACGGCCGGCAGAAGCCTGTCAGACAGCATTTGAAGCGGTTGTCGGACATTTTCCCCATGTTTTCGGTTGCTGACGCCCCGACTCGGCCTTAGACTGCCGCCCCTCGTAAATTGAGTGCCGGGTGGCGCTTGGAATAAACGGCGCCTTCCCGATGAGCGTGGCTGCTTGATGCGGGACGCTCCATAATTCGCCTTAATGCACGTTTTTTTATAGAGAAATCAATGACAAAGGAAAAGTTGCTGGCCATGCCGGCGGATGACTACATGAATGCCGAGCAACTGGCTTACTTCACCAAGCTGTTGCAGAACATGAAAGTCGAAACCCACGAGCGCATCGAACAGAACCGAATCGCCATTGAGAGCCTGGACAGCCCGGCCGACCCGGCGGACGCAGCTTCCGTAGAAGAAGAGCGCACCTGGCTGGTCAACGCCATCGATCGCGACCAGCGCATGCTGCCGCAACTGGAGCAGGCCCTGGACCGTATCAACGACGAAAGCTTCGGCTGGTGCGACGACAGCGGCGAGCCGATCGGCCTCAAGCGCCTGTTGATCAGTCCGACCACCAAATACTGCATCGAAGCCCAGGAACGTCACGAGCAGATCGACAAGCACCAGCGCCAGGCCTGATACCGTTTTCGAAAAAGACCGCAGCCCTTCATCCGAAGCTGCGGTCTTTTTGCTTTTTGGTCATCACGCTTCTCGTTTTTTTGCCGAAAACACGACTAATGGACCATGGATAATGGCTCGATAGTGGCGTTTAATGCGGCCATAACAATGAGAAAAGTGGGTGACGAAAATGGCGACAGAAGGATCTCTGGCGGCGACAGCGTCGGCCTCGGTGCCAGTAGCGCGCGTTACAGCGCGCTGGCTTGCGCCGACTCTGCAAAGCCTGGCGCTGGTTTCGCTGCTGTGTGGCATGACCTTGGGCGGTTGGTCGTTGTACCTGGCGTTGCCGCTGGCGCTGCTCATCGTCTGGTTGCCACGCCTGCGCTCGCGGCTGAACAGCACACCGGTGCCGACGGCAAGCGACAGCCTGGCCGAGCTCACCCGCGATCTTTCCTACACCACCAGCCATAATGCACTGTCCGCCGCTGGCGTTGCCTATTCGGTCAAGCAGCTGGCGGGCAAGGTCCAGTCACAGCTCGGGGCCGCGGCGCGGATCGTTGGCAACGCCGAAGCGATGATCGCGACCGAGCAGGCCACCTCGCAGCTCAGTCAAGAGGCCCTGGGCGCGGCCAGCGAGGCCCATCGCAGCAGTGTCGCCGGGCGCAGCGAGTTGGTCGAATCCATCAGCCGCATGCATCAGCTCAGTCAGCGCGCCAATGAAAGCCGCGAACTCATCGAGGCGCTGAGCGTGCGCAGCGACGAAATCCAGCGGGTGACCCTGGTGATTCAATCGATCGCCAGCCAGACCAACCTGTTGGCCCTTAACGCTGCGATCGAGGCGGCCCGTGCCGGGGAACATGGTCGCGGTTTTGCGGTGGTGGCCGACGAGGTCCGGGGGTTGGCCGGGCGCACTGCCGCGGCGACCGGCGAGGTCGGCGTGATGGTCGCGGATATCCAGCAGCGCACCGCGCAGGTCGTCGAGCAGATCCGCCAATTGGCCGGTGACCTGGACAGCGGTGTGCAGCAAGTCGAGCACACTGGCCAGCACCTGGAAAACATTGCGCGGCTTGCGGCCGGTGTCGAAACCCAGGTCAGCGCTATCGCCCAGGGTACCGACACTAACCGTGGACAACTCGATAGCCTGTTTCATGCGATCGAGCAAATGCGCGGTGACCTGGCGATCAGCGACCAGCAGACCCAGCGCCTGGCCGAGGCCGCTGTGCAGATGGAAGGCCAGGCCGAGACCATCAGCGAGCGCTTGGCCGAGGTGGGCCTGGACGATTATCACCAGCGGGTCTATGACTTGGCGCGGGAAGGGGCAAGCCGGATTGCCGCACAGTTCGAGGCGGATATCGACCAGGGGCGCGTCAGCCTGGAGGATCTGTTCGATCGCAGCTACCAACCGATCCCCAATACCCATCCGGCGAAGTTCCAGACCCGTTTCGACCGCTACACCGACCAGGTGCTGCCAGCGATCCAGGAACCGTTGCTGGCGCGGCATGAGGGGCTGGTCTTCGCGATTGCCTGCACTCAGCAGGGCTACGTGCCGACTCACAACAATACGTTCTGTCAGCCGTTGACTGGCGATCCGCAAGTGGACACGCTGAACAATCGCACCAAGCGCAAGTTCTCCGATCGCACCGGGATCCGCTGCGGCAGTCATCAACAGCCGGTGTTGCTGCAAACCTATACGCGGGACACGGGCGAGCTGATGCATGACCTGTCGGTGCCAATCATGCTCAAGGGACGTCATTGGGGTGGGTTGCGGCTGGGCTATAAGCCCGAGAAGCCGCGCTGAGTCTGATCACCGGCGATATGACTAACCTGTGGCGAGGGGATTTATCCCCGCTGGGGTGCGCAGCGCCCCTAATAGCTATCGCTGCGGTACGTCAGGGGGCTGCATTCCAGTCTTTCGAGGGGCTGCTCTGCAGCCCAGCGGGGATAAATCCCCTCGCCACAAAAACTCAACTGTCATTGGCTCATGTAGGGGTTATTTACCGTCGTGCAGGCGTACGTTCAGTTGATCCACCAATACCGCCTCTTCGCCGTCGGCAAGCAGCCATTCGCGAAGCAGATCTTGTTGCTGATTCGACCAGAAAGGCGCATCGACCAACTTGGTGTTCGGATCCAGCGGGTGCGCCATGATGAAATCATCGATGGCGTTGCCGTCCGAAGGCAGGCCAAGCTGGTCAAACAGGGTGCTGAGTTCGTGGGATGGTTGTTCCATTTTGTAGGACTCCTCTGGACTACCGCCGTCATGGCGCCTCGGTTGCTTCCCTCTATCTGAGGCGAGCAGTCGTCAGGAGTTCGATTGGCTTCAGGCTTTCAGCGCACCTTCATCCACCGCGAGCTTCAGGGCCCGGGCTGACTCCTTGGCGGCCTCGGCCGCAAGTTCCGGCGTCTTGAACCAGCGATCCCTTTCTACCTGGTGATAGGTGACCGCAGTGGCGGCGGTTTTGGCGCGCATGACGATGACCGCTTGGAATTCGCCTTCTACCTCTCTGGCTTCGCCGCGGATGAAAAAATCGCCGATGTCTAGTTCCGTCACGTCGCGCCTTCCCTTCAAGTCATATTGTTGTACGAGCACCGCCGATGGAGGCGCTCGCTGGGCAGGCAGTATGGCAGCAGTTGCCGGTCGGCGGCTGAGTTAAGTCATGGCGCCTGCCGTTGAAGGGTTCTGTTCGAGGGTGCGGGCGAGATAGCAGGCTTCGTTATGGTCGGCGCGGAAACCTCTTACGCGCCCGGTAGAGGTTTCTTCGATATGAAAAAAACACTTGCCGGCAAGAACGACCCGGTATCTGGGCTGGATCAATGCAATCGGTGCGTAACCGTCGTCATGAGTGGCGTCTTGCGCCAGGGCGACACATGAGATGGCGGGGCGGATCAGGGTTGGAAACGTAGCCATGTGAATTCCTTTTCTATGGTTACCGACGGATTGCCGGCTGTTTTAAGTAGTCTGCGCGTCAGCGGCTGCTCTAGAATCGGCAGCACCGTGTGTACGGTTGCGCCTATCTAAAGCAATTTTTTTTGGCCTCGATGTCAGAAAAATGCTTTTCTAAGTGAGAAATTTCCCTAAAGTTAGTAGTCCCACCTTTTCCGATGCTCAGAGTGGTGTTTTCCTTCAGCCTCTGACGACCGCCGGGAAAGACGGCGAGAGTAGCGATCCTATAGTCTTCTCCCGCCCTGGGTCAGGGCGCACCGTTCACTTTCGAATTCAATGACAGGTCCATGGGGCCGTGCGGGTTCTCGTGGTCCATTCTCAAAGAGTGGGCCGTTTAAAGATGGGGATGTTTCCTTGGCAGTAAGTAATCTCGACATGCATGCGTTATTTGTACTGGGCGACCTGCGGGCAAAACTGGTCAAGCAATTCCAGTCACGGTTTGTCTATATCACCGAGCAGACCGCCGAAGGTATCTATATTGCCGAAATCGACACCGAGTCGGCATTGGTCGTCGATGACAAACCCCGGCTGGAACTCAAGGTTGGCGACCATTTTCGCGCGGCGGTACTTCCCAGTCGCGAGGGAGGCAAGTTTGAAATCCGGTTTCGTGAAATCAAGTTGACGGTCTATGGCCTGGGTGACTACGCGTTCGTCACGACCGCCGAGGGCCACGCCATTCTGTTCAAGGAAGGGCACAGCGTAGTGACCGTATTGGCCGCCAACGAACAGTTGCAGGAAGGTTTGACCAAGACGTTGAAAGCAGTCACCGCCAAGGCTGCCAAATGGCGCAAGGGTGAACTTGTGACATTCAAGGCCAGCGAGTAGGAAGCGGCTTTCATCCTTGGATGACGAATCGGGTTGATGTCCTTTGTTCTTTTTATACTCGTAACAGTTTTAAAACGCTCCTGCTGGAACCTTGGCTACAGTCAATTGACTGAACTAGTCACAGGCTTGCGTTCGCTTCGCACGCCGTTCGGCTATTGCTGCATCCGGCATGAGGTATCAAACATGAAACGAGTTCGACAGTGGCTGGCTGCCTGGGCCACCCTCGCTGTGTTGGTTTCACCCCTTCCGGCATCCGCTGCATCGACGCCGATCCACTTTGCCGACCTGAACTGGGAAAGCGGCAGCCTGATCACCGACATCCTGAGGGTCATTGTCGAAAAGGGCTACGGGTTGCCGACGGACACGTTGCCGGGCACCACCATTACCCTGGAAACCGCCCTGGCCAATAACGATATCCAAGTGATCGGCGAGGAGTGGGCAGGTCGCAGTCCGGTGTGGGTCAAGGCCGAGGCCGAGGGCAAGGTGGTCGCCCTGGGCGATACGGTCAAGGGCGCGACCGAAGGCTGGTGGGTGCCGGAATACGTCATCAAGGGCGACCCTGCCAAGGGCATCAAGCCCCTGGCGCCGGACTTGCGCAGCGTCGAGGACCTTGCGCGCTACAAGCACGTGTTCAAGGACCCGGAAAGCCCCAGCAAGGGACGCTTCCTCAACAGTCCCATCGGTTGGACTTCCGAGGTGGTCAACAAGCAAAAGCTCAAGGCCTACGGTCTTTCCGACAGCTATGTGAACTTTCGCAGCGGCTCAGGGGCCGCGCTCGATGCCGAGATCACTTCGTCGATCCGCCGTGGCAAGCCGATCCTGTTCTACTACTGGTCGCCCACGCCGCTGCTCGGGCGTTTCAAACTGGTGCAGTTGCAAGAGCCGCCATTCGATGCCGAGGCCTGGAAAACCCTGACCGATGCCGACAACCCCAACCCCAGGCCGACGCGGTCCCTGGCTTCGAAGTTGTCCATTGGCGTGTCGGTACCGTTCCAGAAACAACACCCGGACATTGCCGAGTTCTTCAGCAAGGTCGACCTGCCGATCGACCCGCTGAACAAGGCCCTGGCCGATATGAGCGAGAAACGCACGCCCTCCCGCGAGGCCGCCGAAGCCTTCCTCAAGGCTCACCCCGAGGTTTGGCAGGCCTGGTTGCCCAAGGAGGTCGCCGACAAGGTGACCGCGGGGCTGTAGCGCGTTAAGGCCAGTCAATTGAACAGTTGATCCTGGGCAAGTCGTCATTCACTGGAATCCGGCAACCTGCGCCCGTCCAGCGAAATGCCAGATTCCAGCTAGGATGATTGTTCAACCTTTTTCAGGAGGCTGGCGAATGACGCTTGTATTGGCTCGGTCGCTGGTCGCGGTGTTTGCGACCATCAGCTTGATTCATTTGTATTGGGCCCTGGGCGGGCAGTGGGCGGCGCTGGCGGTAGTGCCGCAGGTGCCGGTGAAGCAGGGCGGCACACTGCAACCGGCGTTCAACCCGTCGGGATGGCTGACGCTTTTGGTGGCGCTGGCGCTGCTGATGATTGCGGTGCTGGTGTGTCTGCGGGTCGGCCTGATCGCGCCTCCCGTGACCCATCGTGCCTTGCAATGGCTGATCAGTGCGATTGCCCTGTTGATGTTTGCCCGGGCCATTGGCGAGTCGAACCTGGTGGGCTTCTTCAAGGAGGTCAAGGGGTCGACGTTCGCCCGGCTCGATACCTGGGTCTACTCGCCGTTGTGTGTCGTGCTGGGGGCAGGGTTGCTGACGGTGGCGTGGGCTTGAGCAATCCAGAGGCGAACGCCGTTGTGGCGAGGGGATAGATCGCCTCGCCACAACAAAGCCTGGCTCAAGCTTCCTTAGCCATCGCTCCCGGTCCTGGGGCTGCTTATTTCCGCCGGTACATCGTCCCCTGCCATGCGCTTGCGGAACAAAGCCGCCCGGGCCAGCAGCAGGGTCGTTACCGGCACCGTGATGGACAGCAGGATCGGTATCAGCCAGGCATGCAGCACCGGGCCCGACTTGAGCGCCGAGAAATAAATGATCGAGGCCAGCGCAACGCACCAGGCCCCCAGCGTCGAAGCCAGGGCAGGCGGGTGCATGCGCTGAAAATAATCCTTGAGCCGCACCAGGCCGATCGCCCCGGTCAGGGCGAAAAGACTGCCGAGCACCAGCAGGATCGCCACTGGGATCTCGACCCACATCGACAGTTCTCCCGTCATTCGATCACCTCGCCACGCAACAGGAACTTGGCCAGGGCAAACGAGCCGACAAAGCCGAACAGGGCGATCAACAGCGCCGCCTCGAAATACGTGTCGCTGGCATACCGAATGCCCAGCACCAGCATCATCAGCATCGCGACGATGTACAAGTAATCGAGGGCCAGGACCCGGTCCTGTGCCGAGGGGCCCTTGAACAGGCGCACCAGGGTCAGCACCATGGTCAGCGAGAACAGGAACAGGCTCAGCAGGATCGCATTGGACAGCAGCGCGCTCATTCGAAAATCTCCATCAGCGGACGCTCGTAGGTGGCCTTGAAATGATCGATAAACGCCCCTTCGTCCTCCAGATCGAAAATGTGTATCAACAGGATGCTGCGATCCAGCGCCAACTCCGACCAGACCGTCCCTGGAATCACCGTGGTGATCATCGAAAGCACCGCCAGCCCATTGGCGTCGTGCAGGTCCAGCGGCACCTTGATAAACCGCGAGCGAGGCGGGCGGCGCCCGGCGTTGAGTACGCGCCAGGCGACGGCCAGGTTGGACACCAGCACGTCCCATCCCACCAGCAAGAGCAGTCGCAGCATGACCCCGGGACGCCGGATGCGGATGGGTCGTGGCCGCAGCGGACGCATCATCAGTGGCGCGAGGAAACCCAGCGCGGCGCCCAGCAGCAGGTGGCCGGCACTCAGGGACAGGTTCAACAACAGCCAGAGCAACCCCAATGCCAGGGACAGCCACGGTGCGGGAAACAAATGCTTGATCATGGCTGCACCACCTGCAATCGAGTGTTGCCTTCAGGGTTGGGGACGGCGCGGGTGGAAAAAACCGCCATCACATAATGTTCAGGCGTATTCAACCCATCGGCGGCGGATTGGGTGTAGCGCAGCAATGGCTCGGCCTTGAACGTCAAGACGATCCCCAGCCCCAGTAACGCGAGGATCGGCAGGCATTCGAACGGCCGCAACAGCGGGGAGGGCCGTTCCTGCGGTGTCCAGAAGCGCTGGATGCCCAAGCGCGAAAAGGCGATCAACGAGGCGAGCCCGGACAGGATCAACAGCGCCAGCAGGCCCCAGGCGGCGGCCGATACGGGCACGTCGGCACTCGCCCCCAGGCCCTGGGGGTTGAGCAGCGCGCTGAGCAGCCCCAGCTTGCCGATAAACCCCGACAAGGGAGGCATGCCGACAATCAACAGTGCACAGGCGATGAAACTCAGACCTAGAAAGGCCATGGTCCAGGGGATCACTTGCCCGACCACGGCTTTCTGTTCGTCATCGAGGTTGATGCCCTTGGGCGGCTGCAGCGATTCCAGGGGGCGCGGCAGGGTGTCGAGGTCATCTTCCAGCGGTAGGTCATTGGCGGAGCGTGAGCGCTCGATCAGTTCGGCCAGCAAGAACAGCGCGCACAGCGCCAGGGTCGAGCTCACCAGGTAAAACAACGCGGCGCCTATCAGGTTGGGCTGTGCGAAGCCGATGGCTGACAACAGGATGCCGGCCGAGACCAGGATACTCAGGCTGGCCATGCGTTCCAGGCGCTGGGCCGCGAGGATGGCGATGGCCGCGCAGGCGATGGTCGCCATGCCGCCGTAGACCAGCCAGTCGCCGCCAAAATACGCCGACGCGCCGGCTTGCCCCGAGAACAGCAGGGTCCACAACCGCAACACGGTGTAGACGCCCACCTTGGTCATGATCGCGAACAAGGCCGCCACCGGGGCGCTGGCCGCGCTGTAGGCCGGCACCAGCCAGAAATTCAGCGGCCACATGCCAGCCTTCGCCAGGAACGCCACTGCCAGGATCGCGGCACCGGCGTGCAGCAGGCCGCGGTCCGCTTCGGGCACCAAGGGCACTTTCAAGGCCAGGTCGGCCATGTTCAAGGTGCCGGTGACGCCATAGATCAACGCCGCGCCAATCAGGAACAACGACGACGCCAGCAGGTTGATGGCGATGTAATGCAGCCCCGACGAGACGCGGGCCCGCCCCGATCCGTGGAGCATCAGGCCGTAGGACGCGGCCAGCAATACTTCGAAAAACACAAACAGATTGAACAGGTCCGCCGTCAGGAAAGCGCCGTAAAGGCCCATCAGCTGAATCTGGAACAGCGCATGGAAACTGGCGCCGGCCCGATCCCACCGCGCCATCGCGAACAGCAGCGCGCAGACGCCGATGATGCCCGTCAGCACCAGCATCAGCGCCGACAGGCGATCGACCACCAACACGATGCCGAACGGCGCTTGCCAGTTGCCCGGCAGGTACACGCCAAAGGACGCGGGCAATGCCTGGTCCTGGGTCCAGTCCAACAGCAGCACGGCGATGCCCAGGCCCAGCAGGCTGGAAAACAGATTGATCCGCGCTTTGAGCGGGCGATGTTTCTCGCCCAGCATCAGCATCAACGCGGCGGTCAGCAGCGGTAGCAGGATGGGCGCGGCGATCAAGTGAGGCGTCAGCATCATTCCTTGGGCTCCCGGCCGTCCACATGGTCGGTGCCGGTCAGCCCGCGGGACGCGAGCAAGACGACGAGAAACAGCGCGGTCATGGCGAAGCTGATCACAATGGCGGTCAACACCAGGGCCTGGGGCAGCGGATCGGTGTAGTTCAGCAGGTCCTGGGGCACGCCGTCCTTGATGATCGGTTCCTTGCCGATGAACAGGCTGCCCATGCTGAAGATGAATAGGTTGACGCCATAGGACAGCAGGCAAAGCCCCATGACCACCTGAAAGGTCCGGGGCCGCAGCACCAGCCAGACGCCGGAGGCGGCCAATACGCCGATTGCGATTGCGATGACTTCTTCCATCAGGCGTTGGCTCCTTTGAGGGGGGCGACGGGTTTGGCGTGCAGCCCCGGTTTATGGGCCCGCACCGACTGGTGAGCCAGGGCGGTAAGGATCAATAGCGTGGAGCCGACCACCACGGCGTAGACGCCGATGTCGAAGAACAGCGCACTCGCCAGATGGAGGTCACCCAGCAGCGGCAACTCGAAATGCCAGGTGTGAGTGGTCAGGAACGGATAACCCACCGCCATCGCCCCCAACCCCGTCGCGGTGGCGAACAACAGCCCCGTGCCCATCCAGCGCAGCGGTCGCAGGCTCATTTGTGCTTCGACCCACTGGGTGCCGGCGACCATGTACTGGAGGATGAACGCCACCGACATCACCAGGCCGGCGACGAAACCGCCACCCGGTTGGTTGTGGCCGCGCATGAACAGGTAGAACGACACCACCAGGGCAATCGGCAACAGCAGGCGCACCAGCACCGACGGCACCATCATGAAGCCCAGCGCGGTGTCGCTGGCGTGACGCGGGTTGACCAGGTCGGTCACCACGTCTGGCGCCAGCAGGCGCTGTTGCGCCGGGAGCTGCATGCTTTCCTTGGGTGGCCGGAAGCGCCGCAGCAGGGCGAATACCGCCAGCGCAACCGCCACCAGTACGGTGATTTCGCCCAGGGTGTCGAAGCCGCGGAAGTCCACCAGCATCACGTTTACCACATTGCTGCCGCCACCTTCGGGCAAGGCCCGGCTCAGGTAAAACGACGAAATGTCATTGGGTGTCTGGCGCGTGAGCATCGCATAGGACAGCAACGCCATGCCGCCGCCCACTGCGATGGATAGCAGCAAGTCCCGCAGACGACGGATGCGCGCGCGGCGTTCGCTGCTGGGCAGCGGCGACACATCTTCGATCCGCCGTGGCAACCAGCGCAGGCCCAGCAGGATCAGCACCGTGGTGACCACCTCCACGACCAGTTGAGTCAAGGCCAGGTCCGGGGCCGAGAACCAGACAAAAGTCACGCACGTCATCAGGCCGCAGACACTGACCATCGTCAGCGCCGCGAGGCGGTGGTATTTGGCCTGCCAGGCAGCGCCCAACGCGCAAGCGATGGCCAGCACCCACAGCGTGACGAACACCACGGAGCCGGGAATCCTGGGGCGGTCGCCCCAGGCCAGCGTGCTGCTGAGCATCGGAATCAGCCCGGCCAATACGGCCGCCAGCACCAGCAGGAACAACTGAGCCTGCAAGCGCCGGGTACTGATCTTGCGCTCCAACCGTCGGCCCTGGCGCATCATCAGCACCAGGCTGCGCTCGAACAAACGCTTGCCGCTGAGACGCCCCATCAGCGGTGGCTGCTTGATATGGCCTTGCTTGAATTGCTTGCGCAGCAGCAGGTACAGGACGATCCCACCCGACATCGCCACCAGGCTCATGATCATGGGCGCGTTCAGGCCATGCCAGATCGCCAGGCTGTACTGGGGCAGCGGACCGCCCACCACCGGCAGCGCCGCCGCCGCCAGCAACGAACCAACCACCTGTGCCGGAAAGATGCCCACCAACAGGCAGGTAAACACCAGAAGCTCAACCGGCGCGCGCATCCAGCGCGGCGGTTCATGGGGCGTGTGGGGCAGGTCGGTGGCAGTGGGGCCGAAGAACACGTCGACGGTGAAACGCAGGGAATAGGCGACGCTGAACGTGCCGGCGATGGTGGCGACGATCGGCAGTGCCAGCTCGACCCAGGCCGTGGCGGAAATGAACACGGTCTCGGCGAAGAACATTTCCTTGGACAGGAAGCCGTTGAGCAACGGCACCCCGGCCATCGCCGCGCTGGCAACCATCGCCAGGGTGGCGGTGTACGGAATCAGCCGCACCAGGCCGCTGAGCTTGCGGATGTCCCGGGTGCCACTTTCGTGGTCGATGATGCCGGCGGCCATGAACAGCGAGGCCTTGAACGTGGCGTGGTTGAGGATATGAAACACGGCCGCGACCGCCGCCAGCGGGCTGTTGAGGCCAAGCAGAAGCGTAATCAGCCCCAGATGGCTGATGGTCGAATAGGCAAGGAGGCCCTTGAGGTCGTTCTGGAACATCGCGCAATAAGCGCCCAGCATCAATGTGAACGCCCCGGCGCCGCCGACGATATAGAACCACTGTTCACTGCCCGACAGCGAGGGCCACAACCGTGCCAGCAGGAAAACACCGGCTTTGACCATGGTCGCCGAGTGCAGGTACGCCGACACCGGCGTGGGCGCGGCCATGGCGTGGGGCAGCCAGAAATGGAAAGGAAACTGGGCGCTTTTGCTCAAGGCGCCGATCAGGATCAGCGGCAACAGGACTGGATAGAGGCCGTGCTGGCGAATCATGTCGCCGGCGGCCAGGACCTTGTCCAAGTCATAACTGCCCACCACATGGCCAAGCAGCATCACCCCGGCCAACAGGCACAGCCCGCCGGCGCCGGTCACCATCAACGCCATATAGGCGCCGCGCCGCGCGTCGGCGCGGTGATGCCAGTAACCGATCAGCAGGAATGAGAACAGGCTGGTCAATTCCCAGAAGAACACCATCTGGATCAGGTTGCCGGAAATCACCAGCCCGAGCATCGCGCCCATGAAAGCCAGGAAAAACGCAAAGAACCGCGGCACCGGATCGTCCGGCGACATGTAGTAGCGGGCATACAACGACACCAGCGTGCCGATGCCCAGCACCAGCAACGAAAACAGCCAGGCGAAGCCATCCAGGCGCAGGACGAAATTCAGGCCCAGGCTGGGCAGCCAGGCATATTGCTCCTGGATAACCCCGCCGTCGGCGATCTGCGGGTACCACAAAGCCACCTGAACGGTGCCCACCAAGGCCACAAGTCCTGCCAGCAATGATTCGGCATTGCGCGCGTTATGCGGCAGCAACGCCGCGACACAGCTGCCGACGAAGGGCAAAAGCAATAGAACTATCAGCGACATAGGCTTCTATTCGGCAAAGGTTGTTCGGGATCATACGTGGCGTATTCCCGATCACCAACCGCAAGGGTGTCGCAGAATCCTACAAGGAGGGGGAAGTTTTCCTGTTTTGAGTCGTTTTGCGAGCGCCGGGTCGTCGGGATCGACCATGGGTATCAAGGCACTCGTACCACACGAACCCTGCTCGGGTGCGGTAAGTATGTACCGCACCCGAGCAGGGCTTCATCGCCATCCTGCGCCATACAGAAAAAGAGATGTCGTTCAGTGCCTTCGACCAGGCGCTATGGCGGACCCTCGCTGAACATCCGGCTCTGTGGGCAAACACAGACGAACTCAACCGCAAACGCATCGAACGCGGCTTTGCGCCCTATGCGCCAAAAAGCACATGGGTGGGAGAGCGTCGAGAATTCGAGCTGCGTTATCGGGAGCGTGCGGAGCTGGGTGAGAATCCATTCAACCTCGACCGGATCAGCATCACCACACCAAACAGCCTGCTCGGCAGGCCGGGCATCGTCCCGGCGGTCATCCCCTGGCCGGCGCCTCCCATCGGCCACGGTACCCGAACGCCTTTGGTTCCGCCGGGCATCGAACAACTTGGCCCGACCACGCTGCCCGTCACGCCACCGTTTTCGCAGATTTATCCCGGCAAGCCTGTCATCCCCGTCCTACCGGAAAACGAGACGCTTCCGGCTGTTGATCCAGTGCAGACCGGTGCGAGTATTCCTGGGTATCCGGGGGATATGGAACTGCCCTCGCCGGATGCGCTGTTTTATGACCGGCGAGATGATCCCGGGATGGCGCTCGGCTTTGGGCAGCCAGTTTCAGGCATTTGGTTGGGGGAGGCGGCGAGAACGACTGGGGCGGCGATTCCTGATCGGATTGCGGATCAGTTGAGGGGGAGGGAGTTTGCGAACTTTCATCGGTTTAGGGAGGCGTTTTGGAGGGCGGTGGCGGCGGATCGTGATTTAAGTAAGCAGTTTAATGGCTCAAATCTGCGAGAGATGACCAAGGGAGCGCCGCCGTTCGCTAGTCGATTGGATCAGGTTGGCGGGAGAAGGAAGTTTGAAATCCATCATAAGCACGAAGTTGCGAAAGGCGGTGCAGTTTATGACTTGGAAAATCTGCTAGTTATGACTGCAAGGCGGCATATTGATTTTCACAAAGGAGAGAAGCCATGAGCGTGCTCAAAGAACGGCTGGAAGATTATACGGAGGCTGAATTTCTGACATTTCTTCGAAAATTTTTTGATTACTCCGTTGCTTTGGAGGGGGATGCGTTGAGCCAATATACCGATAGGTTGGTGGACCATTTTGAACTGATTACTGAGCACCCTGATGGCTCAGATGTTCTCTTCTACCCAAAGGAAGGCCAAGAAGACAGCCCCGCTGGAATCCTGAAAGAAGTCAAGGAATGGCGAGCCCGCAATAACAAACCAGGTTTCAAACCAGAATAAGTCAGCCGTGGAACGCACCTGCTCAATCCCCCGCGAGCAGGTGCGTCATCAAGGACGCATGCTTAAAAAAGGAAAAACCAAAGATGGAACTTAAACCCAAGCTTCAGGATTACACCGAGTCCGAGTTTCAAACGTTTGTCGAAAAAATATGGAACGCCGACATGCGCAAGGATGAGCATGATCGATTGATCAACCATTTCGACCGCATTGTCGGTCATCCCAAGGGCGCGGATCTGCTTTTTTATCCGCAGGACACGGTGAACCGCAACTCCCCGGCAGGTGTTGTCCATGGGCTAAAACATTGGCATCAAAAGAACAACATCGTAGCGTTCAAGGGTGGAGTGCTTCCCGCGCCGGTCAAGCCTGCGCCCACGTTGAGTCATGCCGGGCACGCCACGGCGAGAGCCAAGCACGAACTTGCAAACGCTCAGCGAGTGGCTACGGACATCGCCTCTGCGGAGCAAACGGTCGATTCAGCATTCTCTCTGCTTGAAAGCGCTATCCAGCATCTGCCAATCCAACAGCATTCGAACGCGACGCTTGAGGCACTGGAAAAAGGTATCCGTCGGGTTGAACATGCGCAGCACGAGGTGCTAATGGCGGTTCGTGCATTCGAAGGTAAAAAAATGCGTGTCGAGTTCGACAAAGCCGCGGCACAGCGAAATCTTACCTACAGCCAGGCGGAGAGGCCCCTCTGGCAAGCCGTTTTGCAGCAGGCCACTGCCAATCAGGCTGGTTATCTGGCGCGTCTGCCCTCCAATACCCAGCGCCATGCCGAACTCCACACCAACGCCGAAGCCTTGGTTGATCATGCCTGGCAGCAACTGGTGCGCCTACGGACTCCCGACCGATACCCAAGCGAGTTTCGCCTGTCTGTCGTCGCTAACCTGGAACGACCGGAACTTTTGATCAGCGACGTACAGCCGTTGATGTCGGTACAACGAGTGGACTTGCATAAGACCCTGCGTTCCGCAGTCGCCGAATTCAATTGGTCATTGACCGACGGTGCGCAGGAGCATCTTGGACAGTACGCCGGCGTGCTGCACTTCAGGTTCGCCAGCCGCGCCAAGGCCGTGCGTTTTGGCCTCTGCGTTGCGCTGAATGAGCTTTCTCTGATCGATCCTGATTGGCAACTATTGGCCGCCCAGCAAGGCGAAGTAGAACTGCCGCTGCGAATGAGCACCTCGACGGTTCCCGTGAAGGCCGGCAGCCTGTCGTATGGATTAAAGGAAATACGCGAACTCTTCGAAGTCTTTATCACTCCCTGCGCCGGGGTTTTGCCTGCGAAGGTTCGTGTCAGGCTCGCCGTCTGGCAGGAAGGCGAGAGGGCCTATCGGTTCACGAGCGATGGCCCGCAGCCCTCCGTTATGGAGTGGGCAGTACCCCATGGCCTGGAAGCGCCGGTGGCGCCAAAACCGGATCGGCTCGATTCCGTTGGTTTCGTCCGGTCATCGCCAGTGCCCGAATTGGCCACGTTCGAATCTATCGAAGAGGTGCGATTCGATGATTATGTGGTGGTGTTTGCGCGGGAGTCAGGGCTTGAGCCGGTCTATGTGCTATTCAATGACCGTCGGGATTGTCCAGGTGTCGTCAGTGGAGAAGGGCACGCGGAGGCTGACGATTGGCGAACGCAAGCCTTGAGCAGCCAGGGAGCGTCGGTCCCTGCGTCAGTCGCCGATTCATTGCGCGGGCAAGTTTTCGAGCGTTTCGATCTGTTCAAACGTGCATTCTGGAGGGCCGTTGCGGCCGTACCGACCTTGAATGCACAATTCAATATCGAAAATAGGGTGTTACTGCTCAACGGTTCAGCGCCCCGCAGCGAGCAGCCCGACGATCATCGTTCGCTGCGCATTCTGCACCGCGTCGACATCACGCAGGGCGGTGGGGTCTACGATCTCGATAATCTGATTATTCGCTACTGAAACCCGAGGGCTGACGCATGGACGGTCAGCCCTCGCGCTCAAGCGCTTCATCCGCCCCTACGACACCTTTGTTCCGCGTTTTCAACTCGCTGACGATCACCGCCGCCACGATCAAGCCCGCCCCGAGTAACGCAATCGCCGGCAGCCGCTCACCCGCCAGGCGTCCGGCGATGCCGGCCCATACCGGTTCGCCGGCATAGATAAGCGTGGCGCGGGTCGGCGAGACGCTTTTCTGGGCCCAGTTCATCGCCACCTGGATCGCTGCGCTGGCGGCGCCCAGGCCCACCGCGCTGATCAGCAACAGCCAGGAAAAGCCTGGGATGACCTCTTGCGTCGGCACCACCATGAGGAATGCCAGCACCGCCGTGCTTGCCAGTTGCACCACGGTTACCCGCCGTACATCGACCTGGCCCGCATAGGCACTGATCAGAATGATCTCCGCCGCAATCGCGACGGCGCTGATCAGCGTGGCGATTTCACCGGGGCTGAAGCTCAGCGAGGCCCCAGCCGGCCCGGACACCAGCATGAGCCCAGTGAACGCCAACATGATGCCTATGCTTGGCATCAACCCCGGCCGCCGGCCCAGCACGAGCCATTGCAACAGCGGCACGAAAGGCACATACAGGGCGGTGATAAAGGCCGATTGGCTGCTGGGAATGGTTTGCAGGCCTACGGTCTGCAGGCCGTAGCCGAGCATGATCGCCACTCCGATGAAGGCCCCGGCCTTGAGCTCGAACAGGGTCAGGTCACGCAAGTGGCGCCACGAGAACAGCGCGACAAACGCCGCCGCGGCGGCAAAGCGCAGGCCCACAAAGAACATCGGTCCGCTGACCGTCATGGCGTGTTGCACCAGCAGGAACGTGCCGCCCCAGATCATGGTGATCAGTACGAGCACGCATTCGGCCTTGCTGAACCTGGGCAGATGGGAGGAAGTTTGCGGGGAGTTCACCGATGCCATGACCTTGCGCACTACTTGAGGCGGACGCACAATGCGCCCGAAGTTGGGCAGTATAATGCGCAACCCCGGCAGATGAGCAATATAGTGCACAAAGAAAATGGCCAGCGGGCGTCCGTCCTGCAACACGTCAGCCAGAACGTCCGCCGCCTGCGGCATGCCGCGCAGCTCAGCCAGACGGCGCTGGCCGAATTGTCCGGTGTTAGCCGGCGGATGCTGGTTGCCATCGAGGCGGGCGAAAAGAATGTCAGCCTGACCACCCTGGACCGCGTTGCCGAAGCCTTGGACGTGGCTTTCAGCGACCTCATCCAGGCGCCTGACGCCCGCGATCCGAGCCGGATCAATGAGCTGGCCTGGGCCGGTGTGATTCCCGGCAGCAAAGCCATCTTATTGGCCAAGGCCACCGCCAACCGAGAGGTGGAGCTTTGGGAATGGCGCCTGGAACCCGGCGAGCATTACCATTCAGAACCCGACGCGGACGGTTGGAGCGAACAGCTCTACGTATTCGAGGGCTGCCTGACATTGTTGTTGGGCAGCGAAGAACGTCGAGTCGGGGCCGGCGAGTTTTTCATGTTTGCCAGCAACCAGCCCCATGCTTATCGCAACGATGGTCCGGTGGCGGTGAGATTCGTCCGCAACGTGGTGATTTGACTCCTGGAGAGCGGTATGGACACAGCGCTGGAGCAATCTGTGATCGGCACCGCCCGCCAGGCCGATATCCTGATTATCGGCGGCGGCCTGAGCGGAACCCTGTTGGCGGCGCAACTGCTGCGGCTGCCGGGCCGGCGCGAGGCATTGATTGTCGAGCCGCGCAGCGAGTTGGGCCGGGGCGAGGCCTACAGCGCCGTGGAACTGGGCCACACCCTCAATGGCAACGCGGCACGCATGAGCGTCGACCCGGACAATGCCGATGATCTCACGCAATGGCTCGCTGCGTTCATCGTGGCCGGTGGTTGGCCTGAGTCCGATCAGCAACATGTGCCGGTCAGCGAGTTGTTTCCTCCGCGGGGGATGTTCGGCCTGTATGTGCAACAGCGTCTGGCCGAGGCTCGTGCGTTGGGCGCGCGCCATGGATCGGTGGCGGAGCATGTGCGCGGGGAGGCCGTCGATTTGCGGGTCATCGATGATGCCGTGCAAGTGACGCTCGGCGATGGCCAAGTATTGCAAGGACGCTTTGCCGTGCTCGCCACCGGCATGTTCCCCGCGGCACGAACCCCGCAGACCGAGTCGAGCGGCTTGAACGCCGCGGCGCTTGATCCGTGGGACGTGGCTGCGATGCGCCAGCTTGATCCGCTAGCGACGGTCATGATCATCGGTTCGGGATTGACCATGGTCGATGCCGTGGTATCGCTGGAACAGGCCGGGCATCGCGGGCCTATCGAAGTATTTTCCCGTCACGGTTTGTTGCCCCATGTACGTCGGCAGCCACCGGCCTGGGTGGACTTTCTCGCCGATGATCACAGCCTGCGTTCGCCACGCCAGTTGATGCGCGCGCTGCGTGGGCAATGCCGCTTGGCCCAAGCCCAGGGCATCGATTGGCAAGCCCCGCTGGACACGGTGCGTGCCCATATCGGGCGTTTGTGGAGTCAGGCCAGCGATGTGCAGCGCCGACAGTTCGTGCGGCATGTGCGACCTTGGTGGGAAAGCCATCACCATCGCTCGCCTCCGTTGAGCGCGGAACTGGTGGCGCGTCTGCACGGGGAGGGACGGTTGCGGATCCAGGCGGCGTCGTACAAGGGGCTTGTGTCGTCTGGCGAAGGATCGGTGGCGATCAATATTCGCCGAAGGGGCGAGGCTGGACTGGAAGTGGTGGAGGGCGCCGCGTTGATCAACTCCAGCGGCATTGAATATGACTGGCGCCGTGTTGCCCGGCCGTTGCCGCAGCAGTTGTTGGCCCGAGAGTTGGTCCAGCCCGGTCCGTTGGCGCTGGGTATTGCAGCGCGTGCCGACGGCGCAGTGCTGGACGCCCAAGGCGAGCCGGCCAGCCGCCTGTTCGCCATGGGTCCGCCGTTACGCGGGATGTGGTGGGAAAGCACGGCGGTGACTGATGTGGCGAGCCAGGCGAAGGCGTTGGCGAGGCGGTTGGCTGAACTGCACGCCTAAAATTGAAGCTGGACACATTCTGTGGCGAGGGGATTTATCCCCGTTGGGGTGCGAAGCGCCCCCAAGACCTGACGCCTCGGTGTGTCAGGTATATCTCAGGGCCGCTTCGCGGCCCAGCGGGGATAAATCCCCTCGCCACAAAAGCAGGTCAGCGGCGGGCCGTGACTATTCGCTAACCTTAACCCAACGCTGTTCCAGTGCCGCCAGGCGAATCGCCGACGCCAGCCGCTCCACTTCCCAGGCTTCCTCGAAATCCGTTCCGTTGGCGCCTTCGCCGGCTAAGGCCATGATCAACTCCTGCACCTCCAACGTCTTCAGTTCGTTGTAGCCCAGCTGGTGCCCGGCGGCAGGGCTGAACGCGGCATAGCCGGGTAGATCCGGGCCGGCCAGCAGTCGCTGGAAACCCGCCTGGCCGGCGCGGCACACCCGAAGCTCGTTCAGCCTTTCCTGGTCGAACGCCAGCGTGCCGAGTGTGCCGCTGATTTCGAAGCTCAGGTGATTCTTGCAGCCGTGCTTGAGCCAACTGCTGCTCACCGTGCCCCGGGCGCCGCTGGCAAAGCGCAGCAGTGCACTGACCTGATCATCCACCGCGATCGCGCGTTGTTCGGTGCTGCCAACCTTGGCAGGACGCTGTTTGTGCACGGTCTGGCTGTCGGCACACACAGCCTCTACCTCGCCCAACAAATGCCGCGCCATCGCCAGGAGATGGCTGCCCAGGTCCGCCAGCGCGCCACCGGCATGCGCGGCCTCGCAGCGCCACGACCAGGGTGAGGCCGGGTCGGCCATGAAATCTTCGCTGAATTCGCCCTGGAAACTGATGATCTGTCCAAGCTCTCCGCGCTGGATCATCCCCCGCGCCAGTTGGATGATCGGGTTGTGCTGGTAGTTGTAGCCGACCCGCGTCACCACGCCAGCCGCCTTGGCTGCCTGGCGCATCTGCTCGGCCTGTTCCAGGGATACCGCCAACGGCTTTTCACAATAGACCGGCTTGCCCGCCGCCAACGCGGCCATGGCCATCGGAAAGTGCAAATGATTGGGCGTGGTGATGGCGACCAAATGAACCTTCGGGTCGTCGATCAGCCGTTGCCAGTCACTGTGAGCCGTCTCGAACCCCCAGCTCTGGGCGCATTGCCGGGCACGCTGCGGATCGGCGTCGGCCAGGGCCGCCAGTTTCAGGTTCAAGGGGAGGTCGAACACCGCCTTGGCATTGTGGAACGCCAAGGCATGGGCACGGCCCATGAAACCAGTGCCAATCAGACCGATGCCGAGTTCACGCATGAGAAGAGCCCTTTGAATTTTTATTTTCAGGAGGGCTCTTTATGGAATAAATATTCGCTAATTGCAAATACTGGAATAAATATTCATTCTGTTGCCGCTCAGCGTCCCTTGTGGGAGCGAGCTTGCTCGCGATTGCGGTGGATCAGCCGATACTGTTGTGCCTGATGCAACGCTATCGCGAGCAAGCTCGCTCCCACGGGAATTCCAAAGGTCTGCCTCGCGGCTCGTTGTCAGGAAAGGAACCCGCCATCCACATTCAACGCCACGCCCGTGGTATAGCTCGACGCGTCGCTCGCCAGGTACAACACCGCGCCGGCCATTTCGCTCGGGTCGGCCACACGCTTGAGGGGAATCTGCGCCAGGGCGGTTTTGAGGATGGCGTCGTTCTTGACCAGCGCCGAGGCAAACTTGGTATCGGTCAGGCCCGGCAGGAGGGCGTTGCAGCGGATGCCGAACTGCGCGCATTCCTTGGCGAAGACCTTGGTCATGTTGATCACCGCGGCCTTGGTGACCGAGTAGATGCCCTGAAAGATTCCCGGAGAAATGCCGTTGATCGACGCCACGTTGATGATGCTGCCGCCACCGTTTTCGCGCATCAGCTTGCCGGCCTCCACCGACATGAAGAAATAGCCGCGAATGTTCACGTCCACGGTTTTCTGGAACGCGCCCAGGTCGGTGTCCAGCACGTTGCAGAATTGCGGGTTGGTGGCGGCGTTATTCACCAGGATATCCAGACGCCCGAACTGTTCGCGGATGCCGGCGAACACCTGGCTGATCTGCTCCATTTCACCAATGTGACAGGCAATGGCGGTGGCCTTGCCGCCGGCAGCGATGATGGCGTCAGCGACATGCTGGCAACCATCGAGCTTGCGGCTGGAGACGATCACGTGGGCGCCTTGCTGGGCCAGCAGTTTGGCGATGGCTTCGCCGATGCCGCGGCTGGCGCCGGAAACGAAAGCGATCTTACCGTCGAGGTCGAACAACTGGGTCTTGGACATGCTGTTTCCTTGTTATAGGTGCGCTCAGAGCGTGGATTTGCTGATGACTTGCAGGCTCATCTGCTCCAGCAGCTTGTTCATCTGAACGAACTGCGCGAAGCGTTTGTCCTGGGTCTGGCCATGGAAAAAGCGGTAGTAGATCTGCTGGACGATACCGGCCAGGCGGAACAGTCCATAGGTGTAGTAGAAGTCGAAGTTGTCGATGCGGATCCCGGCGCGTTCGGCGTAGTAATCGACGAACTCACGGCGGGTCAGCATGCCCGGCGCGTGGCTTGGCTGGCGCCGCATCAGTTGCACGGGCGCCGGATCACCGGCTTCGATCCAGTAGGCGAGGCTGTTGCCCAGGTCCATCAACGGATCGCCGAGGGTGGTCAGTTCCCAATCCAGCACGCCGATGATCTGCATCGGGTTGTCCGGGTCCAGGATGACATTGTCGAAGCGGTAGTCGTTGTGGACGATGCTCGATGTTGGATGGTCGGCGGGCATCTTGTCGTTGAGCCAGGCCTTGACCGTCTCCCATTTCGGCGCATCGGGCGTCAAGGCCTTGTCGTAGCGGTCGCTCCAACCACGGATCTGCCGGGCCACGTAGCCCTCGGGCTTGCCCAGGTCGGCCAGGCCGCAAGCGGTGTAGTCGACGCGGTGCAGCTCGACAAGCCGGTCGATGAAGCTCTTGCACAATGCTTCGGTGCGGGCGGCGTCGAAGCCCAGTTCCGGTGGCAGCTCGGAGCGCAAAATGATGCCCTTGACCCGCTCCATCACGTAAAACTCGGCGCCCATCACCGACTCGTCGGTGCAATGGACGTAGGCTTTCGGGCAGTACGGAAAACCTTCACGCAATTGATTGAGGATGCGGAACTCACGGCCCATGTCGTGGGCCGATTTGGCCTTGTGACCGAACGGGGGCCGGCGCAGGACGAACTCCTGTTCGGGGTATTCGAGCAGGTACGTCAGGTTTGACGCGCCACCGGGAAACTGGCTGATCACCGGCGTGCCGGCCAAGCCAGGAATGTGGGCCTTGAGGTACGGGTCGATCAGGTTGGCATCGAGTTCTTCACCGTCGCGCACGCGGGTGGACTGATCAGTAACTGCCATGCTTATCCCTTCTGCTTATTTTGGAGGCCATCGATCATTGGCTAATCTAATGGCGTGCGGCAGCCGTCACAAGCACGCCGGGGTCTTATAGGTTAGCGTGTTGCTGGGTGATCAGCGGATTTGATGAGCCGTGGTTGCGTCTGGCCTACCGGTCAACGCAAGCCTGCGCATCGGGTAGCTGCACTGGCGTCAGCACCGGCTTGCCGGAAAAGAACGCGTTCAGGTTCTCACCCACCAACTCCACCGTGGCGCGTGTCGCTTCCGGCGACAGGCCGGCCACGTGGGGCGTGAGCACGACATTGGGCAAGTGTTTCAGGGCGTCAGGCACTTCGGGCTCGTGATCGAACACATCCAGCGCAGCCCCGGCAATTCGTCGGTGTTCAAGGGCGCTGATGAGTTCGGTCGTGGCGACCACGCTGGCCCGGGCGATATTCACCAAGAAACCGTGGGGCCCCAGGGCATCGAGGGCTTGCTTGTTGATCAATTGGCGGGTGTCCAGGCCTCCGGGCGTGGCGACAATCAGGAAATCCGACACCCTGGCGAGCTCGGTGGGGGTGGCGCAGAAGGCGTAGGGCACATCGCTGCGCACGCGACGGTTGTGGTAGCTGACCTTCATGTCGAAACCGAGGGCGGCCCGCTTGGCAATGGCCATGCCCACGGCGCCGAGCCCCAGGATGCCCAGGTGCTTGCCCGCGAGGGAAGGGCGCATGGTTCGCGGCCACTCGCCACGGCGCAGGGCCGCGTCGGATCGAGGCACATCGCGCACCAACGCCAGCAACAACGCCATGGCATGGTCGGCCACCGAGGAGGCATTGACCCCGGCACCGTTGGTGACGACGATGCCTCGCTCGCTGGCGGCTTGCAGGTCCACTTGCTCATAACCGGCGCCGATTACACAGATGATCCTGAGGTTGGGCAAAGCCGTCATTTCTTCAGCCGTCAAACCGAGGGGGCCACGGGTCAACACCGCGCTGAACCGGTCGCCGTGTTCGAAAATCGCTGTCTTGCGTTCGGCGGGCGTGGGCGCCAATTCCAAGTGATAACCCTGGCGCTCCAGGATTGGCAGGTATTCGTTGACGGTTTCAACCAGTACCAGAACGGTTGCGGTCATGCTGGGCTCCTGTAGGCGCTTTTCGATCATCGATATTCAACCTGATTGTAGGAGCCGGCGGGAGGGATGGCCTGGGCTTTTTTATGATCATTTGTCCTGCTGCGCTGTTCTTGTGGGGGCGAACTGAAAAACGCTGCTCCGCAGAACCGCTCCTCAGCTAAGTCTTTGCTTCTGCTCGTTAATCCCGGACAATCGCGCCCCTGTTTCGGCCAGGGGCGCTGCCTGTCGGGTTTTTCCGACTCGTCCCGGCCGGGTGCATGTGACCGGAAAGCGGAGATCCGACCGGATGAATGATCAGGCCAACAGCGTCGAAGAGCGCTTTGAAACGACAGCCCCAGCCACCCTCAGCCAATGGAGTCGCCAAGACACGACCTGGATGCTGGGCCTGTTTGGCACCGCCATTGGTGCCGGCACGCTGTTCTTACCGATCAATGCCGGCCTTGGCGGTTTCTGGCCGCTGCTGGTGCTGGCGGTGCTGGCGTTCCCCATGACGTTCTATGCGCATCGGGGCTTGACCCGTTTTGTATTGTCCGGCCGCGACGGCGCGGACATCACCGAGGTGGTGGAAGAGCATTTCGGTATCAAGGCCGGTGCGCTGATCACGCTGTTGTACTTCTTCGCCATCTTCCCGATCTTGCTGATCTACAGCGTGGCGCTGACCAACACGGTCGGCAGTTTCCTGGAACACCAGCTGCACGTGCAGCCGCCGCCCCGGGCCTTGTTGTCGCTGATGCTCATCCTCGGCCTGCTGGCCGTGGTCCGCTGCGGCGAGCAGGTCATCGTCAAGGCCATGAGCCTGATGGTCTATCCATTTATCGTGGCGCTGTTGTTTCTGGCGGTGTTCCTGGTGCCCCATTGGAACGGCGGGATCCTGAGCACGGCGTCGACGGTGCCGCAGCCTTCGGCGTTGCTGCATACCTTGTGGCTGGCGATTCCGGTGATGGTGTTCTCATTCAACCATTCGCCGATCATCTCGGCATTCGCAGTGGACCAGAAACGCCGCTACGGCAATGACGCTGAAAAGCGCAGTGCGCAAATCCTGTCGCGCGCCCATGTGCTGATGGTCGTAATGGTGCTGTTCTTCGTGTTCAGCTGCGTGCTGACCCTGTCCCCGGCACAACTGGCCGAGGCCAAGGCGCAGAACCTGTCGATCCTGTCGTACCTGGCCAACCACTTCAGCAACCCGACCATCGCCTTCGCGGCGCCGTTGATTGCTTTCGTGGCGATCGCCAAATCCTTCCTCGGGCATTACATCGGCGCCAGCGAAGGCCTCAAGGGCTTGATCGTCAAGAGCGGCCGCCGCCCAGCCCCCAAGACCCTGGACCGCCTCACGGCAGCGTTCATGCTGGTGGTGTGTTGGGTTGTCGCCACTCTCAACCCAAGCATCCTGGGCATGATCGAAACCCTGGGCGGCCCGGTGATCGCGGCGATTCTGTTCCTGATGCCGATGTACGCCATCCGCAAGGTCCCGGCCATGGCTCGTTATCGCGGACAAGCGTCGAATGTTTTTGTGGTGGCGGTGGGTTTGGTGGCGATTACTGCGTTGGTCTATTCCCTCTTGGCCTGACCTGCGTTTTTGTGGGTGTTGCGTCCGGCATAGATCCCTGTGGGAGCGAGCTTGCTCGCGAAAGCGGTGGGTCAGTCGGCAAGGATGTTGGCTGTGCCGCCGCCATCGCGAGCAAGCTCGCTCCCACATTGGTTTTGGGGTGTTCTCAAAATTTGTGTTCATGCTCAATCCCTGTGAGAGCAAGCCCGCTCCCACAGTTTCATCCGACAGTGAAATCCCAGGCATAAAAAAACGCCGCCCCTCGTGAGAGGGGCGGCGTTTTTAGGCGGGCGTCTTAAGCGTTACGCTTGGACGACCGGGATGTTGGCGTTTGCAGCCGCTTCACGGAACTCGGCGATCTGGTCGAAGCTCAGGTAGCGGTACACGTCCGCTGCCATGCTGTCGATCTTGCCGGCATATTCCATGTACTCCTCGACGGTCGGCAGGCGACCCAGGATGGACGCTACGGATGCCAGTTCGGCCGAGGCCAGATAGACATTCGCGCCGTCACCCAGACGGTTCGGGAAGTTACGGGTCGAAGTCGACACCACGGTGGAGTTCGGCTCGACGCGTGCCTGGTTACCCATGCACAGCGAGCAGCCTGGCATTTCCATCCGAGCACCGGCCTTGCCGTAGATGCCGTAGTAGCCTTCTTCGGTCAGTTGGTGAGCGTCCATCTTGGTCGGTGGCGACAGCCACAGACGGGTTGGCAGCTGACCCTTGACCTGATCCAGCAGTTTACCGGCAGCGCGGAAGTGACCGATGTTGGTCATGCACGAACCGATGAACACTTCGTCGATCTTCTCGCCAGCAACGCTGGACAGCAGACGGGCGTCGTCCGGGTCGTTCGGCGCGCAGAGCACAGGCTCGCTGATGTCGGCCAGATCGATTTCGATGACTTCGGCGTATTCGGCGTCGGCATCGGCTTCCATCAGTTGCGGGTTGGCGATCCAGGCTTCCATCGCTTGCGCGCGACGTTCCAGGGTACGCGCATCGCCGTAGCCTTCGCCGATCATCCAGCGCAGCAAGGTGATGTTGGACTGCAGGTACTCGGTGATCGACTCTTTCGACAGCTTGATGGTGCAACCGGCAGCCGAACGTTCGGCCGAGGCGTCGGACAACTCGAACGCCTGCTCCAGGGTCAAGCCTTCCAGGCCTTCGATTTCCAGGATGCGGCCGGAGAAGGCGTTTTTCTTGCCTTTCTTCTCGACGGTCAGCAGACCGTTCTGGATAGCGAAGTAAGGAATGGCATGAACCAGGTCACGCAGGGTGATGCCAGGTTTCATCTTGCCTTTGAAGCGCACCAGGATCGATTCCGGCATGTCCAGCGGCATGACGCCGGTGGCAGCGGCGAACGCGACCAGGCCGGAACCGGCCGGGAACGAGATGCCCATTGGGAAACGGGTGTGCGAGTCGCCACCGGTGCCCACGGTGTCTGGCAGCAGCATGCGGTTGAGCCACGAGTGGATGATGCCGTCGCCCGGACGCAGGGAAACGCCGCCGCGGGTCATGATGAAGTCAGGCAGGGTGTGGTGGGTGGTGACGTCGATCGGCTTTGGATAGGCCGCGGTGTGGCAGAAGGACTGCATCACCAGGTCAGCCGAGAAGCCCAGGCACGCCAGGTCTTTCAGTTCGTCACGGGTCATGGGACCTGTGGTGTCCTGGGAACCCACGGTGGTCATTTTCGGTTCGCAGTAGGTGCCAGGACGAACGCCTTGGCCTTCTGCCAGGCCGCAAGCCTTGCCGACCATCTTCTGCGCCAGGGTGAAACCCTTGGTGCTTTCAGCAGGCGCTTCAGGCTTCTTGAACAGGTCGAACGGTGGCAGGCCCAGTTCGGCGCGAGCCTTCTCGGTCAGGCCACGGCCGATGATCAGCGGAATGCGGCCACCAGCGCGGACTTCGTCCAACAGCACCGGGGTCTTCATTTCGAAGGTGGTGATGACTTCGTCGGTGCCGTGCTTGCAGACTTTGCCGGCGTGCGGGTACAGGTCGATCACGTCGCCCATGTTCATGTTCGACACGTCGAACTCGATCGGCAGTGCGCCGGCATCTTCCATGGTGTTGTAGAAGATCGGTGCGATCTTGCTGCCGAAGCAGAAACCGCCTGCGCGCTTGTTCGGCACGTAGGGAATGTCGTCGCCGAAGAACCACAGCACCGAGTTGGTGGCCGATTTACGCGAGGAGCCGGTACCCACCACGTCGCCGACGTAGGCGATCGGGAAGCCCTGGCCGCGCATTTCTTCGATCTGCTTCATCGGGCCGGTCTTGCCTTGCTCGTCCGGAACGATGCCGTCACGGGCCATTTTCAGCATGGCGAGGGCGTGCAGCGGGATGTCAGGACGCGACCAGGCGTCCGGGGCAGGGGACAGGTCGTCGGTGTTGGTTTCGCCGGTGACCTTGAACACGCGCAGGCTGATCTTGTCGGCCAGCACCGGGCGCTTCTTGAACCACTCGCCGTCAGCCCAGGATTGCAGCACGGCCTTGGCGTGAACGTTGCCGTTCTTGGCTTTTTCAGCCACGTCGTGGAAGGCGTCGAACATCAGCAGGGTGTGCTTGAGTTCTTCGGCGGCGACTGGCGCCAGCTCGGCGTCGTCCAGCAGCTCGACCAGGGTCACGATGTTGTAGCCACCCTGCATGGTGCCGAGCAGTTCTACAGCGCGCTTCTTGTCCAACAGAGGGGATTGGGCCTGGCCCTTGGCCAGGGCGGACAGGAAGCCGGCCTTGACGTAGGCGGCTTCGTCGACGCCTGGCGGAACACGATTGGTGATCAGGTCAACGAGGAAGGCTTCTTCGCCAGCCGGAGGATTCTTCAGCAGCTCGATCAGGCCTGCGGTTTGTTCGGCGTTAAGCGGCTGGGGAACGATACCCAGGGCTGCACGCTCTTCGATATGTTTGCGGTAGGCTTCAAGCACAGTTATTACCCTCATCAGTGGTCCCAAATGGGTGTCCGGGACGCTCATCCAGAAACTCACGGCACTCATGCGCGACAGGGGCTTTTTGGGCCTCCACGCCAGAGTTGACGGAGTTCCTCACAGAAGCTGCTTTCAAAGTTTTACGCCTGCAGAACGGGGAGCTGATGAGGGTTGGCGTTGGGCTTTCCCCGCTGGAAAGACCCTTCGCCAACACCGCTCTGAAGGAACGACTGTGCTCGTGACGCTTTGAAAACAGCTTCTAACGGACATTGGCGCCTTAAAAGGCTGGCTGATTCTACGGGAAAAAAAAATTAAAGGTAAGTTGGGCTTCCAGGTTTGAGGGGTGATCAATCTTAGACAAAGGGCTAACATGCCCGTCTGTCCTGTTTTTGCGTGTGCGTTGCCTTATGCCCAACCAGCTCATCAAGACCCCCTGCGTCGGCCTCTGTTCCACTGTCTACGGTGATCTGGTCTGCCGTGGCTGCAAGCGGTTCCACCATGAAGTGATCCACTGGAACGGCTACAACGAGGAAGAAAAACGCGCGGTGTGGATGCGGCTCGAGCAACTGCTGGTGCAGGTAATGGTGGCGAAGCTGGAGGTTTTCGACCCGGCGTTGCTGCGTCAGCAACTGGAGGCGCGCAAGATCCGCTTCGTGCCGCACCAATCGGAATATTGCTGGGCCTATCAACTGATCGCCCGGGGCGCGCGGGTGATCAATAACCTGGAAGCGTACGGCATGGTCCTGTTGCCGGAGTTTCGCGATTGGGACCTGCCGGACCTGCGAGATGCCATTGATCGGGAATTCTTCCTCCTGTCCGAAGCGCATTACCAACGTTATATCGCGCCGGGGTTCCTCAAGGATGCGATGGACGGCTGACAGCCTGTCATTCGGACCAGATAGCTTTTGTGGCGAGGGAGCAAGCTCCCTCGCCACGGAAACTCGGCTGAATCCACAAAGCCTCAACCCTTGTACGCCAACTCCACCAGGTGGTCTTCGACTTCCTGTGGCTTGAGCACCAGCACATCGCTTTCCAGCGCATCGAGCACGGCTTCGGCGGTGTTGCCGATCAACACGCCTGACAAGCCGGAGCGCGCCACGGTGCCAATCACGGTGACCGCGGCCTGAAGCTTGTGGGCCATGTAGGGAATCAATACGTCCGCCGGGCCTTCCTGGATGTGCAGATGCTGGTCATCGATGTCGAACTCGGCCTGGAACGCCCGGCATTGTTCGCGATAACGCGCTTCGATGGTTTCCTTGAGCTGGAAGGTCGGGTCGGCCGACGAGAGCATCGGTGACGGGTGGGCGCTGATTACATGCAGGTGCGCCTTGGCCAGGAGGGCAATGTCATAGCCGTGATCGATGATGGTCGAGTGCAGGTGACGATGCTCGCCATCGGCATTGCCGACATCGACTGCCGCCAGGATGACCCGGTCTTTCCAGGAACCGCACGTCTTGACCAGCAGCACCGGAGTCGGGCAATGGCGCAGCAACTTCCAGTCCGCCGGGGTCAGCAGGGCTTTTTTCAATGGGCTGTCCGGGAAGTGTTGCTTGATGACCAGGCCACAGCCTTCGGCCTGCTGCACGTCGATGATGGTTTCGTAGAGGCTTTCGTTCCAGGCCTGTTCGGTGGTGACGCTATAGCCGTCGGCCAGCAATGCGCTTTTCAGCACGCTGAGCAGGCCGGCATGATCGTGGTGTTTGTCGCATGCCAGCAGATGCAGATGAGCCTGGGTTACTCCGGCGATCAATTTGGCGCGCTTGAGCGCAAGGCTTTCCGAATGTTCGGGTTCGATGACCACCAGGATGCTGCGAATGGCTTGCATGATCGGCGTCTCCAGCAATAAAGAGGCATGGCGTTGCTCAACTATAGTTGCTATGGATGACGCGTCGACTTGATGCATATCAATCGGTGTGACTGGTGGTCTGGAGGCAGGCCGGTATAATCGGCGCCCTTTGCTCGACTACCTTTTCCGTGAGCCACATGATCCTTCCCGAAATTCACGAGTTCCTCGGCTGCCGCACCCCCGATGCCTGGGTCCAGGCTGCGCTGGCCGATCAGGAAACGCTGCTGATCGACCACAAGAACTGCGAGTTCAAGGCCGCCAGCACCGCCCTGAGCCTGATCGCCAAGTACCATTCCCATGTAGATTTGATCAACATGATGTCGCGCCTGGCCCGGGAAGAGCTGGTGCATCATGAGCAGGTCATGCGCCTGATGAAAAAACGCAAGGTAGGTCTTCGCCAGCTCTCTGCCGGGCGCTATGCCTCGGGCTTGCGCAAAGTGGTGCGCAGCCACGAGCCGGTGAAACTGGTGGACACCCTGGTGGTCGGCGCCTTCATCGAAGCCCGCAGCTGCGAGCGATTCGAGGCGCTGGTGCCGCATTTGGACGAGGAACTCGGCAAATTCTATTTCGGCTTGCTGAAAAGTGAGGCCCGGCACTTCCAGGGTTATCTGAAGCTGGCTTATCAGTATGGAGACGCCAAGGACATCGCCCAGGTGATCGACAAGGTTCGCGAGGCCGAGCGCGAGCTGATCGAGTCGCCGGATGGGGAGTTCCGGTTTCACAGCGGCGTGCCGGCCTAACGGGTCAAACCCAACCGTTCATGCCACTGGGCAATCGATTCCTCGGGATATACCTCGAACTGCTGGTCGCCCGGATGCGCCTCGACTTCCACCCACGGCGCCTTGGAACCCAGCATCAGGTGGGTGTGCTCCGGCGGTACCGGCAACGGCGTGTCGATGGCTGAGGCAAACGGATGGATCAGCTCCGGCCACTCGGGGCTGAACAACCACAACCCCGAACCGCAAAGCGAACAGAAATGCCGTTCGGCGCTGCTGCGATGGGCGCGTTTATCGCCTTCATCCTTGAGTCGCGCATGGTAGACCGTGATGTGCTTGCGGCCTTGCACCTTGAGACTTTTCGCATCGCCCCCCAGGTTGACCGCAAAACCGCCGCCGCCCTGGGTCTTGCGACATATCGAGCAATAGCAGCGCTGGTAAGGGTAGGGATGGGTGCTGTCCAGGCTGAACGAAACGGCGCCGCAGTGGCAGGATCCTTCGAGGTGCATGGGGGGACCTCCGGTTAGGGACTGAATAATCTGGACAACCTCGATGGGGTGATGTTCTCAACTTTTGAGTTGATGCGCCGACGCCAGTGGAAGAGCTTGCCGGCGATGAATGATCATGCGGACTTGATTTTGGGCACCCGCCACAAATACCAAGCCGCCACCGTCCGATAAGGACTCCAGGCCTGGCCGATAGCGATGATCTGCCGGCGATTCGGCTGAGTCTCCAGACCTTTTAGCCGTCGATATCCTTCGCGAACCCCAAAGTCATCCGCCGGCAAGACATCCACTCGTTCCAGGCTGTAGATCAACAGCATCTCCACGGTCCAGCGCCCGACGCCGCGCAGGCTGACCAGGCGCTCGATCAGTGCTTCATCGTCCATGGCCCGGGCCGTGGCGTAATCCGGCACGATTCCATCCAGTGTCGCCTGGGCGATGCCCTGGAGGGTCGCGAGCTTGCTCGCGGAGAATCCGCAACTGCGCAGTAGCGTGCTGTCTGTTGCCAACAGTTGTTCGGGGGCGGGAAACGCGGCGGGGGCAAACAGCGCGACAAGCCGCCCGAGAATGGCGTCCCCGGCCTTGGCGTGCAGTTGTTGGTAGGCAATCGCCCGCACCAGTGCCTCATAGGGATCGCGGGCCGGCTTGGGTTGCAGCAGGCACGGGCCGACGGACGCGATGTGACGCCGCCAGTCTTCGTCAAGATTGGCCAGGAAAGTACTCGCTTCGTCGTAAGGCGCGCTCATCCGGATCTCTGTTCGGGGCTGATCAAAACGCCAAGGGCAACGAAACCTGCACCGCGGCTTTTTCCAGCCGCAACAGAAACGCCTTGCGCGGCTGGCCGCCACCGTAACCGGTCAGCGCGCCGTCCGCGCCGATCACCCGATGGCAGGGAATGACGATCGCCAGGCGATTCTGCCCGTTGGCCAAGCCCACCGCGCGGCTGGCGCCAGGGCTGCCCAGGGCGCAGGCGACGGCGCCGTAGCTGCGGGTTTCGCCATAGGGGATCTTTTGCAGTTCGGCCCAGACCCGGACTGCAAAGGCGCTGCCAGGCATGTGCAGCGGCACGTGGAAAGTCGTTTGTTTGCCGGCGAAATAATCCGCCAGTTCGGTTTCGATCTGTTGCAAATGAGCGTTATGCCCCGGGGCGACCGTGTAGCCGTAGCGTTGCTGCAGTTCTTCCAATTCTTTGGTCAAGGCCGGGCGGTCGAGAAATTCCAGCAGCACCAGTCCGCGACGTTCGGCCATGGCCAGCATCGGCCCCAGAGGGGTTGTCAGTCGGGTGAACAGCAACGGTTCGCTGAGGCCGGCGCGGCCGGGGGTGATATGAAAAGACTTCACGAACGCATCACGAAAACCGCTCAGGGATTCATAGCCGGAATCGAACGCGGCGTTGTCGATCGAGGCGCCTTCCTTGATTCCGCCCAAGGCGATGCCCAGGCGCCGGGTCCGCAGGTAGGCGTGAAAAGTCATGCCGAAATGCTGTTTGAACCAGCGGCGCAGCTTCAGCGGTTCGATGCCCTGTTCGTGCAGAAGCGCATCGGTCCAGCGCACGTCGGGCCCGGCATCCACGGCCATGAGCAGCGCCTGGATCCAGGCCGGTGCGATGGCCGCGGCATCCAATGGCTTGCAGCGCAGGCAGGCTCGATAGCCGGCCGACATGGCCTCGTCGGCGTGGGCGAAGAACTCCACGTTCTCCGGCTTCGGCTTGCGTGCCGTGCAGCTGGGACGACAGAAAATGCCGGTGGTCTTGACCGCGGTGAAAAACACCCCCTCGTAGGCGGTGTCTCGTTCGAGCATGGCGCGGACCATTTCGGCGTGGGGCGGGAGCAGCGAGTCTTGTAGGTTCATGGGAGGAGCATAGAACCGTGGCCCAAAGCCCTCCACCGAAAAATCGACAGTGAATTTGCCGATATCAATATTTCCAGAACACTGGCGTGAACAACACCAGCACCGTCAGGATCTCCAGGCGTCCCAGCAGCATGCCGAGGGTCAGCAGCCATTTCGCCGCGTCCGGCAGGGTCGAAAAGTTGCCGGCCGGGCCGATGATATTGCCCAGGCCCGGGCCGACGTTGCACACGGCGGTGGCGGCGCCGGTCAAGGCGGTCGTCCAATCCAGGCCGATCAGCGCGAGGCCCAGGGCGATGGCGCCGATGGTGATCGCGAAGAAGAACGAAAACGTCAGCAGCGAGCGAACGATTTCCTCGTCGATGGGGTGGTTGTTGTACTTCTTCTGGATCACCGCCCGGGGGTGGATCAATTGCTTCAAGCTGCCCATCAACAGGACCTTGGCGACCTGAAACCGAAAGATCTTCAGGCCCCCGGCCGTGGACCCCGAACAGCCGCCGACGAACGTCAGGTAAAAGAACAGCAGCAGGGCGAAGCTGCCCCACAACGTGTAGTCCCCCAGGGCCACGCCAGTGGTTGTGACCACGGAGGTGACGTTGACCGCGACGATACGGACCGCGTCCCACCATGCATGGTCGCTGTTCAGGCTCAGCCAGGTGCCGACCGCGAGCCAGGTGACCACCAGAAAGCCTATGAATCCCCTGACTTGCTGGTCCTTGAGCAAGGCGCGCCGGTGGCCTCGCAATGTCGCCACATACAGCGTGAAGGGCAGCGCCCCCGCCATCATGACCACCACCGACACCCAATGGACCGCCGGTTGCGGCCAATGGGCGAGGGACGCATCGGAGGTGGAGAATCCTCCGGTGGAAATCAGCGACATCGCATGGTTGATCGCCTCGAAAGGCGTCATGCCGGCAAGCCACAGCGCCAACGTCGAGAGCGCGGTCAAGCCTACGTAGATCCACAGGATGTAGTTGGCCGCGACATGCGAGCGCGGCGTGACTTTCTCCGACCAATCCGAAGATTCGGTCTGGAACAGCCGCATGCCACCGACCCGCAATAACGGCAGGACCGCCACGGCCATGCCGATAAAGCCGATTCCACCAAGCCAGTGCAGCATCGAGCGCCATATCAACAGGCCGGGCGATGCCGTGTCCAAACCGGTCAGGATGGTCGAGCCGGTGGTAGTGATGCCGGACATGGTCTCGAAAAACGCATCGGTGTAGCTGATGTGCTGAATGAGCACCATTGGCAGGGCGGCGAACGCACAGACGAATACCCAACTGGCGGTGGTCAGCAGGTACATTTCCCGGGGCCGCATCTGGGCCTGTTCCGGTCTTCCACGGGCGACCAGTGCCACACCGCAGACAAAAGTGATCAGGCTCGACCAGAGAAACGCCGACAAGTCATCGTTGCGCTCGTAGAACATCAGCGTGAACAGCGGAATCGCCATGCTGACCGCGAGGGTGATCAGGAAAATCCCAAGGATGAAACCGATGAGACGCAGAACCGCTATGGACATGGATAACGCCTGATTCAAAAGCTGCACAGTATCGATTTGGCGAGTCGGTCAGCGCGTAAAGTTTGCGTAAAAAAAGAAGCGGGCGTGCTTGATGACGAAGGCAGTTTTCTTCAATACCCGTGCGGGCAACCCGTTTAACTTGGGGCCTCTTTCCTCAAACGAAGAAGATATGTGATGAGCTTGATATTATCCATGGCGACCTTTGCGCTGGTCGCGTCCATTACGCCGGGCCCGGTCAATATCGTGGCCCTCAGTTCCGGCGCACGGTACGGTTTGCGCGCCACCTTGCGCCACGTCGCCGGCGCCACCCTGGGGTTTGTCCTGCTGCTGGTCTTGATGGGGTTGGGGTTGCACGAAGTCTTGCAGCGCTGGCCAGGGCTCACCCGCGTGGTGCAACTGGCGGGGGTGGCGTTCCTGTTGTTCATGGCCTGGAAGCTGGCGATGGACAACGGCGAGCTGGGTGAGCGGGACGAAGGGCGCGCGCCGTCGATGATCTACGGCGCACTGATGCAGTGGCTCAACCCCAAGGCCTGGCTGGCCTGCGTGGCGGGGATGGGCGCTTTCGTCGCCGATGGCGAGGCATCGCTGGTGTGGCAGTTCGCGGCGATCTATTTGGTGATCTGCTACCTGTCCGTGGGCTGCTGGGCATACGCCGGCAGCTTCCTGCGTACCTGGCTGGGGAATCCGGTGACCATGCGCCTGTTCAATCGGGCCATGGCGGCGTTGCTGGTGGCGAGCGCGGTGTATCTGTTGTTGCCGTGAGCAACCCGTCCTTGGGGTTGGAGCGCTGTCGGGACGAGGGAGCTCGCTCCCGCTCGACTGCGCAGCGGTCGCTTGGAATCGAGGGCTACTCCGTAGCCCAGCGGGAGCAAGCTCCCTCGCCACGGGACGGGGCAGTGTCAGCCTCGGTATTGCCCGGGCGTGGCGGCCAGGTGTTGCTTGAATGCCCGTTGGAAATGCGCCTGGTCGGCAAAACCGCTTTGCAGCGCGACATCGGCAATCAACTTGCCCTCGCGCAATTGGCGACGGGCGAATTGGATCCGGCGATTGATCAGGAAAGCGTGGGGCGTCATACCGTAGTGACGCTTGAAGGCCCGGCTCAAGTAGGACGGCGAGAGCTGTGCAAACGCGCAGATATCCTCGAGCTTAAGGGCTTCGGTGCAATGGTCATGGATGAACTGCGCGGCCCGCATCAAAGCAGGGTGACTGCCCCGGTCCGGGCGCCCGGCCGGATTGAGCCGATGCTGGAGGTCGGTGAAAAACGCCTCGACGGCATCTTTTTTGGCGCGGGTATCGACCTGTTCATCCACCAGTATTTCGTAAAGCTCGCACAGGCCGGAGAAAAGCGCGGCATCGCGGCTGTGGGTGGTGTCGAACGCCTGGAACTCCATGGACGGATCAAAGCCGATCCGCCGTTGCAGGTCCCTTAGCCATTGGGTATCGACATACAGCATCACGTAGGACCAGGGTTGATTGTCGATGGGATTGCAGGCGTGGACGTCGCCAGGATTCATCAGCACCACCGTGCCACCCCCGACCTGGAAGCTCGACTGCTCATGCAGATACGTGCTGCGCCCGGCAGTGATCGCACCGATCGAGAAATGGTCGTGGGAGTGACGCGAATAACAGACCTTGCGCCCATCGGCGATGGCCCGGGCTTCGATGAAAGGCAGCGCCGCGTCGTGCCAGAAACGTGGGGCAGCGTCATGGTTGGCGGGCTTCATCGGTCGATGTCCTGTTTTGTTGGCTGTGCCTGAGTGTATTCGCCTGCGCCCAAAAATGCCCGTTCGAGATCGGTGCGGGTCTGGACTGGGTTGCAAGTTCGCTTCCACAGATAACGTGCAGAGCAAAAAAACGCCGCTTGACCTTTCCAGGCCAAGCGGCGTTTTTGTTGCAACGCGAAGATTACTCTTCGATGTTGCCCATGGCGGTGGTGTTGAAGCCGCCGTCCACGTACATGATTTCACCGCTGATGCCCGACGCCAGGTCAGAGCACAGGAAGGCGCCGGCGTTGCCGACTTCTTCGATGGTGACGTTGCGACGCAGCGGGGTTTGCGCTTCGTTGGCGGCCAGCATCTTGCGGAAATTCTTGATGCCGGAAGCGGCGAGGGTGCGGATCGGGCCGGCCGATACGCAGTTCACGCGGGTGCCGTCCGGGCCCAGGGAGCCGGCCAGGTAGCGAACGCCCGCTTCCAGGGAGGCCTTGGCCATCCCCATGACGTTGTAGTTCGGCATGGTGCGCTCGGCGCCCAGGTACGACAGGGTCAGCAGGCTGCCGTTGCGGCCTTTCATCATTTCGCGGCCGGCTTTGGCCAGGGCCACGAAGCTGTAGGCGCTGATGTCGTGGGCGATGCGGAAGCCTTCGCGGGTGGTGGCTTCGGTGAAGTCGCCGTCCAACTGGTCGCCCGGGGCGAAGCCCACGGAGTGCACGATGCAGTCCAGGCCATCCCACTTCTTGCTCAGTTCTTCGAAGACCTTGGCGATTTCTTCATCGCTGGCCACGTCGCATGGGAAGCACAGCTCCGGGCTCGAACCCCAGCCTTGCGCGAACTCTTCGACACGACCCTTGAGTTTGTCGTTCTGATAAGTGAAGGCAAGCTCAGCGCCCTCGCGATGCATGGCGGCAGCGATGCCGGATGCGATGGACAGCTTGCTGGCGACACCGACGATCAGTACGCGCTTACCGGCGAGAAAACCCATGTGTTGCTCCTCTTTCAGGTTATTCGGCAGTTGTTGGGGCCAGGAAGGCGGCCTCCAGCAACTGCTGTGTATAGGGGTGTTGCGGCGCGGCGAATATGCTGCGGGCATCACCTTGTTCGACCACTTGGCCATGCTTGACCACCATCAGCTGGTGGCTCAGCGCTTTGACGACAGCCAGGTCATGGCTGATAAACAGGTACGTCAGGTTGTACTTGGTTTGCAGCGACCGCAACAGCTCCACCACCTGGCGTTGCACGGTACGGTCCAGGGCCGACGTCGGCTCATCCAGCAGAATCAACGCCGGCTTGAGCACCAGGGCCCGGGCAATGGCGATGCGCTGCCGTTGCCCTCCGGAAAATTCATGGGGGTAGCGGTTCCGGGTTTCCGGGTCCAGGCCTACCTCCTTCAATGCCGCGATTATCGCTTGTTCCTGTTCTGCCGGGGTGCCGATCTTGTGGATCCGCAACCCTTCGCCGACGATCTGGCTCACACACATCCGTGGGCTCAGGCTGCCGAACGGGTCCTGAAACACCACTTGCATCTCCCGGCGCAGCGGCCGGACCTGCTGCTGTGACAGGCAGTCGAGCTGCTGGCCCTCGAAGCGGATCGCGCCCTGGCTGCCGATCAACCGCAAGATCGCCAGCCCCAGGGTCGACTTTCCGGAACCACTTTCGCCGACGATGCCCAAGGTCTGGCCCTGGGGCAGGCTGAAGCGGATTCCGTCCACCGCCTTGATGTAATCCACCGTACGCTTGAACACGCCTTTCTTGATCGGGAACCAGACTTTCAGGTCCTCGACCTGCAACAGCGGCGGGCCGACGACGTTGTTTGCCGGGTTGCCGCTGGGCTCGGCGGCCAGTAATTCCCGAGTGTACGGATGTTGCGGCGCGCGGAACAACTCTGCGCACGATGCCTGTTCGACGATGCAACCGCGCTGCATGACACATACGCGGTGCGCAATTCTTCGCACCAGGTTCAAATCGTGGCTGATAAGCAGCAGCGACATGCCCAGGCGTGCCTGCAAATCCTTGAGCAGTTCGAGGATTTTCAGCTGCACGGTGACGTCCAGCGCGGTGGTCGGTTCGTCGGCGATCAGCAGTTCCGGCTCATTGGCCAAGGCCATGGCGATCATCACCCGTTGCCGCTGGCCACCGGACAGTTCATGGGGCAGGGCCTTGAGGCGCTTGTGCGGATCAGGAATGCCGACCAGCTCCAACAGTTCAAGGGAGCGGCGGGTAGCGACCTTGCCAGTCAGGCCCTTGTGGATGCCGAGCACTTCGTTGAGCTGTTTTTCGATGCAGTGCAAGGGATTCAGCGACGTCATCGGCTCTTGGAAAATCATCGCGATCCGGTTGCCGCGAATATGGCGGATGGTTTTTTCCTTCAGGCCCAGCAGGTCCTGGCCCGCGTACTGGATGGTTCCGGTGGGATGATGGGCCAGCGGATAGGGCAGCAAGCGCAGGATGGAGTGGGCCGTCACGGACTTGCCCGAACCGCTTTCGCCCACCAGGGCCAGGGTTTCGCCTCGCTTGATGTCGAAGCTGACGCCTTCGACCACCCGCTGGCGGCGTTCGCCGACGACGAACTCCACCGCCAGGTCGCGTACTTCGATCAGATTGTCCTGGTTCATTTCACTTCCTCGGATCGAAGGCATCGCGAGCGGACTCGCCGATGAACACCAGCAGGCTCAGCATGATCGCCAGTACGGCGAACGCGCTGATGCCCAGCCACGGCGCCTGGAGGTTGGACTTGCCCTGGGCTACCAGCTCGCCCAGGGAAGGCGCGCCCGCCGGCAGGCCGAAGCCGAGGAAATCCAGGGCGGTGAGGGTGCCGATGGCGCCGGTGAGGATGAACGGCATGAACGTCATGGTCGAGACCATGGCGTTGGGCAGGATGTGGCGGAACATGATCGCGCCGTTCTGCATGCCCAATGCCCGAGCGGCGCGCACGTATTCCAGATTGCGGCCGCGCAGGAACTCGGCGCGCACGACGTCCACCAGGCTCATCCAGGAAAACAGCAGCATGATGCCCAGTAGCCACCAGAAGTTGGGCTGGACGAAACTGGCGAGGATGATCAGCAGGTACAGCACCGGCAACCCGGACCAGATCTCCAGGAAGCGCTGGCCGGCCAGGTCCACCCAGCCCCCGTAGAAACCCTGCAGGGCACCGGCGATCACCCCGATGATCGAGCTGAGCAACGTCAGCGTCAGGGCAAACAGCACCGAGATACGAAAACCGTAGATCACCCGCGCCAGCACATCGCGCCCCTGGTCATCGGTACCGAGCCAGTTCACCGAGGAGGGTGGCGCCGGTGCCGGGACTTTCAGGTCGTAGTTGATGCTCTGGTAGCTGAACGGAATCGGTGCCCACACCACCCAGGCGTCCTTGGCGGCCAGCAACTCACGGATGTACGGGCTCTTGTAGTTGGCCTCCAGCGGGAATTCGCCGCCAAAGGTGGTCTCGGGGTAGCGCTTTAGGGCTGGGAAATACCAGCCGCCGTCGTAATGCACCACCAGCGGTTTGTCGTTGGCGATCAGCTCGGCGCCCAGGCTCAGCACGAACAGCACCAGGAACAGCCACAGCGACCACCAGCCGCGCTTGTTGGCCTTGAACAGTTCGAAACGGCGGCGATTGAGAGGGGACAGGTTCATCTCAATGCTCCCGGCTTTCGAAATCGATGCGCGGATCGACGAAGGTGTAGGTCAGGTCGCCAATCAATTTCACCACCAGCCCCAGCAAGGTGAAGATGAACAGTGTGCCGAATACCACGGGGTAGTCGCGGTTGATCGCGGCTTCGAAACTCATCAGGCCCAGGCCGTCGAGGGAGAAGATCACTTCCACCAGCAGCGAGCCGGTGAAGAAAATGCCAATGAAGGCCGAAGGAAAGCCGGCGATCACCAACAACATTGCGTTGCGAAACACATGGCCATACAGCACGCGGTTGCGGGTCAGGCCCTTGGCCTTGGCGGTGACCACATATTGCTTGTTGATTTCATCGAGGAAGCTGTTCTTCGTCAGCAGCGTCATGGTGGCGAAGTTGCCGATCACCAGCGCGGTCACTGGCAAGGCCAGGTGCCAGAAATAGTCGAGGATCTTGCCGCCCAGGGTCAGTTCATCAAAGTTGTTGGATGTCAGCCCACGCAGCGGGAACCAGTCGAAATAGCTGCCGCCGGCAAACACCACGATCAACAGGATGGCAAACAGGAACGACGGGATCGCATAGCCGACGATGATCGCCGAACTGGTCCACACATCGAAATGACTGCCGTGCCGCGTCGCCTTGGCGATCCCCAGGGGAATGGACACCAGGTACATGATCAGTGTGCTCCATAGCCCGAGGGAGATGGACACGGGCATCTTTTCCTTGATCAGGTCGATGACCTTGGCGTCGCGGAAGAAACTGTCACCGAAGTCCAGGCGGGCGTAGTTCTTGATCATGATCCACAGGCGCTCCGGGGCGGACTTGTCGAAGCCGTACATGCGCTCGATTTCCTTGACCAGCGCCGGGTCCAGGCCCTGGGCGCCGCGGTAGGAGGACGAACCTGCCACCGATACCTCGGCACCGCCGCCAGCGATGCGGCTGGTGGCGCCTTCGAACCCTTCGAGCTTGGCGATCATCTGCTCCACCGGGCCGCCGGGCGCGGCCTGGATGATGACGAAGTTGATCAGCAGGATGCCGAACAGCGTCGGGATGATGAGCAACAGCCGCCGAAAAATATAAGCCAGCATCGGGTTACTCCACACTCTCGGGAGCGGCGATTTGCTGCTCGATGACCTGCTTTTCTACCTCATCGGCTGGCTTGACCTCCGGCTTGACCCACCATGTAGTGGTGCCGATGTCATAGGTCGGCGTGACTTTCGGGTGGCCGATGTGGTTCCAGTAGGCCACGCGCCAGGTCTTGATGTGCCAGTTGGGAATTACGTAATAGCCCCATTGCAGGACCCGGTCCAACGCCCGGGCATGGGCCACCAGGCTCTTGCGCGAGTCAGCGTTGATCAACTGTTCCACCAGTTGGTCCACGGCAGGGTCCTTGAGGCCCATGGTGTTGCGGCTGCCGGGTTTGTCCGCAGCGGCCGACATCCAGAATTCGCGCTGCTCGTTTCCTGGCGAGCTGGATTGCGGAAAGCTGCCCACCACCATATCGAAGTCCCGCGAGCGCACGCGGGTGATGTATTGCGACACGTCGACGCGGCGGATCACCAGTTCGATGCCCAGGTCACTCAGGTTGCGTTTGAAGGGCAGCAGGACCCGTTCGAATTCGGTCTGGGCCAGCAGGAACTCCAGCACCACCGGCTTACCTTGGGCATCGACCATCTTGTCATCGACGATGCGCCAGCCGGCTTCCTGCAACAGCTGATAGGCCTTGCGTTGCTGGTCGCGGATCATGCCGCTGCCGTCGCAGACCGATGGTTGGAAGGCTTCGGTGAAGACTTGCTCGGGAATCTTGCCGCGCAAGGGTTCGAGAATCTTCAGCTCGTCTTCGCCGGGCAACCCGGTGGCGGCCATTTCCGAATTCTCGAAATAGCTGCGGGTGCGGGCGTAGGCACCGTTGAACAATTGCTTGTTGGTCCATTCGAAGTCCAACAGCAGGCTCAGGGCCTGGCGCACCCGTACATCCTGGAACACCGGGCGGCGCAGGTTGAAGATGAAGCCTTGCATGCCCGTAGGGTTGCCGTTGGGAATCTGTTCCTTGATCAGGCGGCCTTCGGTCACGGCGGGGATGTTGTAGGCGTTGGCCCAGTTCTTCGCGGTCATTTCCAGCCAGTAATCGAACTGTCCGGCCTTGAGGGCTTCCACCGCCACGGTGTTGTCGCGGTAATAGTCGGTGGTCAATACGTCGAAGTTATAGAAACCGCGGTTCACCGGCAGGTCCTTGCCCCAATAATCCTTCACCCGCTCATAGCGGATCGAACGTCCGGCCTTCACTTCGGTGACCTTGTAGGGCCCGCTGCCCAGGGGGATTTCCAGGTTGCCCTTGCTGAAATCGCGGCTGGCCCACCAATGCTTGGGCAATACCGGCAGTTGGCCGAGGATCAGCGGCAGTTCACGGTTATGGGTGTGCTTGAACTTGAACAGAACCTTGAGTGGGTCTTCGGCGATGACCTCGGCCACATCGTTGTAATAGCCGCGGAACATCGGCGCGCCATCCTTGGTCAGGGTCTCGAAGCTGAACACGACATCTTCGGCGCGCATGGGGTGGCCGTCGTTGAAGCGCGCTTCGGGGCGCAGGTAAAAGCGCACCCAGCCGTTGTCCGGCGCTTTCTCGATTTTTTCCGCGACCAGGCCGTATTCGGTGAAGGGCTCATCCAGGCCTTGCTTGGCCAAGGTGTCGTAGATCAGGCCGATGTCATCGGCGGGTACGCCTTTGCTGATGAATGGGTTGAGGCTGTCGAAGCTGCCAAAGCCACCCTGACGGAATATTCCGCCCTTGGGGGCATCGGGGTTCACGTAGTCGAAATGCTTGAAATTGGCCAGGTACTTTGGTGGCTCGTTGTACAAGGTCACGGCGTGCTGCGGCGCGGCGCAGGCCAGCCCGGCGAATAACAAACTGCCGGCCTGCAGAAGCAGGGCGCGTAGAGGCTTCATTGATCTTTCTCCGAAGATTTCAGCCACCACGCGCTCAGGCCCAGGGTGTAGGGCGGCGTGGTGACAAAGGCGAACCGGTTGCGATACGCCAGGCGATGGTAATTGATATACCAGTTGGGAATGCAGTAATGCTGCCACAGCAGGACCCGGTCCAGGGCCTTGCCGGCGGCGACTTGTTCGTCGCGGGTCTGGGCGGAGAGCAGTTTTTCCAGCAGATGGTCAACCACCGGATTGGCGATCCCTGCGTAGTTCTTGCTGCCCTTGACCCCGACCTGGCTGGAGTGGAAATACTGCCATTGTTCAAGGCCCGGGCTGAGGGTCTGGCCCAGGGTCAGCAAAATCATGTCGAAGTCGAACTGGTCCAATCGCTGCTTGTACTGGGCACGATCCACTGTGCGCACTCGGGCCTGGATGCCAATGCTGGCCAGGTTTTCGACGTAGGGCTGCAGGATGCGCTCCAGGTTCGGGTTGACCAGCAGGATCTCGAAGCGCAGGGGTTGGCCGTCGGCGTTGAGCAGGTGCTGGCCGTTGAGGGTCCAGCCGGCTTCCCTCAGCAGGCCAAGGGCCCTGCGCAGGGTTTCCCGGGGAATGCCGCGCCCGTCGGTTTGGGGCAGGCTGAAGGGCTCGGTCAGTAATCGAGGGGGCAGTTGTTCACGGTAAGGTTTGAGCAACAGCCACTCGTGGCCGACGGGCAGGCCAGTGGCGGAGAATTCGCTGTTGGGGTAATAGCTGAGGGTTCGTTTGTACGCGCCGCTGAACAGGGTGCGGTTGGTCCATTCGAAATCGAACATCAACCCCAGGGCTTCTCGGACCTTGACCTCGCCGAAGGTGGCGCGCCGGGTGTTCATGAACAGGCCCTGGGTCTGGGTCGGAATCTGGTGGGGAATCTGCGCCTTGATCACATCGCCACGGTTCACCGCCGGAAAGTTGTACCCGTTGGCCCAGTTCTTGGCCTGGTGCTCGATGTAGATGTCAAACTCACCGGCCTTGAAGGCTTCGAAGGCGACGCCGCTGTCTCGGTAGAAATCCACTTCCATTCGATCGACGTTGTACTTGCCACGATTGACCGGCAGATCCTTGCCCCAGTAGTCCTTGACTCGCTCGAACACCAATTGGCGACCTGGCTGCACTTTGGTGATGCGATAAGGCCCGCTGCCCAACGGCGGCTCGAAGGTGGTCGCCTTGAAATCGCGGTCTTTCCAATAATGTTGCGGCAACACCGGCAGCTCACCCAGGCGCAGGATCAGCAGCGGATTGCCCGAGCGCTTGAACACGAAGCGGATTTTCAGCGGGTTGAGGACATCCACCCGCAGCACTTCCTGCAAATTGGTCCGGTATTGCGGATGGCCATCTTTGAGCAGCGTTCGGTAGGAAAACGCGACGTCATAGGCAGTGATCGGCACGCCATCATGAAAGCGCGCTTCGGGCCGCAGGTTGAACACCACCCAGCTGCGGTCCTCGCTGTACTCCACCGACTGGGCGATCAAGCCGTAACTCGACGTTGGCTCATCCCCTGAGGGCGCATATTGGCCAGTGCCTACCATGAGCGGTTCGTTCAGCTCATTGATGCCGTATTGCAGGAAGTTCGGCGTGGAAACCGGGCTGCTGCCCTTGAATGTATAGGGATTGAGGGTATCGAAGGTGCCAAACGCCATGATCCGCAAGGTGCCGCCCTTGGGCGCTTGCGGGTTGACCCAGTCGAAGTGGGTGAACCGGGCCGGGTATTTCAGCGTGCCGAACTGCGCATAGCCATGGCTTTCGCTGATGGTAGCGTCGGCGGCAGGGCTCGATGCCAGGCTGATCAGGAGCAGGAGGAGGGGGCGTATCAAGTCTGGGATCCGATCCAGGCGGCTTGGGCATTTATGGCCTGTACAGTAACAGCTTGTATGGGCGGGAAAAAGGCGGTGGGCCAAAGCCTCTCAGATTAGGCGAAGCCGGGGCGAGAATGCATTCGTGGCGAGGGAGCAAGCTCCCTCGCCACGAATGCTGCTCGGGCACAGCCCTTCAGCCATCGATAAGCTTAGTGCGGGGAATAGACCGTCAACATCTGCCCAGGCTTGAGCGCCTTGCCCATGCGCGGGTTCCAGCGCTTGAGGTGCTGCATTTCGACATTGAAGCGCTTGGCGACGACGTACAGCGAGTCACCCTGCTTGACCTTGTATTGGGTCTGCTTCTTTTGTTCCTTGCCCTTGGCGGCCACGACGGTGTTGATGCGCTTGCCGCGGGCCTTGGTGGCCTTGACGTCCTGCATCACCAACGTTTGACCGACCTTGAGCTTGTTGCCGCTGAGCTTGTTCCAGCGCTGCAAGTCCTTGGTCTGGACCTTGTTGGCCTTGGCGATCTGGGCCAGGTTGTCGCCGCGCTTGACGCGGTAGGTGCGCCTTGCGCCTTCCACTTCGCTGTCATCGGCGGTCTCGAAGACTGGCTTGAGCGAGCGAGGGCTGATCAGTTCTTCCGGGCGCATGGTCGACAGGCTGGCGGTCAGCAGTTGCGCCTTGGAGGTCGGCACCAGCAGGTGCTGCGGGCCGTCGATGGTGGTGCGCTGCTTGAAGGCCGGGTTGAGCTGGAACAGCTCGTCCTCGTCGATGTTCGCCACCGCCGCGACCTTCGACAGGTCCATGCGCTGGTTGATCTCGACGACCTGGAAGTACGGCTCGTTGGCGATCGGGTTGAGGTTCACGCCATAGGCGTCCGGAGCCAACACGACCTGGGACAGCGCGAGCAGCTTGGGCACGTAGGCCTGTGTTTCGCTGGGCAGCGGCAGGTTCCAGTAGTCGGTGGGCAGGCCAAGCTTCTCGTTGCGCTCGATGGCGCGGCTGACCGTGCCTTCACCAGCGTTATAGGCCGCCAGTGCCAGCAACCAGTCACCGTTGAACATGTCGTGCAGGCGCGTCAGGTAGTCCATCGCGGCGGTGGTGGACGCGGTAATGTCACGACGGCCGTCGTAGAAGCGGGTCTGGCGCAGGTTGAAATAGCGCCCGGTGGAAGGGATGAATTGCCACAGTCCCACTGCATTGGCCCGGGAATAGGCCATGGGGTTGTAGGCGCTTTCGATCACCGGCAACAGCGCCAGCTCCAGCGGCATGTTGCGTTCTTCAAGACGCTCGACGATGTAGTGGATATATAAGCTGCCGCGCTCGCCGGCATTTTCCAGGAATGAAGGGTTGCTGGCGAACCACAAACGCTGCTGCTCGATGCGCGGGTTGACGCCGGCGGTTTCCTGGAGTTGGAAGCCCTGGCGCATGCGTTCCCACACATCCTGGGGCACCTGGGGGGTAGGCTTTTCCGTGAGCCACACAGGTTTTTGCTTGGCCCGCGCGGCGACATTCGGCTTATGCGCAGCATCGCTCTGTGGCACCTGGCCGGTGCTCTGACAGCCCGCCAGCGTGGCGGACACTGCCACCGCGATGGCCTGGGCCAAGCGGGTCAGTGTGTCTGACTGGACGGACCTGCGAATAGATGACGACATTGGCTGGAAGTAAGTTCCGGGCAAAAATGTCGGCCGATTCTAGGAAGCGCACCCCAGCAGGTCAACCATTCAGAATTTTTGTATCAATCGGTAGCTGCCTTAGAACTTATCTTTCCAGGCCCTCAAGGCCGCAAAAACCTCACTCGCCGTCTGGTTGGGTTGACCGTTCCGTTCGTCTGCTTTTTGTTTAACGGATGTTTCAGCGGTGCGCAAAAACGGATTGGTGAGTTTTTCCAGAGCCAGGGTCGAGGGCAGGGTGATGATGCCCTGGTTGCGCTGCTGGGTGACTTTCTCCAGGCGGGCGGCAACGTCTGGGTTGGACGGCTCGACCGCGGCGGCGAATTTCAGATTGCTCAAGGTGTATTCATGGGTGCAGTAGACAAGCGTATCTTCAGGGAGCGCGGCGAGGCGGCCCAGGGAGTGGTGCATCTGTTCGGGCGTGCCCTCGAAAAGCCGTCCGCAACCGGCGGCGAACAGCGTGTCGCCACAGAACAGCAGGCCACGGTGGTAGTAGGCGATATGCCCCAATGTGTGCCCGGGAACCGCATAAACATCGAAGTCCAGGCCCAGCACATTGACTTTCGCGTGGTCGTTAAGGGCGATGTCTCGCGCCGGGATGTTTTCGCTGGCCGGGCCGTAGACGGTGGCGCCGGTCGCGCTTTTCAGCGCGGCGACACCGCCGACATGATCGTGGTGATGGTGGGTGACCAGGATGTCGCTCAAGACCCAGTCGGGATGAGCCTCGAGCCACCCCTGCACTGGCGCGGCGTCGCCTGGATCGACCACGGCGCAAGTCTGCGTCGAGTGATCTTGTAACAACCAAATGTAGTTATCGTTAAACGCGGGCAGGGCAGTGATCTGTATCATCGTCGAATTCGCCAAGCTCAAAACAAAGGCGCATCTTAGAACTTCCTGACGCGTTGGAGAATGCAATGACCGATGAAGCGTTCGCTCAGGCCGATCCTGACTGGCTGGCATTGATCAGCTCTGCCCGTGAGTGGCTGTCCGGCCCTGTCGGGCAATTTCTGCTGGAAGAAGAACGGCGCATGCTCGAAGACGAGTTGGGCCGGTTCTTTGGCGGCTATCTGGTGCATTACGGTCCTTCGGCGCAAACGCCACCGTCGGCGCCTCAGGTCCAGCGCAACGTGCGCTTGGGAGCGCCGTTGCCGGGCGTCGAGATCGTTTGCGAGGAGCAGGCCTGGCCCTTGAGCGAGCATGCCGCCGATGTGGTGGTGATGCAGCACGGCCTGGATTTCTGCCTGTCGCCCCATGGGCTGTTGCGCGAAGCCGCCAGCAGCGTGCGGCCCGGTGGGCATCTGTTGATCATCGGCATCAACCCCTGGAGCAGTTGGGGATTGCGCCATGTATTCGCCAGCGATGCGCTGCGCCAGGCCCGTTGCATTTCGGCCTCGCGGGTCGGCGACTGGCTCAACCTGCTGGGTTTCGCGCTGGAGAAACGCCGCTTCGGGTGCTATCGTCCGCCGCTTGCGTCGCCCAAGTGGCAGGCCCGATTGGCTGGCTGGGAGCGCAAGGCGGGTGACTGGCAATTGTCCGGTGGCGGCTTCTATTTATTGGTGGCGCGCAAGATCGCGGTCGGGCTGCGCCCGGTGCGTCAGGCGCGACGCGAGCCGATGGGCAAGCTGATTCCCTTGCCGATGGCCAAGGTCAACCGTCGCCACATCGAGCCGTAATACCTTTATCGATGGTTCTGGCCGTATCCGGCTCCGGGCGCTGATCGGCCCTGGGCGGCGGCCTTTTGTTTTTTGGATTGATTGGCATGAGCGATAGCGTGGAACTCTTCACTGATGGCGCCTGCAAGGGCAACCCTGGCCCGGGTGGCTGGGGTGCATTGCTGGTGTGCAAGGGCGTGGAAAAGGAGCTCTGGGGCGGCGAAGCCAATACCACCAACAACCGCATGGAGCTGATGGGCGCCATTCGGGGGTTGGAAGAGCTCAAGCGTCCTTGCGACGTGCTGCTGGTGACCGACTCGCAGTATGTAATGAAAGGCATCAACGAGTGGATGGCGAACTGGAAGAAGCGCGGCTGGAAGACGGCGGCGAAGGAACCGGTCAAGAACGCCGACCTCTGGAAACTGCTGGACGAGCAGGTCAACCGCCACAACGTTACCTGGAAATGGGTACGTGGCCACATTGGTCACCACGGAAACGAACGGGCCGACCAGTTGGCCAATCGAGGAGTGGATGAGGTGCGCGGCTACAAGCAGTCCTGATCCGGCCGGATCTGATTTTTGGCAGATGGAAATAATCGTGGCGAGGGAGCTTGCTCCCGCTGGACCGGTCCGCCACCTCGGGCGAAGCAGGCCCCTTTCGGCGGTCGCTGCGCAACCTAGCGGGAGCAAGCTCCCTCGCCACAAAAGCGGTCCCAGGCTAATCCCACCTCATAGCATGGTAAGATCCGCGCTTTTGCAAGACTGCCCGTTGAGAATTGAACACTGATGGCCAACAGATCTGTAGTACTGGATACCGAAACCACCGGCATGCCGGTGACCGACGGTCACCGGATTATTGAAATCGGCTGTGTCGAGCTGATGGGTCGGCGCCTGACCGGCCGTCATTTCCACGTTTACCTGCAACCGGACCGCGAAAGTGACGAGGGTGCCATTGGCGTGCACGGCATCACCAATGAATTTTTGGTGGGCAAGCCGCGTTTCGCCGAGGTGGCCGATGAATTCTTCGAGTTCATCCAGGGCGCCCAACTGATCATTCATAACGCGGCGTTCGACGTCGGGTTCATCAACAATGAATTCGCCCTGTTGGGCCAGCACGACCGCGCCGATATCACCCAGCACTGCACTATTCTCGACACGTTGATGATGGCCCGGGAACGGCATCCGGGGCAGCGCAACAGTCTCGACGCCTTGTGCAAGCGCTACGGCGTCGACAACTCCGGCCGTGAGCTGCACGGCGCCTTGCTCGACTCCGAAATCCTTGCCGACGTCTACCTGACCATGACCGGCGGGCAGACCAGCCTGTCCCTGGCCGGTAACGCCTCGGACGGCAACGGCACCGGCGAAGGTTCGGGCAACCAGGCGACCGAAATCCGTCGCTTGCCTGCGGACCGCAAGCCGGCCCGGATCATCCGCGCCAGCGAAAGCGACCTGGCCGAACATGCCGCGCGTCTGGAAGCGATCGCCAAGTCCGCGGGCGCCCCGGCATTGTGGACGCAACTGGCTGAGGCGCAGGCCGCCGCGAATTGATCCGGATCCACGGTTCATACCGATCATTTCTCGCGACAATCGCCAGTACCTTCTAACCTGAAGCAAGGCAGGCCATGGATACCCGCTTGATGTGTGAAGATTCGAGAGGCAAGGGCAATGGATGGCACTGTGCCGTTGATTGCCTCAAGGAATGAGGACCTTTCCCTGTATGCAACCGGTCAAGAATCCCAAGCATCCCGGCCTCTCGGTACGCGTCGTCGACGACGGCTTTGCCGTGTATGTCTGGGGCAGTGATTTCAGTTTTGACGTCAGCGCCTACGGTACGCCGCAGATCGGCCGGCCGGTGAGCCAATGGCCGGTGACGCCGATCGTTCCCTACCGCAAGTGCTACGGTATCGATCCTGAAGAATTCGCCAGTTTCCGGGATGCCCCCGACAGCGAAATCTTCATGGCCTACCTGGACGACCAGCCAGTGGGTCACCTGGTGATCAGCACCAACTGGAATGGCTATGCCCATATCGATGAGTTGGCGGTGCATGCCCCGGCTCGCCGGCATGGGGTGGCCAAGGCACTGTTGGACGTGGCCCAGTTCTGGAGCCGCAAGAAAAAACTGCCGGGCATCATGTTGGAAACCCAGAACAATAACCTGGGTGCCTGCCGTCTCTACGAACGTTGCGGCTACGTGCTCGGCGGGATCGATCATTTGCGCTATCGCGGCATCGATCGGCATACCGCCGAGGTGGCGCTGTTCTGGTACCGGTTGTTCGACGATCCGCTGGGCATGACGATCAGTGGTTCAGCAACGCCTCGGCTTGTTCCGTAATTCGTTCCAGCAGCGCTTGGACCGTGGGCGAGGGCTGCACGCCGTTCAGGCTCAGTGCGTAAAGGCAGATCGGAACGGCTGGTGACACCGGGCAGATATCCAGCCCGCTGCCCTTGGCGCCCGAGGCGGTGAATGGATCGACGATGGCGAGGCCTTCGCCGGCTTCGACCATCGCGCGCATCATCTGGTGCGTCTGCACACGAATCTGGATCACCGGTGCGGGGCGCAGCGCCGCGAGCTTGTGGTCGAATGCCGGGCTCAGCGGGTCATGACCATCAAGCCCCACCAGCGACTGGCCCGCCAAGTCCTGTATTGAAATGTATTTCTGCCGAGGTTGCAGCCAGCCGTGGGGCGCCAGCAATTGCAGTTTGCCTTGGGCGATTGTCTGGCATTGGATGTCCGGGTGTTCCGGATCGTGCAGGCTCAGGCCCAAGTCGCTTTCACGCAGCAACAGGCTCTTGACGATTTCGCGGGTTGGTTCGCTGAGCAGGGTGCAAGGCGCATCCGGATGGCGCCGACGCAGGGCGGCAATGCCCAGGGGCAGCAACTGTTGCGCCAGCGGCGGGGTGCAGATGATGCGCAGGGGCGGGGCCTGATGATGTTTCAAGCTGCTGGCCAGCCGCTGTATTGGCTCGAGGGTGTCGTAAAGCTGCGTAATGCCTTCGCGCAACTCCAGGGTTTCGCGGGTGGGCTGCAATCGTCCGCGAACGCTGGCAAACAGCATGAAACCGAGCTGGGCTTCCGCATCGCGCAGGATCGACTCGACTTCGGCCACCGGCAATTGCAGCCATTCGGCCGCGGTTGCGAGGTGGCCGGTCTGCAGCAGCGCCTGGATCACTTCGATGTGGCGTAAACGCATGCAAGAAGTCCGTTTTAGGCAGGTAAGCCATTGGGAGGCTGAATCCTAACCCAATTACGGGTGCGACTTCTGCTCAAGAAACCGGGTTACAGCGCTATTTGCGGTTCGGGTTCGCGGATCAGTTCGATGCCGGACTGCACCAGGAGAAATTTCTCCTCATCCAACTTGCTGACTCGATCGCCAATGGCCAGCTTATAGGTGATGACATCCTTGCCAATGCCGTCCTGGGACGGGTCTGATTCTTGGAATTCATGCACAGAATAGACGCGTCCTTCAGCGTCCCGCGCATGAAACTGTCCGACAAGTACTGTTGCCATTGCTTAGAACCTCTGGAAATAGATCACTCGATTTGCGGTTCTGTAGACCTTTGCCGAGCGCGGTAAGTTTTCCTACAAGAAAAAAATAGTCCGTGCGGCAGGTTTTCGACGCTCCATTGGTCCAATTGTCGTGCCGATCATCTATAACTACAGGCTTCCTATGAGCCGACAATCGAGAACCTCTGATGAGTAATGTCTACAACGTTGCCGTTTTGGTGGGCAGCCTGCGCAAGGCGTCGATCAACCGCAAGATTGCGCTGGCGTTGGCGGAGCTGGCGCCAACCAACCTCAAGCTGAATATCGTCGAGATAGGCGAACTGCCGCTGTACAACGAAGACATTGACGTGACACCGCCCCAAGCCTACGCCAGGTTTCGCGAGCAAGTAGGCGCCGCCGACGCGCTGCTGTTCGTAACCCCGGAATACAACCGCTCGGTGCCGGCCCCTCTGAAAAACGCCATCGACGTTGGCTCGCGCCCTTACGGCCAGAGTTGCCTGAGTGGCAAGCCAGGCGCGGTGATCAGCGCTTCACCCGGTGCGATGGGTGGTTTCGGCGCCAACCATCATCTGCGCCAATCCCTGGTGTTTCTCGATGTGCCCTGCATGCAACAACCGGAAGCCTACCTGAGTGGCGCGGGGACCGCGTTCGACGAAGCGGGCAACCTCTCGGATTCGGTCAGGCCGTTTTTGCAGAAGTTCATCGATAGCTATAGCAAGTGGGTCGAGCAGCACAAGAAGCTTTGATCTGTGTTGACGGTGCCGGCGTTGGTTGTGCGGTTGTCCCTTAGATGGCGTCGGCCTCAATCGCGAGCAAGCTCGCTCCCACAGGAAATTGCATTCCAAATGTGGGAGCGAGCCTGCTCGCGATGGTGCCCAGAAGGGCATTTCAAAGCTTAGCCGTTGCCCGGCACATCCGGCCAAAGATCCGCCACAAGGAACGCCCGCTCAGCTTCTTCCCATTCGCCCTCGGCATTTTCCGTCAGGCGCACCATCAGTTGTGCCGGCGCCATGGGGTCGAGTGCGGTTCGCCAGGCGTCCAGTTGCGCGGCAGTCCAGACCTGGTCCGGCGGATAATGGGCCGGGGCCAGCCAGGCGGCGCGGGGCAGGGGCTGCCAGCGGCCCGGAGGCCGTTGGCCGATGAACCCAGGCCAATCGCGTTGATGCAGCCAACGGCCGCGCAAATGCCTGGGGTGCGCGCCGCTCGGTGGTTCGGCCTCGCCGGGCCAGGGGTAGAGCAGATAACCGCCGAGCCATAGGTGTGGGCGAAACGATTCGATGCCCAGCGCAGCCAGGGCCTGACGACTTTCCGGGCGGGCTGAAATCGGCAGTTGGTGCTCGCGCAGGTGCGCCAGCTTGCGGTCGAGACGGTCATGGCAGCCGGGGCCGAGCCATTGCGCAGTGTCGTGGCCGTTGCCCTGTTGCGGGCCCAGGTACAGCTTGATCGCCAGTTCCAGGTGGTGCACACCTTCGCCATCGCGCAGCAGCAGGTCCAGTTCCCCCAGCGTATGGCCTTCGCGACGGATCGGCAGGTTCGCCGCGATCAGTTCGATGCCCGGCGCGTGTTGCACGGCAAACTGCCACAACCTTTCGTAATACAGGCCCAGGCGCCGCGTCCGACCTTGGGACAGGCATTGCAGCAGCGGGTAGCTGTCGCGGTCCAGCTGGCGCAGCCAGTGCTCCAATCGATGGGGTTGCTGGACCCAGTCGCTGCCCGCCAGCGGATGACGCTGGGGCCAAGGGGTGTCGATGAGCATCGGTGGGGCGACGATCACCCACGCTAGATCCCGCACTTCGGGATGGCGCAGGCGGCGGGGCAGGTCCAGCAACTCAGGGAACAGGATCATCTTGCGAGCATAGCCGTTGCGCTGGAGGCTTAAAGAATTTTGTCTACGGAGCGCTTTCGCCCATAATCGTATTTTTCGCCCGTCGCAGACCCTCGCAGGAGCCTCATGGAGCAATTTCGCAATATCGGCATCATCGGTCGCCTGGGCAGTTCACAGGTGCTGGACACCGTTCGCCGTCTCAAACGCTTCCTCCTGGAGCGGCACCTGCATGTGATCCTCGAAGACACCATCGCCGAAGTGCTGCCGGGCCACGGTCTGCAGACATCGTCGCGCAAGATGCTCGGCGAAGTCTGCGACATGGTCATCGTCGTCGGCGGCGACGGCAGCCTGCTGGGCGCCGCCCGGGCCTTGGCGCGGCACAACATTCCGGTACTGGGCATCAACCGTGGCAGCCTTGGCTTCCTCACCGATATCCGCCCGGACGAGCTGGAAATCAAGGTTGCCGAGGTACTGGACGGCCATTATCTGGTGGAGAACCGCTTCCTGCTGCAAGCCGAGGTCCGTCGTCACGCCGAGGCCATCGGCCAAGGCGATGCCCTCAACGACGTGGTGCTGCACCCCGGCAAGTCCACCCGCATGATCGAATTCGAGCTGTACATCGATGGCCAGTTCGTCTGCAGCCAGAAGGCCGACGGCCTGATCGTCGCGACGCCCACCGGTTCCACCGCCTATGCGCTGTCGGCGGGCGGGCCGATCATGCATCCCAAGCTCGACGCTATTGTGATTGTGCCCATGTACCCCCATACCTTGTCTGGGCGACCCATCGTGGTCGATGGCAACAGTGAACTGAAAATCGTCGTGTCCAAGGATATGCAGATCTACCCGCAAGTATCGTGCGACGGCCAGAACCATTTCACCTGCGCGCCAGGTGACACCATCACCGTCAGCAAAAAGGCCCAGAAGCTGCGCCTGATCCACCCGTTGGATCACAACTACTACGAAGTCTGCCGGACCAAGCTCGGCTGGGGCAGTCGTCTGGGGGGTGGAGGCGACTGATGCTCGATCCCGCGCGCAGTTACGACCTGATCGGCGACGTGCACGGATGCGCCTTGACCCTGGAACACCTGCTTGACCGGCTCGGTTACCACAAGCAGGGCGGGGTCTGGCGGCATCCGTCGCGCATGGCTGTGTTCCTCGGAGATATCATCGACCGTGGCCCGCGTATTCGCGAGGCGCTGCACATCGTCCACGACATGGTGCAGGCCGGCCAGGCGCTGTGCATCATGGGCAACCATGAATTCAATGCGCTGGGTTGGAGCACGCCGGCACTGCCGGGCAGCGGCCAGCGCTACGTGCGTGAGCACACGCCGCGCCATGCCCGCCTGCTCAACGAGACGCTGAGCCAGTTCGAGCAGCACCCTGGCGAGTGGCGCGATTTCCTCAAATGGTTCTATGAGCTGCCGTTGTTTGTCGATGCCGGCCGTTTCCGGGTCGTGCACGCTTGCTGGGATGCCGGCCTCATCGAACCCTTGCGTGGCCTGTTTCCGAATGGCTGCGTCGACGAGCATTTTCTCCAGGCGTCGGCCGAATCCGGCAGTTTCGCCTGTACGGTCTTCGACCGCCTGCTGCGCGGCACCGACATGCGCCTGCCCCATGGCATGACCCTGACGGGTGGCGATGGCCTGACGCGGGCATTCTTCCGCACCAAGTTCTGGGAAGACAACCCGCAGACCTACGGCGACATCGTGTTCCAGCCTGATGCATTGCCAGAACCTGTGGCCCGCACGCCATTGTCCCCGGATGAAAAAAACAACCTGCTGCGTTATGGCGTCGATCAGCCGATGTTGTTCGTCGGCCATTATTGGCGCAGCGGCAAGCCTGCGCCGATCCGCTCGAACCTGGCGTGCCTGGACTACAGCGCGGTGCTCTATGGCAAGCTCGTTGCGTATCGCCTCGACCAGGAAACCCGCCTGGATCCGCACAAGTTCGTCTGGGTCGATGTCGAGCGACCGGAGGTGGTGCAATGAGCGTCGTCGCGGTCCTGCGCCTGCCCCTGGCGGTAGACCTCAGCGGTTTCGTCAAACTGCTGCAACGCATGCAGGTCCCCCATCGCGTCAGTGAAGAGGCGGGTGAGCAGGTGCTCTGGGTGCCGAACGAGATCAGTGAAGACGTGCGCTCGTTGTATGCGCGATTCCCTGCTGGCGATCCCGAGCAACAGCTGGAACTGCCGGACAAGGGCAGCACTTCCCGGCGAACCGGGTTCGTGCAACAGCTGACCCGCAGTCCGGTGACGGCCCTGGTATTGCTGCTGAGCCTGATCGTCAGCGCCGTGACCCTGCTGGGGGACAATCTTGAAACCTTGCGCTGGCTGACCTTTCTCCAGTTTCGCGTCGTCGGCGAGTACATCCAGTTCACACCGCTGGCCGATAGCCTGGCGGCGGGGCAGTGGTGGCGCCTGGTGACGCCGATGCTGATTCACTTCGGCTTCCTGCACATCGCCATGAATGGCATGTGGTATTGGGAGCTGGGGCGGCGGATCGAAGCGCGCCAGGGTGGCATCAACCTGTTGGGGTTGACGCTGCTGTTCAGCCTGGTCTCCAACTTCAGCCAGTATTTTTTCAGCGGACCGACCCTGTTCGGCGGGTTGTCTGGAGTGTTGTACGGCCTGCTGGGGCATTGCTGGATCTACCAACTGCTCGCACCGAACCCGGCCTATCATTTGCCCCGAGGGGTGCTGGTGATGATGCTGGTGTGGTTGCTGCTGTGCCTGTCCGGGCTGGTTTCGCTTATCGGTTTCGGCGAGATCGCCAACGCGGCCCATGTCGGTGGGCTGCTCGTCGGCTGCTTTACCGGGCTGTTGGGCGGGCTGTTCGCTCGCCGTAAAATGTCTCTTTGACAGGCGCCTGTGTCTTTTGAAAATGCGCGATTGCGCGGAGAATCCATGTCTTCCTTCAACGAAATGATCCAGAACATCACCCCCGACATCTACCGCAGCCTGAAGTTGGCCGTGGAGATCGGTAAATGGGCCGATGGCAACAAGCTCACCGCCGAGCAGCGCGAGCTGTCGCTGCAGGCGATGATCGCCTGGGAAATCCAGAACCTGCCCGAGGAAGAGCGCACCGGCTACATGGGCCCGCAGGAATGCCAGTCCAAAGCCATCGAAGTGCCCAATATCCTGTTCAAGTCGGATGCCATCCATTGATCGAGATTGGCCGCGGTGCAATCAGCAAGATGTCGGCGCGCCTTGACGGGCCGACTGTTCAATATGCCTTTCGCCTGGGTGACGTCGAGGTGCCGGTCAATCCGTTGATCGGCAGCACGATTCGCCTGCAATACCTTGGTGCGATCCACTGCACCCATTGCGGACGCCGGACCAAGACCAGTTTCAGCCAGGGTTATTGCTACCCTTGCATGACCAAGCTGGCCCAGTGCGACCTGTGCATCATGAGCCCCGAGCGCTGCCATTTCGACGCGGGCACCTGCCGCGACCCAGCGTGGGGCGAGCAGTTCTGCATGACCGATCACGTGGTCTACCTCGCCAATTCGTCGGGCGTGAAAGTCGGCATCACCCGCGCCACGCAGTTGCCGACCCGCTGGCTCGACCAGGGTGCGAGCCAGGCGCTGCCGATCCTGCGGGTCGCCAGCCGCCAGCAGTCGGGGTTCGTCGAGGACCTGTTCCGCAGCCAGGTGGCGGACAAGACCAACTGGCGCGCCTTGCTCAAGGGCGACGCGGCGGCGGTGGACTTGCCCGCCATCCGCGATTCCCTCTTCGAAAGCTGCGCCCCGGGCTTGCAGGGCCTTCAGGAACGATTCGGCTTGCAGGCGATCCAGACCATAGCGGACGTCGAACCCATCGAGATCCGTTACCCGGTGGAGCAATACCCGGCCAAGATCGTCAGCTTCAACCTGGACAAGGACCCGATCGCCGAGGGCACGCTGTTGGGAATCAAGGGCCAATACCTGATTTTCGACACCGGCGTGATCAATATTCGTAAATACACGGCTTACCAGCTCGCCGTGCATCAGTAGAAGGATTCGACCCATGCGCACCGAACAACCGAAGATGATCTACCTCAAGGACTATCAGGCCCCCGAGTACCTGATCGACGAAACACACCTGACCTTCGAGTTGTTCGAGGACCACAGCCTGGTCCATGCGCAACTGGTGATGCGCCGCAACCCCGAGCGCGGTGCCGGACTGCCGCCGCTGGTGCTCGATGGCCAGCAGTTGGAATTGCTGTCGATCAAGCTCGACGACGCCGACCTGGGGCAGGGCGACTACCAGCTCGATGACAGCCACCTGACCTTGCAGCCCAAGGCCCAGACGTTCACGGTCGATACCACTGTGCGGATCCATCCGGAAACCAATACAGCGCTGGAAGGCCTCTATAAATCCGGCAGTATGTTTTGCACCCAGTGCGAGGCCGAGGGGTTCCGTAAGATCACTTACTACCTCGACCGCCCTGATGTGATGAGCAAGTTCACCACCACGGTGGTGGCCGAGCAGCACAGCTATCCGGTGCTGCTGTCCAACGGCAACCCGATTGCCAGCGGCCCCGGCGAGGACGGTCGGCACTGGGCGACCTGGGAAGATCCGTTCAAGAAACCCGCCTACCTGTTTGCACTGGTGGCCGGTGACCTGTGGTGCGTCGAAGACACGTTCACCACCATGACCGACCGCACCGTGGCGCTGCGCATCTACGTCGAGCCAGAAAACATCGACAAATGCCAGCACGCCATGACCAGCCTGAAGAAGTCGATGCGCTGGGACGAAGAGGTGTACGGTCGCGAATACGACCTCGACATTTTCATGATTGTCGCGGTCAACGACTTCAACATGGGCGCCATGGAAAACAAGGGCCTCAATATCTTCAACTCCAGCGCCGTGCTGGCCCGTGCCGAAACCGCCACCGACGCCGCGCACCAGCGGGTCGAGGCGATCGTTGCCCACGAATATTTCCATAACTGGTCGGGCAACCGCGTGACCTGCCGCGACTGGTTCCAGTTGTCGCTCAAGGAAGGCTTCACGGTGTTCCGCGACGCCGGCTTCTCGGCGGACATGAACTCGGCCACCGTCAAGCGTATCCAGGACGTGGCGTACCTGCGTACCCACCAGTTTGCCGAGGACGCGGGGCCAATGGCCCACCCGGTGCGCCCGGACAGCTTCATCGAGATCTCCAACTTCTATACCCTGACCGTGTACGAAAAGGGCTCGGAAGTGGTCGGCATGATCCACACCCTGCTGGGGGCCGAAGGCTTCCGCAAGGGCAGCGACCTGTATTTCGAGCGTCACGACGGCCAGGCCGTAACCTGCGACGATTTCATCAAGGCCATGGAAGATGCCAACGGTGTCGACCTGAGCCAGTTCAAGCGCTGGTATAGCCAGGCCGGTACCCCACGGCTGGTGGTGAGCGAGTCCTACGACGCAGCGGCCAAGACCTACAGCCTGACCTTCCGCCAGAGCTGCCCGCCAACCCCGGACAAAGCGGAAAAGCTGCCGTTCGTGATTCCCGTCGAGTTGGGCCTGTTGGACAGCCAGGGCGGTGAAATGCCCCTACGCCTGAACGGCGAAGCGGCGGCCAGCGGCACGACCCGGGTGATCTCGGTGACCGAAGCCGAGCAGACCTTCACCTTCGTCGATATCGCCGAGAAGCCTCTGCCTTCGTTGCTGCGCGGTTTCTCCGCACCGGTGAAACTGAGCTTCCCATACGACCGCGACCAACTGATGTTCCTGATGCAGCACGACAGCGATGGCTTCAACCGCTGGGATGCCGGCCAGCAGTTGTCGGTGCAGGTGTTGCAGGAACTGATCGGCCAGCACCAGCGGGGCGAGAGCCTGGTGCTGGATCCACGGCTGGTCAGCGCATTGCGCACCGTGCTGTCGGATGAATCGCTGGATCAGGCGATGGTCGCGGAAATGCTCTCGTTGCCAAGCGAAGCCTACCTGACCGAAATCAGCGAAATCGCCGACGTCGAGGCGATCCACGTCGCCCGCGAGTTTGCCCGCCGGCAGTTGGCGCAGGACCTGTTCGAAGCCTTATGGCTGCGCTATGAGGCCAATCGCGACCTGTCCCGGCGCACGCCTTACGTGGCCGAGGCTGAACACTTCGCCCGTCGCGCGTTGCAGAACATTGCGCTGTCGTACCTGATGCTGACCGACAAACCGCAAGTGTTGAGCGCGACGCTCGATCAGTTCGACACTGCCGACAACATGACCGAGCGCCTCACGGCGCTGGCGGTGCTGGTCAACTCTCCGTTCGAAACCGAGAAGGCTCGCGCCCTGGAAGTGTTCGCGGAAAACTTCAAGGGCAACCCACTGGTCATGGACCAATGGTTCAGCGTACAGGCGGGCAGCCCGTTGCCGGGTGGCCTGGCGCGGGTCAAGGCGCTGATGGAGCACCCTGCGTTCAACATCAAGAATCCGAACAAGGTGCGGGCGTTGATCGGCGCGTTCGCCGGGCAGAACCTGATCAACTTCCACGCCGCCGACGGTTCGGGCTACCGCTTCCTGGCGGATCTGGTCATCCAGCTCAACGGTTTCAACCCGCAGATCGCCTCGCGGCAACTGGCGCCGCTGACCCGGTGGCGCAAATACGACAGTGCCCGCCAGGCACTGATGAAGGCCGAGCTGGAGCGCATCCTGGCGTCTGGCGGGTTGTCGGCCGATGTGTTTGAAGTGGTGAGCAAGAGCCTGGCTTGACCAGGCTTCGCGCTGCCTTTTGTGGCGAGGGGATTTATCCCCGCTGGGCTGCGAAGCAGCCCCCAAACCATGCAACTCGGTGTGTCAGGAAAACTGAGTTCACTGCTTTGGGGCTGCTGCGCAGCCCAACGGGGATAAATCCCCTCGCCACAGTCATCATTCTCACGAATATCTTCTGATTCACCCCCTCCCGTTATCCCCATGGTTAACAAAAGATAACGTGGCGTCGATTGTCAGACCTTTCGAAAGCCCGATAGGATAGGTTCCGCTTGCGAGTGGCTCTAGATTGCAGGTTTCAGGGCTATGCTCCAAGCCTGGCAACGTACCAAGCCATAACAATAATAATGGGGGAAAGGTCTATGAATGAGCCTGTCATGGCTGTGGGCCGCTGCCGGCCGCCGATGCTGCGCCGTGTGGCGTTGCTGGCCTCGGCGCTCTCACTGCTGGGCTCCGCCGTCTTGTCGGCACCCGTGCTGGCGGTGGCCGCATCGACATCCGATGTCATCTATTCCGTCGAGTCGGCCAAGGCCAGCAAGACCCTGATGCTTGATGTGGTCCAGGCCGGCCAGCGACTGGTGGCGGTCGGTGACCGTGGCCACATCGTCTATTCCGATGATCAGGGTAAATCCTGGACCCAGGCCAAGGTTCCGACCCGCCAGCTGCTCACTGCGGTGTTCTTCGTGGATGACAAGCATGGCTGGGCCGTAGGACACGACGCGCAGATCCTCGCCAGCGTCGACGGCGGCACCACCTGGACCAAGCAATTCGAAGACCTGCCTCGCGAGGCGCCCTTGCTGGACGTCTGGTTCCAGGACCCCAGCCATGGGTTCGCCGTGGGTGCCTACGGTGCGCTGTACGAGACCAACGATGGCGGCAAGCACTGGGAAGACGCCAGCGATCGCCTCGACAATGAAGATCAATACCACCTCAATGCTGTTACCGCCGTGAAAGATACAGGGCTGTTCATCGTCGGCGAGGCCGGCAGCATGTTCCGTTCCTCCGATTGGGGGCAGACCTGGGAAAAAATCCAAGGCCCTTATGAAGGCTCGCTGTTTGGCGTCGTTGGCACAGCCCAGCCTTCGACCCTGTTGGCCTACGGCCTTCGCGGCAATCTTTATCGTTCCACCGATTTTGGCACGACCTGGGAGCAGGTCGAGCTCAAGGCCGCCCGTGGCGCGCTGGAGTTCGGCTTGTCGGGTGCAACGCTGTTGCCGGACGGCTCGATCGTCATCGTCGGCAACGGTGGCAGCGTGATCCGCAGCACCGACGATGGCGTGACGTTCAGCGTGTTCAACCGTCCGGATCGAATTTCCGTGGCGGCCGTCACGTCGGCGGGCAACGGTAACCTGATCTTGGCGGGACAGGGCGGTGTTCGCGCCACCACGTCCACTGGCGCCGAATTGAGCAAATGAGCCGGACCTGTCAGACGGGCACAATAACAACAAGGCGGACCCCATGAGCAGTCATCACCAAGACAAGGCGACGTTTCTCGAACGCCTGATTTTCAACAACCGCCCGGCAGTGATTGTCATTTGCCTGCTGGTCAGCATCTTCCTTTTCTGGCAGGCGACGCTGATCCGGCCCTCCACCAGTTTCGAAAAAATGATTCCCCTCGAGCATCCTTTTATCGAGAAGATGCTTGAGCACCGCAACGACCTGGCGAACCTGGGCAACACGGTGCGCATTTCCGTGGAAGCCACCAACGGCGATATTTTCTCCAAGGACTACATGGAGACCCTGCGCCAGATCCATGACGAGGTGTTCTACATCTCCGGTGTCGACCGTTCCGGGCTCAAGTCGTTGTGGAGCCCCAGCGTGCGTTGGACCGAAGTGACGGAGGAGGGCTTCGCCGGCGGTGAGGTGATTCCCCAGAGCTACGATGGCTCGGCGGACAGCCTCGACTTGTTGCGCAACAACGTGCTCAAGTCCGGCCAGGTCGGACGCCTGGTGGCGAACGATTTCAAATCGAGCATCATCGATATCCCGCTGCTGGAGTCCTACCCGGACCCGCAAGACCAAGGCAAGTTGCTCGCCCTGGACTACCGCAAGTTTTCCCATGAGCTTGAAGACAAGATCCGCAACAAGTTCGAAGCCCAGAACCCCAATGTGCAGATCCATATCGTCGGTTTCGCCAAGAAGGTCGGCGACCTGATCGACGGCCTGGTCATGGTGGTGATGTTCTTTGGCGTGGCCTTCGTGATTACGTTGATCCTCCTGTACTGGTTCACGAACTGCATGCGCAGCACCGTGGCGGTGTTGAGCACCACATTGGTGGCGGTGGTCTGGCAGTTGGGGCTGATGCACGCGGCGGGCTTTGGCCTTGACCCCTACTCGATGCTGGTGCCGTTCCTGATCTTTGCCATCGGCATTTCCCATGGCGTACAGAAAATCAACGGCATCGCCTTGCAGTCCAGCGAAGCGGACAACGCGCTGACGGCTGCCCGGCGTACCTTCCGCCAGTTGTTCCTGCCGGGGATGATCGCGATCCTGGCCGATGCCGTCGGCTTCATTACCTTGTTGATCATCGACATCGGCGTGATTCGCGAACTGGCCATCGGCGCCTCCATCGGTGTGGCGGTGATCGTGTTCACCAACCTGATCCTGTTGCCGGTGGCGATTTCCTATGTAGGCATCAGCAAGCGGGCCGTCGAGCGCAGCAAGAAAGACGCGACCCGCGAGCATCCGTTCTGGCGCCTGCTGTCGAAGTTCGCCAGTGCCAAGGTCGCGCCGGTGTCGATTGCCTTGGCGGTACTCGCTTTCGGCGGCGGCCTCTGGTACAGCCAGAACCTGAAGATCGGCGACCTGGACCAGGGCGCACCCGAGCTGCGACCGGATTCGCGCTACAACCAAGACAACAATTTCATCATCAGTAACTATTCCACCAGTTCCGATGTGCTGGTGGTGATGGTCAAGACCAAGGCCGAAGGCTGCTCGCGCTATGAAGCCATGGCGCCGATCGACGAGCTGATGTGGAAGATGCAGAACACCGAGGGCGTGCAATCGGCGATTTCCCTGGTGACCGTGTCCAAGCAAATGATCAAGGGCATGAACGAGGGCAACCTGAAATGGGAAACCCTGTCCCGTAACCCCGATGTGCTCAACAGCTCCATTGCCCGGGCCGATGGCCTGTACAACAACAGCTGTTCCCTGGCGCCGGTGCTGGTGTTCCTCAACGACCACAAGGCCGAGACCCTGGACCGCGCGGTGAAGGCGGTGCAGGACTTCGCCAAGGAGAACAACCGCGATGGCCTGGAATTCATCCTGGCCGCCGGTAACGCCGGCATCGAGGCCGCCACCAACGAAGTGATCAAGGAATCGGAGCTGATCATCCTCATCCTGGTTTATATCTGCGTCGCGACGATGTGCATGATCACCTTCCGCTCCTGGGCGGCGACGCTGTGCATCGTCCTGCCGCTGGTGCTGACGTCGGTGTTGGGCAACGCGTTGATGGCCTTCATGGGGATTGGCGTGAAGGTCGCGACCCTGCCGGTGGTGGCCTTGGGTGTAGGGATCGGCGTGGACTACGGCATTTACATCTACAGCCGCCTGGAGAGTTTCCTGCGGGCCGGCCTGCCGTTGCAGGAAGCGTATTACCAGACGCTGAAGTCCACCGGCAAAGCGGTGCTGTTCACCGGGCTGTGCCTGGCGATCGGGGTGTGCACGTGGATCTTCTCGGCCATCAAGTTCCAGGCTGACATGGGCTTGATGCTGACGTTCATGCTGCTGTGGAACATGTTCGGCGCGTTGTGGCTGCTGCCGGCCTTGGCGCGCTTTCTGATCAAGCCGGAAAAACTGGCGGGGCAGAAGGGCAATTCGCTGTTTGCCCATTGACCGATGGCAGAACCTTCAGCACAGCCCCAGGTGGTGAACTGATGTGGGAGCGAGCTTGCTCGCGATAGCGGTGTGACAGTCAATTAAGGCGTTGAATGTCCATCCGCCATCGCGAGCAAGCTCGCTCCCACAGGCTTTCATGTACCTCGATCACGGCGCCAACGGTAGAAACCTGCTTTGCGCCAGCGATCTGCCGATCTGGCCACGGTGCACATCGATCACCGCGTAGGGATTGCTGGCCTTGGCGAGCAACGAGTAATAGTGCTCTCGACGCTGCGCGTTGGTCTTGAGGTGTGCAACGCTGTAGTGGGCTTTCGGCGTGTCCACCGCTTCATAATGAAAATGCGCATACCAGAGCGGGAAACCATCACGGTCGTTGACGGCGTATTCCTGGAGAAAGTCCTTGCGGGCGCCTGCCAAGGCCTCGCGTCCGCCGAGTCGTGCAACCTGGATCAGGTCTTTTTCGAACAGATAGCGCAGGTTGCCATCGGTGGGCGGCAAACTCAGGCTCAGCTCGGTGCGCAGGGTGCTGCCCCTGTTGGTCAGCCGGGTAATCGCATCCGTCAATTGGGTGCGCAGCGCCCCATCTTCCGGGGTCCGTGGCGTTTGTGAGCTTGCGATGGCTTTGTCGAGTTCGTCGGACAGGGCGCGGAATCTGCTCGCCTCATTGTTCAGGATCTCCTCGATTTCCTGAGGATAACGGCAGCGCGTTTTGTAATCTTCGGCGCGGCGCAACCGCTGATTCAGTTGACCGAGCAATTTGCGTGCATCGCGGCTTATCGTTTCGACACGCCGCGTTTTAGGTGCTGGAGCGGGTACTGGTGCAGCGGCAGGCTCCGGTTTACGCACATCGACCGGGTCCCACACATCATCGTGGAGCGAATAGGTGGCGACGACCTCATCATTGATATCCGAGCGCAGCTCGACGACATCTATCGGCAGGCTGGTGCCGGCCGGCTTGAAGTCGCCGATCAAAACCCCATTGTTGCGGGTCTTGATCACTTTTTTCCGCGGGCGTCCCTCGGCCGCGTTGGGACGTTTCGGTGGCTGCTTGACGCGTTCCGGTTCCGGCTCGGGCTTGACTTCAGTGGCCAGTTTGCTGGAGGCGTCCTGGTACAGACTTTCCATCAACTCGGTCAGTTGGTTGAAGTAGGGTTGGTTTATATCGTCGGGATAGAGAGTCCTCATGCCCTGCAAATGGTCCAGGGTCCTGGCGTACTGCTCGCTCAGGCTTTCCAAAACCAGCAGCTCCTCCGATGGGGTCAGCTCATACAGGTGGAGATCGGAGTGCGTGCGTACTTGTTTTCCAAGCGGCTCGAAAACCCGGTACATGTACACGGACAGGCTGCTGCCGGGATTTTTCAATGACAATAGATTGAGCGTACTCATCTGCAAGGATTTCGCAGTCATTGAGTTTATTGCATCCAAGGGGCGATTTTTTGTCAGTTTTTCATACACCTTGACGCCTGCGGAGCCCTGATTGAATAGTTTCTCCAGGTGTTCTTCGTTGAGCTCCAGCCAACGGATTCGCCGACTGTTGATGTCGAGTGTTTTTTTAAGGTAGTCCAAATAGCTTTCCGTGTGGTTACGTAATACCTCGGGCGCAGGGGGTAAAAAGCGCGAGTTTTCGACTTGGAGCGCTTGGTGTTCGGTATGGGTTGCTTCAGAGGCGATGCCGGCGTAGCTGGCCACGTCCCCCAACAGTTCACGGACGCGGTCAGCGGGCAAGCTTATGTTCAGCTCGTCGCGTTCGGGCATGCTATCGAGCAGTTTGCGGCGAATGTCGATCTGCTGCTCTATCAGTGTGTAGAAAGTTTGACGTTTAGGAGCGCGCTGCGCTTCAGTGTAGGTGCTTCCCTCTTCGACTTTCTTCAGTACCTGTTCAGCAACTCTCAACGCCGCATATTGTTCGGGTTGTCGGAACAAGAAGCCGGCCAAGTCATCGTTCAGTTGCGTCCTTCTCTGGTCCTTGAGCCGCCGCTGCTCTGCGATGCGCTTGGGCGGCATTCCCCCTCTCAGGCGCAAGTCCAGGTCCATGGACCAGTTGCCCTGACCGTCCGATTGCAACTGCGGGCCTGGGATGAGCGGGTCAAGTGGATCAACGACCCTGACGACGAGCTTGTCGCCTTGTATTTCCGGTATGACTCGAAACAGTGTTTCGTCTACCAGGGCGTGCCATTTGCTGTCGATCACATACAGCCCGTTGAAAGCGCCCACAGAGAAGGGCTCGGGAAGCGTCATGGGGCGCGGCACTGTCATGTTTCGCAATTGAGTGCGTTGTTCCGGTGTCAGGCGATGGTGGGCGCTGGTGAAACTCAGGTCCAGGATCTGGCTCAGGGTATCGGCGTGCGCGTCTGGCAGGGTGACAGCCCCCTCCAGGATGTCCGGCTTCGCCGGCGCGGGCCATTGCTCGGCAATGACGCGTGGGGCTGGGGGGCGCATCGCCTGCTCCTTGAGGGATTCGGCGATGGGTGCACGAGACGGAGCAGGGCCTGAGAACACGTGGCTTGTCAGCAGGGCCAGGTTGACCAAAAAGTCGACGAAAGCGCTTTCCCGTGTTGCCGGGTCTTCGCTGGCCAGGGCCGGGAGGTCATGGCTGGCACTGGCCATCAGGTTCCATAGCCAGGCAATGGCCATGGCCGGACCGCGCAGCAAGGGAAACAGCAGCGTGTTGAACAGCAGACCGCCGCCTTCGAGCAACATCGCCCAGCGGCTCTCGCTGTTGGAGACGGAGTTGCGGTCGGCCTGGGTGACCAGAGCCTGTGCGTTGCAGCCATACAGGTACTGCAGCAACTTGCCGTTTTTCAGGTATTGCAGCAATTCTTCGTTAACGCCGTCGATGGCTAGCGTCGCAGGGGCGGGTTTTTCAGGCGCGGTAAATTCGTCGCCCTGGAGGAAGCGCACAATATGCGGTTCCTTGAACCCACCGTTGGCATACACCGGCCGGGCGGCATCAGACATCCAGGTCAGGACGCTTTTCTGCACGTCACCGGCCGTGGCGATGGCCTGGAGCAGCGCCTGCTGCGTTGCAAACTCCACCAGCGAAGGCTTGCACAATGGGCGATATAACAGGTGCGGCCCGGTTTTAGCGTCTTTCGCCTCGACAATGAACATGTTGCCCACGATATCGGGCTGGGCCTGGGGTTTACGCAGGAAGGCCAGGTGCCGGATGACGACGGGGCGACCCTCAACCTGGCGGTCTTCGGCGTCGGGTTGCAGCAGGGCTTCGATGAGCTGCAGCCCTTGGCGGGACAGGCCATGTTCGTGGTTCAGCATTTGCTGCAGCGCCTGAAGCGGCAACTGCGCCGAGAGCTGTTCGGCGAATACTTGCTGATGTTTCCGGGCCTGGGGGGAGTCGCCCAACAGTTCTTTGCGCAGGTATTGAGGATAGGTCGCACCGATGTCGACCCGTTCGATCAATCCGTTTTTTTCTGTGATGAGCTCTTGGGTCAGCCAGGCAGGCAGTACGAAGCCCTTGCGATGACTGATTTTCAGGTGCCCGCTTGGGCGGCCGACAAGATTGGCGATGGCCAGTTGCGTCAGGCTCATGGTTCTTTTTTCGCTGATGCCAACGGTACCGGGGAACCCCGCGGAAACGGTGAATATCAACTCGATGTCGTCGGGGTGGAACTGGCTGGTGGAAACCTTGTTCGGGCTGCTGTCGTTGATTTTCTCCATCTCCGTGAGCAGCGCGTCGACGGTATAAGCGTTGATGTCGGTGATATCGGTTTGCGCTGATGCATTTTTCGTGGCGCTGGCCAGCGCCAGGGTGGCGCGCCTGAAGTGGGCCTCATCGGTCGGCGATGCTTTTTTCAACCAATCGGGCCGTAGCGCGTCCAGCCGTGCCGATGCTTGTGGCGTTAGACCTGGGAGATCGCGAAGGTAGCGGCTCGGGTCGCTCAATTCGCTGTACAGCGCCTTGAGATCTGCCAGGCCGATTCGGGCAGGCAATTGCATGGCCCGCAGATCAACCAATTGCTGCCCCAGTATCATGGCGGCCTGGGCTTCGAAGGCATCACCGGCGAGCTCGTAGCGTTGGCAAGTGACCGTGTCGACCACGTAGCGCTTGGCGATCTGTTCACCTCGGTAGCGATTGACCGCGTCCATCGATTCGAAGGGCTGTACGGTGCCACCCGGACTGCACAGCAGGAGAGTAAGGCCATATTCGGTGTAATGAACCAGCAGGATATCGGTGCCTGGCAGCTCGATAGTGGTGGAGCCACGGGTGACAGTGCTTTTCAGGCCATAGGCATAGACAGGCGAGGCGTTGGCCTGGAAACGCTGGGCGCGCTCCGGCCACCGGGCGATCTGGTCCAGGGCTTGGCGTGCCGGTACACTCAAGCCGGGTTGTTGCAGTCGGCGAATATGCAAGCCGTTTCTGAGGGTGTCGCTGAGGCCTCGCCAGCGGCTGATGCGCAGCGTGGTTTCGCTCAGGGCGGTCGTGCTGATGTCGCCATTCCAATAACGGGTCAGCGCATCTTCCAACCCGATCGGTACGATCCAGGGCAATTCAAGCAAGCATTTTTCGACAACCGTTATGTCCAGCCTTCTATTGCCCGACCATAGGCGGCTGGGGGGCGAGTCGGAAAGATAGCAGTCAAGCGCGCCCTGGGGACTGAAATCGATGGGCGTGCCGAGGGCCAGGTAATCGAGCACCAACGGCATGAAGGGCTGGAAGTTCCAGCCTTTGGCGGCTGCATCCGGGACCGCGAGACGGGTCTTGGAGAGGTCAATGGTCAGTTCGGGGTATTTTTCCTTGAGTGCCTGCTCAAGCATGTGCTGTACGACCTGCTCGAAGGTCGGGCGGTCGGCGAAGGGTTGGCTGCTGTTTTCTTCAAGCGCAGTAACGCTGTCGGTTGGGGATAGCGAGGTCATGGGAATTCCTTTTCTCGAACGCATGGCCGTCGGAATGACGACGAGGGTCAAGTGTCGGGATTCCCGTCCTCTGTGTGCGGTATATAGATACCACCCGCTTGGGGCGGGTTGTGTCAGGCTTGGTCGGGATCGCTGCCCAGCACCACGTTCAGGGCGCTGCGGGCATCGTCCAGTTGCACCAGCGTCGCGTGGCGCGCGCCGAGGGCGTCGCGGTTCTCGATGGCGGTGAGGATCGCCTTGTGTCGCGGCATCGCCAGTTCATGCAGGTTGGGCCGCTGGTTGGAGTGCTTGAGCGCTTCGGCGATGGCCACGGACAACATGTTGCATAGATTGGCGAGCAGGTCGTTGTGGGTGGCGTCGGCGATGCGGCTGTGAAAGTCCAGGTCCGGTTGCAGCAACGCTTCGGGCGTCGGGGCCGCTTCCATGCGCTGGTAGGCTTCGCTGATGGCGGCGATGTCTTCATAGGTGGCGAACTGGGCGGCGAGGGCGGCGGCGGCGGGTTCGATGATGCTGCGCACGCTGGTGAGCAGGCCGAAGAATTCATTCTGCGGGCTGCTTTGCATCAACCAGTGCAGCACGTCCGGGTCGAGCATGTGCCATTCCCGACGGGCCTTGACCACCGTGCCCACCCGCGGGCGCGAATACACCAGGCCTTTGGCGACCAGTACCCGGGTGGCTTCGCGCAGCACCGGGCGGCTGACTGCATACTCTTCGCACAACAAGGCTTCGGCGGGCAGTTTATCGTCCGGTTTGAAGCGCCCGGAGACAATCTGCATGCCCAGTTCCTGGACGATGCGCGCATGCATGCTTTTGCGGTCGGAGGGTTTACGGTAATCCATGGGACGCGGCGCGATCCTGTGCGAGGGGAGTGTTGCGCATGATAGCAGGCGCGGCGGATATTCATCAGGCCAAACCCCTTGGGCCTGGTGGCCTTGTGGCCAGAGAATGCTTCTGCTGGACCCTGTAGGAGCTGGCGAAGCCTGCGATCTTTTGATCTTTCGCTTGAGATTCAAGTGGCTGGGGAAAGATCGCAGCCTCGTTGCACTCGGCAGCTCCTACAACAGCTCTACACAGCTCCTGCACAGTAGCGCATCTCGGGTCAGTGAGAGTGGCGGGGCACCTCGGCGCCGCGACAGCCCACCAGGAAGTCGAAGTCGCAACCCTGGTCCGCTTGCAGCACATGGTCAATGTACAACTGGCGGTAGCCGCCCACCAATAGTTGTTGCGGTGGCGCGAGGTCGGCCAGGCGCGCGGCGAGTTCGGCGTCGGGGATGTCCAGGTGCAGGCGGCCGCTGGCGCAATCGAGCTCGATCCAGTCGCCTTCCTTCACGGCGGCCAAAGGCCCACCGGCTGCGGCTTCCGGCGCCACGTGCAGCACTACGGTGCCGTAGGCGGTGCCGCTCATGCGCGCGTCCGAAATACGCACCATGTCCGTCACGCCTTGGGCCAACAGCTTGGCCGGCAAGCCCATGTTGCCGACTTCGGCCATGCCCGGATAACCCTTCGGCCCGCAGTTCTTCATCACCAGGATCGAGTCGGCGTCCACATCGAGCTCGGGGTCGTTGATCCGTGCCTTGTACTCGTCGAAGTTCTCGAACACCACCGCGCGACCACGATGTTGCATCAGTTGCGCCGTGGCGGCGGATGGCTTGAGCACTGCGCCCAATGGCGCCAGGTTGCCGCGCAGCACGCAGATACCGCCGTCGGCGCGGATCGGGTTGTCGAGGGTGCGGATGACTTCGTCCTGGCCGTAGATCGGCGCGTCCTTGGTGTTTTCACCGAGGCTCTTGCCGTTGACTGTCAGCGCGTTCGGGTGAGGGATCAAGTTGGCTTCACCCAGGCGACGCAGCACGGCGGGCAGGCCGCCGGCATAGTAGAACTCTTCCATCAGGAAGCGCCCGGATGGCTGCAGGTCGACGATGGTCGGCATGCCACGACCGATGCGGGTCCAGTCGTCCAGGTCCAGTTGCACGCCGATGCGTCCGGCGATGGCCTTGAGGTGAATGACCGCGTTGGTCGAACCGCCGATGGCGGCGTTGACGCGGATGGCGTTTTCGAAGGCTTCCTTGGTCAGGATCTTCGACAATCTCAGGTCTTCACGGACCATTTCCACCGCGCGCATGCCGGACATGTGGGCCAGCACATAACGACGGGCGTCCACGGCCGGAATCGCCGCGTTGTGGGGCAGGGAAGTGCCGAGGGCTTCAGCCATGCACGCCATGGTCGAGGCCGTGCCCATGGTGTTGCAGGTGCCGGCAGAGCGGGACATGCCGCCCTCGGCGGCGAGGAAGTCGTCAATGGTGATGGTGCCGGCCTTGACCTGCTCGCTCAACTGCCAAACCACCGTGCCTGATCCGATGTCCTGGCCCTTGTGCTTGCCGTTGAGCATCGGGCCACCGGTGACGACGATGGCCGGCACGTCGCAACTGGCGGCGCCCATCAGCAAGGCCGGGGTGGTCTTGTCGCAACCGGTGAGCAGCACCACGCCATCGATCGGGTTGCCGCGAATCGCCTCTTCCACGTCCATGCTCGCCAGGTTGCGGGTCAGCATGGCGGTCGGGCGCAGGTTCGATTCGCCGTTGGAGAACACCGGGAATTCCACCGGGAAACCCCCAGCCTCGATCACGCCGCGTTTGACGTGCTCGGCGATCTGGCGGAAGTGCGCATTGCACGGCGTCAGCTCCGACCAGGTGTTGCAGATGCCGATGATCGGCTTGCCGTGGAACTGATGGTCGGCGATGCCCTGATTTTTCATCCAGCTGCGGTACATGAAGCCGTTCTTGTCGGCAGTGCCAAACCATTGGGCCGAGCGCAGGGAGGGTTTCTTATCAGACATGATCGATTCTCTTATTGTATGACTATATTGTTCGAGCTGAAGCGTAACATAAGCGCAATTTGCGCGGTTTGGAAGTGTTGTTGAGTAAATAGTATTACTATATAGTCCGATTCAACGGAGGGGTTGTCCTGGCGTTCGTTCGCGAGAGAAATCCCCCAAGGTTCTATAACAACAACAATCGGAGACCGGCCCCATGAGCCAGGAATTGCGGCTTATTCGTCGCATCACTCTCAAACTGATTCCCTTCCTGATCCTGCTGTACTTGATCGCCTACGTGGACCGCTCTGCGGTGGGCTTCGCCAAGTTGCACATGGGTGCCGACATCGGCATCGGCGACGCCGCCTATGGCCTGGGCGCAGGACTTTTCTTCATTGGTTATTTCCTGCTCGAAATCCCCAGCAACCTGATGCTCGAACGCTTCGGTGCCCGGCGCTGGTTCGCCCGGATCATGATCACCTGGGGCGCCATCACCATCGGCATGGCGTTTGTACAAGGGCCTCACAGTTTCTACGTGATGCGCTTTTTACTGGGTGCGGCCGAAGCCGGGTTCTTCCCGGGCGTGCTGTACTACATCACCCAATGGTTCCCGGTGCGCCATCGTGGCAAGATCCTCGGGCTGTTCATTCTTTCCCAGCCCATCGCGATGATGATCACCGGCCCTGTGTCCGGTGGCTTGCTGGGCATGGATGGCATCCTTGGCCTGCATGGCTGGCAGTGGCTGTTCATCGTCATCGGCCTGCCGGCGGTGCTGTTGACCTGGCCCGTGCTGCGCTATCTGCCAGATGGCCCGCAACAAGTGAAGTGGATGGACCAGGCCGAGAAGGACTGGCTGACCGGCGAGCTGCAAAAAGACCTCGAGCAATACGGCCAGACGCGCCACGGCAATCCACTGCATGCGCTGAAAGACAAGCGAGTCTTGCTGCTGGCGCTGTTCTACCTGCCAGTGACCTTGAGCATCTACGGCCTGGGCTTGTGGTTGCCGACACTGATCAAGCAGTTTGGCGGCAGTGACCTGGTGACCGGTTTTGTGTCTTCCGTACCGTATATCTTCGGCATCATCGGCCTGTTGATCATTCCCCGCAGTTCCGATCGCTTGAATGATCGCTACGGTCACCTGGCCGTGTTGTATGTACTGGGCGCCATCGGCCTGTTCCTCAGTGCCTGGCTGTCGGTACCGGTGTTGCAACTGGCCGCGCTGTGCCTGGTGGCATTCGCGCTGTTCTCCTGCACAGCGGTGTTCTGGACCTTGCCAGGACGTTTCTTCGCTGGCGCCAGCGCGGCGGCGGGCATTGCGTTGATCAACTCGGTGGGCAACCTGGGTGGCTACATCGGGCCGTTCGTGATCGGTGCGCTGAAGGAGTACACCGGCAACCTGGCTTCGGGGCTTTATTTCCTGTCGTGCGTGATGGTGTTCGGCCTGGTGCTGACCGGCGTGGTCTATCGCCTGCTGGAGCGCAAGCATGTGCTGCCGGCGGATCAGTTCGCGGCGAGCGCCCGGGGGGCGACGCGTAGCTGAACCTGAGGGCTGACGCTGAAAAACTGTGGGAGCGAGCCTGCTCGCGAAAGCGGTTTTCCATCCACCAATAATGTCGACTGTCAGACCGTTTTCGCGAGCAGGCTCGCTCCCACAGGGGACTGCACAGAGGTCAAAATTTGTTTACGGGAGAAAAACCCATGCGTTTAGTTCAGTTCGAATTGAGTAACGGCGAGCGCCGCGTCGGTGTGGTCGAGGGCGATCAGGTACGTGAAGTGCAGGGCACCGCCACTGTGCGGGAGCTGGCGCTGGCCGCGATCGAGGCGGGCGTGAAGCTTGAGCAGCAGGTCAACGGCTTGGGCCTGGGGGCGAGCCATGACTACGCGCAACTGCTGGGCGGACTGCGTATCCTGCCGCCGCTGGACCACCCGGACCCGGCGCACTTGCTGGTCAGCGGCACCGGTCTGACCCACCTGGGCAGCGCTTCGGCCCGGGACAAGATGCACCAACAGGCCGGCGACGAAGCAGCGATGACCGACACCATGCGCATCTTCAAATGGGGCGTCGAGGGCGGCAAACCACAGGCCGGGCAGGCCGGCGTGCAGCCGGAATGGTTCTACAAGGGCGACGGCAGCATCGTGGTCCGCCCGGGCCATCCGTTCCCGTTGCCACCGTTTGCCGAAGACGCCGGCGAAGAGCCGGAGATCAGCGGCCTGTACGTCATTGGGCACGATGGCAAGCCGTATCGACTGGGCTTCGCGGTGGGCAACGAATTTTCCGATCACGTCATGGAGCGCAAGAATTATCTGTACCTGGCCCATTCGAAACTGCGCAGTTGCAGCTTTGGCCCGGAACTTCGCGTGGGTGAATTGCCTCAACATCTGTCCGGGACCAGTCGTATCCTGCGCAACGGCGAAGTGTTGTGGCAGAACGAATTCCTCAGCGGCGAGGCGAACATGTGCCATAGCCTCGAAAACCTGGAATTCCACCACTTCAAGTACAGTCAGTTCCTTCGCCCGGGGGACGTTCACGTTCACTTCTTCGGCACCGCGACGCTGTCGTTCGCCGACGGCATCCGCACCCAGCCGGGGGACGTGTTCGAAATCAGCCAGGCCGAGTTCGGCGCGCCGCTGGTCAACGGCATTGCCCCGGTAGACGCGGTATTCAATCCGGGTACTATCGGCACACTTTAAGAGGAGACTTGCGATGAACCAGATCCTTGGTCACAACTACATCGGCGGTGCGCGCAGCGCGGCCGGCCAGACTCGCCTGCAGAGCGTCGACGCCAGCACCGGCGAAGCCTTGCCCCATGAATTCGTCCAGGCCACGGAGCAAGAAGTCGACGCGGCCGCCAAGGCCGCTGCGGCGGCGCATCCGATCTACCGCAGCTTGAGCGCGGCGCGCCGGGCCGAGTTCCTCGACGCCATCGCCGATGAGCTGGACGCCCTGGGCGATGATTTCGTCGCCGTGGTCTGCCGCGAAACCGCCTTGCCAGCGGCCCGCATCCAGGGCGAGCGCGGTCGCACCAGCGGCCAGATGCGCCTGTTCGCCAAGGTCCTGCGCCGTGGCGATTTCTACGGTGCGCGTATCGATCGCGCCTTGCCGGAGCGCACGCCGCTGCCGCGTCCGGACCTGCGTCAGTACCGCATCGGCCTGGGTCCGGTGGCCGTGTTCGGCGCCAGCAACTTCCCGCTGGCATTTTCCACCGCCGGTGGTGACACCGCCGCCGCCCTGGCCGCCGGTTGCCCGGTTGTGTTCAAGGCCCACAGCGGCCACATGGCGACCGCCGAGCACGTGGCCGATGCGATCATTCGCGCAGCGGAAAAAACCGCGATGCCGGCCGGCGTGTTCAACATGATCTACGGCGGTGGCGTTGGCGAATGGCTGGTCAAGCATCCGGCGATCCAGGCCGTCGGTTTCACCGGTTCCCTCAAGGGCGGGCGCGCCCTGTGCGACATGGCGGCCGCTCGGCCCCAGCCGATTCCGGTGTTTGCCGAGATGTCGAGCATCAACCCGGTGATCGTATTGCCGCAGGCCTTGAAAAACCGCGCTGACAGCGTTGCCCGCGACTTGACCGCCTCGGTGGTGCAGGGCTGCGGTCAGTTCTGCACCAACCCTGGCCTGGTGATCGGCATCCGCTCGCCGGAATTCACCGCGTTCACCCAGCAGGTAGCTTCGCTGATCGGCGACCAGGCGCCGCAGACCATGCTCAACGCCGGCACGCTGCAAAGCTACGGCAAGGGCTTGCAGAAGCTCCTGGCTCACCCGGGCATCGAACACCTGGCCGGTCGCGAACAGCAGGGCAACCAGGCCCAGCCGCAATTGTTCAAGGCCGATGCCAGCCTGCTGATCAACAGCGACGAAGCGTTGCAGGAAGAAGTCTTCGGCCCGACCACGGTGTTCGTCGAGGTCGCGGACCAGGCGCAACTGACCGCAGCCCTGAACGGCCTTCATGGCCAGCTCACCGCCACGATGATTGGCGAGCCGGAGGACTTCGAACAGTTTGGCGAACTGACGCCGTTGCTGGAGCAGAAAGTCGGGCGCATCTTGCTCAATGGTTATCCAACCGGCGTGGAGGTGTGTGATTCGATGGTCCATGGCGGGCCTTATCCGGCGACATCCGATGCCCGTGGCACGTCGGTGGGTACGCTGGCGATCGACCGGTTCCTGCGTCCGGTATGCTTCCAGAACTACCCGGACAGCCTGCTGCCGGAACCGCTGAAAAACGCCAATCCGCTGGGCATCCTGCGGTTGGTGGATGGGGTGCCGGGGCGCGAGGCGCTTTGAGGGTTGCGGTGAGGTCGTTACATTCGAGTTGAATGTGCCGGCCTCTTCGCGAGCAGGCTCGCTCCCACAGTTGGATTTTCAGCGAACACAAATTTTGCATTCACTGGAGATCCCCTGTGGGAGCGAGCCTGCTCGCGAAAGCGATATGTCAGGCAACACTGCTTTCGAACCTTATGGCCCAAGGCTCACTCTGACATTGGGTTATCATGCCGCCTTTCCCAATGAACGTTGACCGCCATGATTGCCTTGACCGACACCCTGCTGCATGCCCTCGAACACTGCGACATGCTGATCATCGACGGGCTGCACGCGTTCGATTTCTCCCTCGATGAGCAAGACCAATTGCACGTCGAGTGCATGAACGGTCGCACCCGCGAGCATTGGCGTTTCACTGAGGCGCAGATGCAGGCCGCGACCTTCGACGAAGCCCTGAAGCATTGGATCATCACCAGCGATTCGGGCGATCACCACTTGGAATGCGTGGAAGCGACCAGCGGCCACGACGATGAGGACTCCGATCATGAAGATGCGTAGTTTCTGGCCCTTGTTGATGGCCGGCAGCGTCGGCGCCATGGGCGTCCAGGCGGACACTGGCGAGCGCCATCAGTTATTGGTGGGTTCCTACACGGCGGACCAGAGCCAGGGCATCTACCGCCTGCGATTCGACAGCCGCACCGGCCAGATCGATGCCAACCCATTGCAAGTGATCAAGACGCACAACCCTTCCTGGCTCACCCTTTCCAAGGACATGACCCGGTTATTCGTGGTCAACGAAAACGGGCCGGGCCAGAAAGACCCGGTGGGCAAGGTCAGCAGCTACGCCATCGACCCGAAGACCTTTGAACTGAGCCTGATCAATCAGGTGCAATCTTTGGGCAACGAGCCGACCCACTCCAGCCTGAGCCATGATGGCCAGCATTTGCTGGTGAGTAATTATTCCGTCCTGGAAAACCCGGGCGGCACCTTGGTGGTGTTGCCGGTGGGCGCGGACGGCAGGTTGGCGCCGGTGGTGCAGATGGGCAGCCATCAGCCGAGTCGGGTCAATTCCGAGCGGCAGAAGTCGGGTCATGTGCATTCCTCGGTGTCGTCACCCGATGGCAAATATGTGTTCTCCAACGACCTGGGGGCAGACAAGGTGTTTGTCTACCGTTACGACCCCAAGGCCAACCCCGAAATGCCGCTGACGCCTGCCGATCCGCCGTTCGTGCAGTTGCCACCGGGCAGCGGACCGCGCCATCTATTGTTCAGTGGGGACGGCAAGCACGCCTGGCTGACGATGGAAATGACGGCCCAGGTGGCCGTGTTCGATTACCAGGACGGTCGTCTGACCCAGCGCCAGCTTGTCGCGCTGGCCGATGGAAAGCCGCAGCCAGGTAAAGCCGCGGCAGCGCTCCATGCTTCCAAAGACGGCAAGTTCCTGTACGTCAGCAATCGTGGCACCACAAACGAGATGCTGGTGTTCGCCGTCGACCCGGCTTCAGGCACCTTGAAAGAGCTGCAGCGACGCTCCGTCGAGGGTGACCATCCTCGGGAGTTCAGCCTGGACCCGAGCGGAAAATTCGTTCTGGTCGCCAATCAGAAAAGCAATCAGATCGTGGTCATCGAGCGCGATCCGAAGACCGGCCTGCTGGGCAAGACCGTCCAGAAGCTGCCCATGGACGCACCGAGCGATGTGAAATTCCTCGTTCGTCAATAACCCGAGGCCCCGATTTTCGGGGGCTTTCGGAGTTGTATCAACGAGACTGATAGTCGCTAGTATTACAAAGCATTTCAAGGCGAGACGCCTCGGCGCGTAAGTTTGCTTCACGGCCCCACCGGGCAAGTCAGCCAACTGAATCCGAGGATTACCGCCATGAACATGAATCTTTTTTCCGTGATCGCCGCTTCCGCCATCTCCGCCACCGTGGCATTGCCCGCCAGTGCCAGCATCGAGATCAGCGACAAGAAAAACCGCACCCAGAGCTACACCGAAAAATACCTGCAACAGAGCGCCAACTTCTACGCGGCGCTGGATCACAAGACTCAACACTGAGCACGCTCACACTGAAGCCTGCGATCTTTTCATCTCCTCATCGAATACGGAGAGACAAGATCGCAGGCTTCGTGCGTTCAGGAGAAAGTTTTGTTGTGATATCACATAGCCATGTGTTTAAATTTGACGCTAGTTAATTGACTCCTTGCTAATAAGGATCGACACCATGGCGATGCGTCTGGCAGTGATGTTGCTGTTCCTTTATTCCACCCCGATTGTTTCGGCGGCCCAGCCTGTTCCCGGTGAATTGGAAGTGGCTCGCGAGCGATTGTTGAGCCTGATCAGCGACTGATAGCTTCGATAACAGGGGGGGGGCGTGCTGCTTTTGTGGCTGTATGCAAGCGGTTACTTGGCCATGATCGCCACAAACAGCTCTGAATCCAGTAAACCCTGCAACCATTTCCGAAGCCGAGGGTAGGGCGACTGGGCAAACCACTCGCGATCTACATGGGCGAACTGGCGCACGAACGGCATCAGCGCCACGTCCGCCAGGCTCAGGTGATCCGCGGCCAGGAACTGGCGGTTTTCAAGCAATCCGTCCAGCTTGCGCAGGAACGCTTCACCCTCGCTCCGGTAATGCAGCGCCGAGTGGTCCGGATGGCGCTCCGGATATTTGTAACGGTTGAGGTGAAGCTTGAAAACCTGGTCGTTTTCTTCGATCAAGGTCGCCGTCAGGGCACGACCGTCGGGATCATTCAGCAATGTCCAATCCTGCGGATCATGCAAGCCCAAGGCCCAGTGCATGATCTCCAGGCTTTCATCGATGACCCGTCCATCGGCATGCAAGACCGGCACCGTGCCTTTGCTCGACAGCGCGAGCATTTCCGGTGGTTTGGCCTTGAGGCTCACTTCGACGATGTCCAGCGCGATACCGCTGTAGCGCAACGCCATGCGGGCGCGCATGGCGTAGGGGCAACGGCGGAACGAATACAGCGTGGCGCGGCTCATTTCACCTCCACCGTGCTCAATCCGTTGCCTTGGCGCCGAACCTGGATTTGCACCGGGATGCGCTCGTGCATTTCCTGCACGTGGGAAATGACCGCGACCTTGCGCCCCTGGGCCTGCAACCCATCCAAGGCGTCCATCGCCAGTTGCAGCGACTCGGGGTCGAGGCTGCCGAAACCTTCGTCGATGAACAGCGATTCGATTCTCAGCGTGTTGGACGCCATCGAGGCCAGGCCCAGTGCCAGGGCAAGGGAAACAAGGAAGGTTTCGCCGCCGGACAACGAATGCACCGAGCGCAATTCATCGCCCATCTCGGTATCCATCACCAGCAGGCCGAGCATGCTGCCGCCGCGCTTGAGGCGGTAGCGGCGAACCAATTGTCGCAACTGGGCGTTGGCGTGGTGGACCAGCAAGTCGAGGTTGTACGCCTGGGCCAGTTTGCGGAAGCGATCGCCAGTGGCCGACCCGATCAATGCGTCCAGGCGTGCCCAGCGCTGGTACTCGGCGTAGGCTCGTTCGATTTGTTGGGCCAGGGCCTGGTTGGCAGTCTGCCTGCGCTGGTCCTCGGCCTGTTTGGCACGCAGCTCTGCGCAGCGTTGTTCGCTGGCCGCGAACTGCCCGTGAAGCGTGGCGAGGGCTTCGGCCAATTGTTCAGCCGGCAGGTTGCCGTTGTGTTGCGACTGGTGGTTTTGCAGCCGGTGCTCCCGTTCGGTGAGCAATACGCGGGCCTGCTCGATGGCTTTTTCGCTGTTGAGCAAGCGTTGCCGCAGGTGAGCGACCTGTTGGTCGTCGAGACCAAGCAACGCGCCCAGCGCGGCGTTGTCCAGTTCCGGATGAGCTGCGCGCCACTGGGCAATACCCGCGGCCAACGCCTGCTGTTCGGCCTCCAGGGATTGGACCTGCTCATGGCGTGCCTGGAGTTCGGCAGCCAGTTGCACGAGGCTGTTGCGCAGATCCTGCAATTGTTGATTGGCCGTCGTCTCGGCATGGCGAGCCTGTTCCAGGGCCAGGTCGATTTGGTGCTGCCATTGTTCGGCGCTGGCGTGTTCACCGAGCAGTTGGTGAAGCTTTTCCTCGCACGCCTGTCGTTGCGCGTTCAACGCGCTGAACTGGCGCTGCGCCGATTCCAGTTGCTGTGTGCGTATCTGCTGGCGATCCTGTTCTTTCTCCAGGGCTTGCTGGCGCTGGACTTGGTCGGCGAGCTCTTCGCGTTGCTGTTCCAGTTGCGCGAGGCGCTGGCTGATCCGCTGGTCGAGTTGCATGAACGTGGCGGCAGGTTCGCTGCGCAGGGCCTGCAACGTGTCGGCCGGCAACAGTGCGCTGAAGTGCTCAAGCTCCTCGTCCAGGCGCTGGCGATCCCGGGCCAGTGCCTGTAGCTGGTTGTTCAGATGCTGCGAGGCTTGTTGGCTGGCTGTTTCTGCATCGCGCAGTTGCTGCGCCAGCTTGGCGGCGTCCTGTTGTAGCGTAAGCAGGGCGGCCTGGCGATGTTCGTCCTGGCTGATGAGTTGATTCAGCTGTGCGGTTTGCTGGGCCAGCCAGGCGTCGCGCTTGGATGAATCCTGGGCCAGCAGCTGCGCTGACAGCGGGTGAGCTTCAAGGCTTGGCGCCACGCTCCGTTGTTGGTCGGTGAGTTGTTCTTGCTGCTGCTTGAATTCCTTGAGCTGAGCAATGACCCCGCTGTACTGGGCCCGCAGTTCGATGACTTTTTCATTGAGCAGGTCGACGGCCTTGCGAGCGTTGGCCTGTTCGCTTTCATCGAAGCGCCCGAGGCTTTGCAGCAGCGCTTCGGGTTGGTGGTAGGGATGTTCGACACTGCCACACACCGGGCAGGGCTGGTTGTCCTGCAATTGTTCGCGCAGTTGCTCGACGCTTTCGCTACGGGCCAGGCGCTGGCGTTCCAGCAGCTCGCGGGTCACGGTCAGCGTCTGTTCGGCGACCGCCAGCTCGGCCTTGGCTTCGCTGCCTTCACGCACCAGTCGGTCGCGTTGCTGCAAGGCTTGCTGCTGGCGCTGTTCCAGTTCGGCGACACGCTTGTCCAAATCCTGCTGGCTGGCCCACAACCGAGCAAGGTCTTCGAATGCACGTAACTGCTTGCGGTTGTCTTGCAGCAGGTTGCCAAGCAGTTGGATCTGTTCGGCCACGGCTTGCGGTTCGGCACCGGCCTCCTTGTAGAGCACCTCAAGACTTTGTCGGCGGGTTGCGAGGTCTTCGGCGGCACGAGCGGCGGTTTGTTCCAGCAGCGCAAGTTCTTCCTGGCCCTGGTTCAGTCGATTGCCGATCAGCATCAGTTGCTGGAGGCGATCGCGGTAGGCGCCCCATGCATCACTCAGTGATGCGAGGTCTGTGCTTTGTTCCAGTTCGCCGGCAATCCGTTCAAGCCGTTCGCCAACCTGCTGCTGTTGTTCCAGCAAGGTGTCGATCGTGCGCTGGCCGTCGGTGCTTGCCTGCTGGGCGTGCTGTAACTGCTCGGCGCCTTGCTCGGCCTCCCTGGCCAGGCGGGCGAGGCTGCTTTGTTCGTCGAAGGCCTGACGCAGCAGTGGCGTGCTGTCGGTGCTCTGCTGGCGGGCGGCGGCCACGGCCAGCTGCGCGATGCCGAGGCCTTTTTCCAGTTCGGCCTGCCGTTCATGCAACTCGACGTGTTGCTGCGTCAGCTGTTGGATCCTGGCCGCGAGCGGGTCCAGCTGCCGGGCCAGTTCCGCCTGACGGATGAACTGATGCCGCTGGGGTGCCAGCTGTTCCAGGCGGGTCAGTTTCAGGCGTTCGTCTGTCAGCGCCTCCCAATCGGCCTGGGCCCGTTGCAATTGCTCGGCGGCGCTGGCCTGTTCGTCCTGCAGATGGCGCAGGTCCTTGAGCCAGGCTTGTTGCTGCTCCAGTTGCTTGAGCTGCGCCTGTTGGGTTTTGAGCTGCTGCTGGGCTTCGTTGAAGTGCTGATCCAGCTCGGCGCGGGCTTCGGGCGATAGCGGTGTGACGCCCGTGGCCTGGTCCTGCAATTGCTTGTGGGTTTCCTTGGCCTGCTTGGCCTTGTCGAAAGCACGACGACCAAGGCGTGTATACAGCGCGGTGTCGGTAAGCTTTTCCAGCAATTCGCTGCGGTCGTTGTCGTCAGCCTTGAGGAAGGCGCTGAACTCGCTCTGGGCCAGTAGCACGGCACGGGTGAACTGCTCGAAATTCAAACCGAGGACGGCTTCCAGTTGCGCTTTGTATTCGCCTTTCTGGCTGGCCAGCAGTTGGTCATTGTCCAGGTCACGCAGGCTCTGGCGGCTGGCTTGCAGCTTGCCGGAGGCTTTTTCCCGGGCACGATTGGCCTCCCAGCGAGCCCGGTAGCGGCGACCGTCGATGCCGCGAAAATCCACTTCGGCATAACCCTCGCCGGTCCCACGACGCAGCAGCGTGCGTGGATCGCCCGTGCCGATTTCGCCGTCGGCGTCGGGCACCTTGGCGTCACGACCGGTGTTGTTCAGCCGTGGCACCGCGCCGAACAGCGCCAGGCACAGGGCATCGAGCAAGGTGCTCTTGCCGGCGCCCGTGGGGCCGGTGATGGCGAACAGACCGGCACTGGCCAAGGGTTCGGCGGTGAAATCGATTTCGAACGGCCCCGCCAGGGAGGCGAGGTTCTTGAGACGGATCGCGAGGATTTTCATGGCTGTTCGCTCTCCATCTGTACATCCTGCAACAGCACGGCAAAGTCCTTGAGGGTCTGGTCATCGACTGGGTTGCCGTAGGTGTCCTGCCAGGCGCGGCTGAACAGTTCCTGTGGGCTGAGCTGGTCGAGTTCAATCAGCGCCGCGCCTCCATCGGCATCGCCGGAGCCACCGCTGCCGGCATACTCGGCGGCGATCCGCACCAGTCGCACGGCTTTGCCTTGCAGGGCGGTTTCGACCTGATGTCGCAGGTCCGGCTGCGGTTCATCGAGGCGCACCCGGACTTCGAGCCAGGGCTGGCGATGGATGTCGGCCAGCAAGTCGATGTCCGGCAAGTCCTTCAGTTGCACCAGGATGTCGGCCAGGGGCGCCGGGCCCAGGCGTTGCAAGTTGACGGCGCGGGGAATCAGCCGTGGTTCGACGCTGACCAGGGTTTCGCCGTTTAGGGCGATGTCGAGGATCTGGTGCCGGTAGCCGATTTCGGAAAACGACAACGGAATCGGCGATCCGCTGTAGCGGATGCGTTCTTCACCGTTGACCTTTTGTGGCTTGTGCAAGTGACCGAGAGCGACATAAGTGATGCTTGGGCCGAACAGGCTGGCTGGCAGGGCTTCGGCGTTGCCGATAATCAGGCTGCGCTCGGAATCCTCCGATACCGAGCCACCGGCCATGTGTGCATGGCTGACGGCAATCAGCGCCTGGCCCTTCTTGCGCTTGGCGTTGGCGGCGGCAATCAGCCATTCGTGGACCTGGCCGATGCCGCGCAAATAATCATCCCCCAGTTGCGCGCCCGTGACCTCGGCCGGCCGCAGGAACGGCAGGGCCAGGCACCAGGCCCGGACCTTGCCCTTGGCGTCGGGCAGCGGCAGCAGCAGGCGCTCGACGTCCAGTTGCCCATCGTCCAGCCACAGGACGCGGCCCAGGGCATGGGTGCGCAGGCGGCGCATCAGCGGCGCCGGCAATTCGATGCGCGAACCGGAATCGTGATTGCCCGCGATCATGACGATGGTCAGGTTGGCGTTTTGTTCATGGGCGCTGACGATGAAGTCGTACAGACGCTCCTGGGCTTTGACGGGCGGGTTGACCGTGTCGAAAATGTCGCCGGCGATCAACAGGACGTCGGGTTTTTCGCTGGCCAGCTGACGCAGCAGCCAATCAAGGAAACAGGCGTGTTCGAAGTCGCGATCCTGGCCGTGGAGGTTTTGCCCCAGGTGCCAGTCGGAGGTGTGAAACAGACGCAAGGCAGACTCCAGAAAACAGACGATGGCCGCGGGAAGAGAGGCGGCGCAAAAATGCATAGTTTACTGGGAAACGCGGGGGAGGGGGCGGCTCAACTTTGTCGGGACCCGCACAGCACTTGTGGCGAGGGAGCTTGCTCCCGCTGGGCTGCGCAGCAGCCCAAAAACCAGGCACCCAGGTGCGTCAGAAGGGTTGCATTGATGATTCAGGGCCGCTTCGCGCCCCAGCGGGAGCAAGCTCCCTCGCCACAACAGCTTCCAACATCCCGGCTATTTGGGATAAAGCGGCGGCAAGCTGGAATCACCCGCCGCGTCCGGCGTTCCCTCGAGCGGCGGAATGGCGCGGATGGCGCGCCACAGGTCTTCGCCTTGCCAATATTGGCCGGTTTCGCTGTAGAGGGCGCCGTTCAAGCCGTCGAGGGCATCGGACAGCGGCACGAAACGCGCCGCCATGTCGGCCAGGGTTTCCGGTTGCTGCCGGGCCCAGGCGTCCAATGCCTGGCGAGTAGCGTGCGAGTCGTTGGCCAGGCAGGCACGCTTGAGGTCATCGAGCAGGGTGCGCGGGCTTGGCCCGGCCTGGGTCGAGCGCAGGACGGCGGGTTGCCAGCGGGCGCGCCACCACAGGCCGAAACCGAGCAGCGTCGTACACGCCAGAATGAGCGTGCTCAACTGCCAATACCAAAGTGTCTCGCTGTCGACGGTCGTGACGATCTGCGCAGTGCCCGCCGGCGTGTCGACCATCAAGCTTGGATTGTTCGCCACTTGCAGCGTGCGCGCGGGCAGGCTGGTGCGGTCCAGGTGATCTTCCAGCGTGTTCCACCAGACCACTTCAACCGGCGGCAGCTCGATAGTGCCGCTGCGGTTGGGCACCAGTGCCTCGCGGTCTTCGCGGCTGCCCACCAGGCCACGTTCGCTGCTGCGGCTGCTCAGCACCGGCTGGTCGGGGTAACGGCGCAGGCCGTTGATTTCGGTAGCAGGCAGTGGCGGCAATTGGGCGCTGGTCAGACCCTCGGCTTCCAGGGTCAAGCTGCGGGTCAATGAGTCGCCGACCTGGCTGTGGGTCGGTTCCGGGCTCCAGCTTTCGCTCAAGGACAGACTGCGGGCCGGCAGCCAGGGAAGGTCGGCCGGGTAGCTGGCGGGTTTTGGCTTGACGGTCAGCAGCAACTGCGTGGAGCTTACGCGCATCAGTTGGCCGGGCTTGGCGACGGGCGATGCGCCGCCCTGGGCGGTGGGTTCGACCAGCGTGGCGCTGAAGGTCTGGGCCGGGACCGCCAGCTCGCCGCTGCGCTGCGGATAAATGCCATAACGCAGTTCGATCACGCCGTGGCGCACGTCATTGATGACTTTCTCGTAGGTGCGCGATTCGCCCAGTTGCTCGGTGCGCGCATCGGGGATGTGCAAGGGTGTCAGGCTGCTGTCGTCGTAGAGCGACACCGAATGGTAGATGCGCAAGGTCAGGATCGCCTGGGCCTGCACGTACACTTCGGCCTGGTCGAGGCTGGCTTCGATGAACACCGGTGCGAGGGTGCCGGAAGCGTTGCGGGTTTCGCTTTCGATCACCTGCAACGTGATCGGCTGGCTGGTCACTTCCCCCAATTTCAGGGCCGGGATCACCACGGTGCCGCTCTGGCGGGGAAGCAGTGTGACGATCCAACGGGTCGTGGCGCGATTCTCGCCGTCGAGGGTGGTCAGTTGGTTGACCTGGCGGGTGCCTCGTACGTCGAACAATTCCTGGAGCGGGCTCAGATCGGGTTTGCCGAACAGCGTGGCGTCGTTGGATTCCAGCGTCAGTTCCACGGTCTCCCCCGAATTCAGGCGGCTGCGATCCACGCTGGCAGTCAACTGCGCAGCCTGGATCCCGGCAGTCCAGAGCAGCAAGGCGAGGAGGTAGACGGTGAAGCGGGTCATTGATCTTTTTCCTGGGCCTGGTGGCTTTGCTGTTCATACCAGAATTTACGCCTGAGCAGCTCACCCGGGTTGTCCGGGATCTGGCGCAGCCATTGTTCCAGCGCCTGGCGTTGTTCTTCTTCGTTGCGTTGACCCGCGGCCGGGCGAAGCGGCGGGGTGGTGGTCTGCTCGTCGGGCAACTCGCTGCCCGGCACATCCTGGGCGCCGGGCGGTGGGGCCTCGGACGCCTGGGAGTCGTCCGGCGTGGCTGTCGCTTCGGAGGAGGGGTGGCCCTGCTCGGACGACTGGCTGGGCCTGTCGGTCTCCTGCGGTTGCTCCGTGGGAGGCGGTTCCTGGTTTTCGGCAGGTTCGGGCTCGTCCGGTGGCGCAGTCTGTTCTTTGAGCAGGCTTTCCACCAGGGCTTTGTTGGTCTGCGCCGGACGCAGGTCCGGTTGCAACTCCAAAGCCTGCTCATAGGCATCGATCGCCGCCTCCAGCTCACCGCTGCGGGCCAGTGCATTGCCGCGATTGTAGTGGGAGCGGGCGTCGTTGCCTTCGGCGAATCGCCGAGCCGCTTCGCTGTACTCGCCGGCTTCGTAGAGGGCGACGCCTTGCCATTGCCTGTCCTCGAAACGGGCGGCGGCCTCGGCCGGGCGTTTTTGCTTGAGCAGGTGCTGGCCTTGCTGGTCGGGACGCAACCACAAATCCTGGAATTCGAAGGCATGGCCCGTTTGCGGCAGGACGAACAGCAGCGGCAGGCAGAAAAGCCAGCCGCGCCGCCCCGCGCACGCCGCCAGTAGCAACAGCGGCAGAAGCAGCCAATAACCCTGGTCAGCCCAAGTGTCCAGGCGCAATGTCTGGCCATCGCTGCGCAGTTGGCGCGGTGCGTCCATCAGGCCCAGGCCGCGCAGGTCGCTGTCGTCCACATGCGTGGCGCGGTAACGGCCGTCCAGCTCATTGACGAAGGACTTGAGGCTCGGACTGTCCAGGCGCGGCACGAGGATAGCGCCCTGGGCGTCCTTGAGGTAACTGCCGTCGTCCTGGGCCACCGGCGCGCCTTCGCGGGTGCCAATGCCCAGCATCAGCAAGCGGGTGGCGGAACCGTCCAGGACCTGGCGAATGCCCATGCGTTCCTGCTCGTTCAGCGACGAAGCGATCAGCAGGATACGCCCGTGGCCGAGCCCGGCCTGGTCCAGCAGGGCCATGGCCTTGTTGACGGCAAGGTCGGCGCGGTGGCCGCCTTGGGGCATGATCGATGGCAGCAGGGCTTCGAGCAGGTTGGCGCTGGTGGCCAGGTCATCGGACAGCGGCACCAGGGTGTGGGCACTGCCGGCGTAGACAATGATCGCGGTCTGGGCGTCGCTGCGGTTGTGCAGCACGTCCAGTATTTTGCGACGGGCTTGTTCCAAACGCGTGGGCGGGACGTCGGTGGCAAGCATCTCCGGGGTCAGTTCGAGGATAACCACCAGCGGATCGGCGGGTTTCTGGCTGGTCTGCTCGACCCGTGTCCAGCTGGGGCCAAGCAAGGCCAGCACCATCAGCAGCCAGCCCAGGCCCAGGGCAATCCAGGGCAGTTTGCTTTCACTTCCGCTGCCGCCGCTGAGCAGCACCCCATGGAATGCCGGGGGCAGGATCATCTGCCAACGGCCCACCCGTTTCTGCCGATGCCACAGTTGCCAGAGCAGCCAGCCCAGCAAGGGCAGCAGCAGGATGAAACCGGGGCGCAGCCAGTGCGGCCAGAGCGCGATCATCGGCGCCTCCGCAGTCGCAGGCGCTTGAGCCGCTGGCGCCATTCGGAAGGGTGCGCGGGTTGAAACAGCGGCTGGGTGAACAGGCGCTGCAATGGATTGTCCGGCCAGCGCTCCCGTGCCACCAGCAACATACTCAACACCAGTGCGACGGCTAGCGGCCACTGATACAGCGCGTGGGCCGGGCGGGCCTGGGTCGGTTGCTGGGACACCGGTTCGAGCTGGTCAAGCGTTGTCTTGATCGCCTGCAGTTGCTCGCCGTCTTCGGCCCGGAAATACTGGCCGCCGGTCACCTGGGCGATTTCTCGGAGTGTCGCTTCGTCGAGGTCCAGGCTCGGGTTGACGCCCAGGAACCCGGCGGTGCCACTTTGTTCCGGATCGGCGCCCACGCCGATCGGATAGATTTTCACGTTTTCATCGGCAGCCAACCGCGCGGCGGTCAGCGGGTCGATCTCGCCGCCGTTGTTGGCGCCATCGGTCACCAGAATCAATACTCGGCTCTGCGCCGGGCGTTGACGCAGGCGCTTGAGGGCCAGCCCGATGGCGTCGCCAATGGCGGTGTTTTTGCCGGCGATGCCTACGCGCGCTTCGTCGAGCCAGCGCCGCACGGTGTGGCGATCGAACGTCAGGGGCGCTTGCAGATACGCCTGGGTGCCAAACAGAATCAGGCCGACCCGGTCACCTTCGCGGCTTTCGAGGAAATCGCCGAGCGTGCGCTGGACCAACGCCAGACGGCTGACGTCTTCGTCCTTCCATTGCATGTCGGGAAAGTCCATCGACCCCGACACATCCACCGCCACCAGCAGGTCGCGACCGCTCGCGGCGATCGGCAACGGCTCGCCCAGCCACTGCGGGCGGGCGGCGGCGATCAACAACAGGAGCCAAAGCAGGATGAAGGGGGCCTGCTGGCGCCACGTCGGTAGATTGGCCCGGGCCCGGCGGCCCACCAACCCTTCGAGTTCATCGAGGAAGCTGACCTTGAGCGCCGGCTCGCCACTGTCTGCAGCCGGCAGCACCAGGCGCATCAGCCAGGGCAGCGGCAACAGGACGAAGATCCACGGCCAGGCGAATTCAAACATGTTTGCGAATCCAGATTTCGACGGCTTGGGTCAGGCCGGCGATGGCTTTGTCATCGAGCTTGCATTCGGGTTTGTAGGCGCCCTCCACGAGAATCATCCATCGGGTCAGGCCGGCGGCCGGGCAGCGGTTATCGAGGAAGGCCAGCCATTTGCGCCCATTGAGTGTGTGGCTCTGGCTGTACGGATAGTGATTGCGGCACAAGCGCTTGAGCAGCCCGTTGAGTTGTTGCAACCAGGCGCCGGCCGGTGCGCCGTCGTAGGGCTTGGGCAGCAGCGCGAGCTCGGCCAGTGCGGCCAGACGCACCGGGTCCAGCGGTTGTTCGGCCCGGGCGCTGCTGCGTTTGATGGGGATGAATCGGCGTAACTGCCACAAGCCCAGGCCCAGCATCGGCAGTAACAACAGCAACAGCCACCAGCCCGGCGCGGGCGGCCAGAATCCGATGGGAGGCGGGGCCATCAGTGGCTGCAACTGATCCAGGCTGCTCATCGGGCTTTCCCCGGGCGCTTGGGATTCAGGTACTCACGCAGTTGTTCGACCATGTCGCCTTGAGTGCTCAAGGGGAGCATCAGGATCCGCAGCTTCTGGGCCAACATCTCCCAGCGCTCCAGCCGTGCTTCGGCCTTGGCGCGATAGGTCTGGCGTAACTCCAGGTTCAGCGTGTCGAGTTCCAGTTGCTCGCCGCCCTGGGCAAAACGCAGCAATCCGGCAGCGGGGAGGGCGTGATCCAGCGGGTCGGACAATGGCAACAGCAGCAGGTCGCAATGGCGCGAGAGAAGGGTCAGCTGCTGCTCGGCGCTGTCGGACAAGGCGCGCTCGTCGCAAATAATGATCGCCAGGCTGCCGGGGCGCAGCACCTCCCGGGCCCGGCGCAAGGCAACGCCGAAAGAGTCGCGGTCCGACTCGCCGTCGGGCTGGAGGGACTGATTGACCCGGACCAGACGGTTGAGCAATTGCAACAGGCTCTGCTTGCTGCGCCGTGGTTTGACTTCGTAATGGGCGTTGTTGCCGAATACCAGTCCGCCAACCCGGTCGTTATGCCCCAGCGCGGCCCAGCCGATCAGGCTTGCGGCCCGAGCGGCCAGCACCGACTTGAAAATCAGCCCGGAGCCAAAGAACAGGCGGTGGCTCTGCTCGATCATGATGAAGATCGGCCGCTCGCGTTCTTCGTGGAACAGTTTGGTGTGGGGTTCCTGGGTCCGCGCGGTGACCCGCCAGTCGATGGTGCGCACGTCATCGCCGGCCTGGTAGACCCGCACCTGATCGAAATCCACCCCGCGCCCGCGCAGCTTGGAATGGTGCAGGCCGATCAGTGGGCTGCGCTGGCCGGGCGTGGAGAACAACTGCACTTCGCGCACGCGATGGCGCATCTCGATCAGCTCCGAAAGGCTGACGCGGATGCCCGGGACGGGCGCCAGTGGGTTATTCATTGTCGATACTCAAGCGACGGCGACGACGTCGAGAATCCGCTGCACGACCCGGTCCTGATCGATGCCGGCGGCTTCGGCCTCGAACGACAGGATGATGCGATGGCGCAGCACGTCGAACAGCACGGCCTGGATGTCCTCCGGGCTGACGAAGTCACGCCCGGCCAGCCAGGCGTGGGCGCGGGCGCAGCGATCCAGTGCAATCGAGCCCCGTGGGCTGGCGCCGTAGGCGATCCACTCGGCCATTTCCGGATCGAACTTGGCCGGGTTGCGGGTGGCCATGATCAGTTGCACCAGGTATTCCTCCACGGCATCGGCCATGTACAACCCGAGGATTTCCTTGCGCGCCGAAAAGATCGCCTGCTGGCTGACGCGCCGCTCCGGCTTGGTCTCGCCGTTCAGTGCCTCGCCTCGGGCCTGTTGCAGGATGCGGCGTTCCACCGCAGCGTCGGGAAAACCCATCTTGACGTGCATCAGGAATCGGTCGAGTTGGGCTTCGGGCAGGGGGTAGGTGCCTTCCTGCTCGATCGGGTTCTGTGTCGCCATCACCAGGAACAGCGGCGACAGTTCATAAGTGCTGCGCCCGACGCTGACTTGCCGCTCGGCCATCGCTTCGAGCAAGGCGGACTGGACCTTGGCCGGGGCCCGGTTAATTTCATCCGCCAGCACCAGGTTGTGAAAGATCGGCCCTTGCTGGAACACGAAACTGCCGGTTTCGGGACGATAGATCTCAGTGCCCGTGATGTCGGCCGGCAACAGGTCGGGGGTGAACTGTATGCGATGGAACTGCGCTTCGATCCCCTCGGCCAGCTCCTTGATCGCCTTGGTCTTCGCCAGCCCTGGCGCGCCTTCCACCAGCATATGCCCATCGGCGAGCAAGGCGATGAGCAGGCGCTCGATGAGTTTTTCCTGGCCGAGAATCTGCGTAGAAAGAAAGGTTCGCAGCGCCAGCAGCGCTTCACGATGTTCCATCGATGACTGTTCCTGGAAAGGGTGGCCCAGGCGTTCGGATAACGCCGGGGCTGGGGGCGTTACTTTAATGCATGGCGGGGGGTGGCGACTAACGGGATTTTGATCGGCCGTGTGAATTGTGATCGGCTTGGAAACATTGGGGGGTGGGTTTGCTTGCCAAGAATCCCACCCGGACAGGCGCACTTACCCCGTGGCGAGGAAGCTTGCTCCCGCTTGACCGGGCTGGCGCTCCAGTGCAACGCACTCTCAAAATGAAGGGGTGTTTATCCGGACGTAGGAGTGCTCTGGAACAGGCTACGTTGTCTTGCGCCATTGCCTACGACTGCGCCAGAATCCGCCGGCTTGTGCGCTTGTAAGGCAGGTTCTATCGTTTCCGGGTCGTTGAGGAATCAGCGATCGGGTTTGGTAGCCCGGTTTTCTGGCGCAGGTGCAGCCTGATATAGGGGGCTTTTCGTCCTCTGTTTTATGGTGGTCATGCGCAGGGCGTCCTTGGACGCGCCGGGTTGCCAGATAACCGGTCTACCAACCTTCGTATGGCCACCTCCCTTCGTTTGGTAGCGAGAGAGATGGCTCCAATTTTCTAATCTGGAGTTTCATCTATGTTCAAAGTAACGCCCAACCCACCGAACACCGATTCGTCCTCACCGCGCCCAAAAACCAAGTCCCAAAAACACGACGAAGTCACCGACCGAGTCCTCGACCATTACCTAAAACGCAAACCGGCCAAACCCGGAGCAGAACCTGCCCCCGGCCAACTCTTTACCGTCAACAAAGACATCGACACCGAAAGCTTGCTTGCCTACCTCAGCGAAACCCTGGCTTCGGCCAATGCCATGGCCAATGACTTGGCTTTCGACCTGGACGGTTCACGCCGGCATTTCCTCCTGGGCATTCAGCAACTGATCGAACTGGGCAGCCTGCTGGCGAACCGTGCACTGGACAACATCGAAACCCGTCAGCCGACATAACCCCGTGGCGAGGGAGCTTGCTCCCGCTGGGCTGCGCAGCAGCCCCAAACCGAGCCGGCGCGGTTCCCCATACACACCGCGCCCGCCGGGCCTGCGACTGCTGCGCAGCCGAACGGGAGCAAGCTCCTTCGCCACAAGGGACTTGTGTCATTCCTTAAATTTGGGCAAACGGCAAAACCTTGGGAGCGAGCCTGCTCCGGCGGCGATCCGACGATGACGGCAGCAGATCCAGCACCCTATTTCGCTAGTTCTGCATCCGAATCTCATCCACCAGCAGCTTGATTGCTGGCCTGTCGATAAGATCCAGCCAGCGACCATCCTCCACGATTGCCCCGTCATGCATCACAATGACCCGGTCAAACCGATGCAGGTGGTCAATGTCATGGGTGACACATATCAGCCCCTGCCCGGCGAAAACGTCGAATCGAGAAGCGCGAAGAGCACGAGGGGCGTGAGGTTATTTGGCAGATTGCAGCCCGGCGCAGCACTTACAAAAAACATGGAAAACACAGTGCCTTGTACAAAGCGGTGCGCACGATCGAGAAGGCCAAGGCTCATGTTCGCGCCAAGGTCGAGCACCCGTTTCGGGTGATCAAGCGCCAGTTTGGTTATGAAAAGGTGCGCTTTCGAGGGTTGGCCAAGAACACTGCTCAGATGGTGACGTTGTTCGCCCTGTCAAACCTATGGATGGCACGTCGATATTATTGGCGAGCACAGGAGAGGTGCGCATGTAGTACAGCAAATGAGCGCTGCGAAGCGCCTTGCTGCGCCCGGAAGGGCTGAAAAATGAAGAGAATGGATCAAATTATGACACGGGTCGTTTTTTGAAAAGTGCTGACGGTTCAATAGCCGGAAAATATCCGGCTATTTCAGACCATCCCTAGAGCGGTTGAGTGGGCGTTAAAAAGAATATTTCTGAGTAAAAAGAAAAAGTCTAAAACTTGAGGGGAGGCGAATACAAAAAACCGCCTCTGTTTTATCTTTAATTAGGGCTGATGGTGTACGACGTACTCCAGGCCGACTCAACGCCATTCTTAATGGTTCGAGCGGTTACTGTAACGGGGCGGCCGATAGTTAAGCCAACGTTCCAATGTCCATTAGAATCGGTTGTAGTCTGCGCGAGCAGAGTACCATAGCCGGATTCGCAAAGTTGAAGGGTCGCGCTTTCAACGCCCGTCCCTATAACTGTCGGAGTCGGGCCCGTAACACTGTTGTTAGTTAGGTTTTTAATTATAGGTGCGGTTCTAGGATCCATAGCCATTTGTTTCTCCAAATTAAAATTTGCAGTGAAATATGAAATATACAAAAAACAACTTGTAATTTCGATTCTCGCCTATGTGAAAGTCGATTTAAGATCTCGGCTTTCGTATAAACAGTAGTTTTTTTCAGAGTGTTTATCTACTGTCAGTTCTGACAGGTTTTATACGCTTTTGCAATAAGTTTTATAGTTAAAGCTTATCGGTCAAGCAGCGGAGCTGTTGCCCGTTCGTCAAAACGCGCCTCAGCCCGCCACCAAAATCCAGCGCAGTCCTCATCGGTCGGCGCCGGAACAAGCACACTTGCATCAGGCCCTCTGCACCGTCATAAGTATGGATCTGGTAAGAATGGCGTGATTTTTTCTATTTGAAATCAATGGATTAATTTTTGTGTGATGAGAGTGGCCTGCCCGCGAGGCAATTTCGAATTCACCACCGCTGTGGCGGATGAACCCCCAACTTCGTAGCCGCCAAAGCCCACTGCAACGGCACCGCTCCGACCTTACAGCGGCGACAGCAAGCGTTGCGCCGGGCCCCAGGAGGCCTGTTCCAGCACCGGATTCCAGTCTTGCGCCTCAACAGGTGAAAAGTAGGGAGGCGTAAGTTCAGAAATAACACCGACGAACTATGCGAGTCTGCCCGTGAGGGCGATAGAATTGACGACTTGAGACTCAGCCTTTCCAAACCCCTGCATTTACCAGATTCATCGGCCGCTCACCCGCCAGCGCTGCCAGCAGGTTGTCCACGGCACAACAGGCCATCGCTTCCCTTGTCTCATGGGTGGCCGAGCCGATGTGCGGCGTCGCCACCACGTTGTCCATCAGTAACAATGGCGAGCCCGGGTCCAGGGGCTCGCGCTCGAAAACGTCCAGCCCGGCGCCACGGATCTGCCCGTTGCGCAAGGCGTCGATCATTGCCGCTTCGTCGACGACTTTGCCTCGGGAGATGTTGATGAAGATGCTGTCAGGGCGCATCTGCGCAAACGCCCGTGCATCGATCAGGTCTTCGGTTTCAGCGGTCAACGGCAAGGTCAGGCATATGAAGTCGGCCTGTTGCAGCAGCGTATCCAGATCGCAATAGCGCGCATTGAAACGCTGCTCCACCGCAGGCTTGGGCGAGTGACTGTGATAGAGCACCGGCATGCCGAAGCCAAAGTGCCCGCGCTGGGCCAGGGCTTCGCCGATGCGGCCCATGCCGACGATGCCCAGGGTCTTGCCGTGGACGTCGCTGCCGAAATGTCGGGGCCCGATGCTCTGTTGCCAACCGCCTGCGCGGACGAGGTTGGCCAGCTCCACCACGCGTCGGGCGGTTGCCAGAATCAAGGCGAAGCCGGTGTCGGCGGTGGTTTCGGTCAACACATCCGGCGTGTTGGTGAGCAGGATCCGGCGTTCGGTCAGGTAATCGATATCGTAATTGTCGACGCCCACCGAAACGCTGGCGATCGCCTCAAGGTTGGGGGCCAGGTCCAGCAGCGACGGATCGAGCCTGTGGCTCGCGCCCAGCAGGGCATGGGCGCTGGGCAGGGCGGTGCGCAGTTGCGCCAGGCCCTGGGCGTCCAGGTTTTCGATGAGGGTGACCTGGGCATGCGCCTGCAAGCGATCCATCAGTTGCGCTGACAGCTTTTTGTACAACACCACGTGCTTTTTCATAGGGGTTCCCGATTCGTTAACGGACAGGCGCCGCGTGAGGCGTCGCGGTTTTGGACACGACCCGGTCGCTGGCGCCGGGCTTGAGGGCCAGGGTCAGCACCACCGACAGCAGCAAGGCGCCGCTCATCAGCAGGAAGGACATGCCGGTGGAGCCGGTGGAACCGTTGAGGTAGCCCACCAGATAGGAGCCGCCGAACGAACCCAGCGCGCCCATGCTGTTGATCAGCGCCATGGCGCCACCCGCGACATTGGCCGGGAGAATCTCCGGAACGATGGCGAAAAACGGCCCGTAGGGCGCGTACATGCAGGCGCCGGCAATCACCAGCAAGGCATAGGACCACCAGAAGTGTTCAGCTCCGAGCAGATAGGAGGCGTAAAACGCGATGGAGGCGATCAGCAGCGGCGGCCAGACGAAACGCTTGCGTTTCTGGACCTTGTCCGACGCCCAGGACACGATCAGCATGGCGATCACTGCCGCCAGATAAGGCAGCGATGACAGCCATCCGGCCTCGACCATGTTCATCTTCAGGCCTGCCTTGAGGATCGACGGCAACCACAGCACGAACCCGTAGACGCCAATGCTCCAGAAAAAAAACTGCAACGCCAGGATGATCACTTTCGGCGAGCGGAAGGCCTCGGCATAGTTCTTCACGGCCTTGATACCGACCTGCTCGGCGGCCAGCACGCTTTCCAGGTCCTTCTTCTCCTGCTCGCTGAGCCACTTGGCCTGGGCTGGACGATCATCGGCCAGGCGCCACCAGACAAAAGCCCAGAGCACCGCCGGCAGGCCCTCGATGATGAACATCCAGCGCCAGTCGAATTGCTCGACGAGGTACCCCGAGACCACCGACATCCACAGCATGGTGACCGGGTTGCCAAGGATCAGGAAGGTGTTGGCCCGCGAGCGTTCGGCCCGGGTGAACCAATGGCAGAGATAGACCAGCATCGCCGGCATCACGGCGGCTTCCACCACGCCGAGCATGAAGCGGATCACGATCAGCCAATACGCATTGGAGACCACGCCCGTGAGGGTCGCCAGCGAGCCCCAGAGGATCAGGCTGACGAAGATCAACTTCTTCACGCTGTGCTTCTGCGCGTAGATCGCCCCAGGGACCTGGAAGAAAAAATAGCCGAGGAAAAACAGCGCGCCGAGCAACGAGGACAGCCCTGGCGTGATCATCAAGTCTTCGGCCATGCCCGAAGCCGCGGCGAAACCATAGTTGGCCCGGTCCAGGTAGGCCAGACTGTAGGTGATGAAGACGATGGGCATGATGTACCACCAGCGGCGGGTGGCGAGGTTGAGCGTTTGCATGTCGTTGACTCCTGAGCTTGTTGTTTTTATGCAGCAGGTGCGTTTAGCGGTGGATTCAATCGCGAGCGAGCTCGCTTCCACAGGGGTAACTCGAATCTTTGTGGGAGCGAGCTTGCTCGCGATGGGCGGTTTCAAATTCAGCCGACAATTCCCGGCGCGTCGGCAGCCCTTCCATATCTCCACGGTTCTGCACCGCGCGGCTGCCAATCCAGTTCGCCCGCCGTACCGCCTCGGTGATGTCGCGGCCTTCGAGCAATGCGCTGATCAGGCCGACGGCGAAGCCATCCCCGGCGCCCACGGTGTCCACCACCCGGGCCACCGGCACGCCGGCGATGAATCCCTGGTCACGCGAGGTGCGGTAATAAGCGCCGTCCGGGCCGAGCTTGATCACCACGGCTTCGGCGCCCTGGTCCAGGTAGAACGCGGCGATGTCGGCCGGGTCGTCAAAACCGGTCAGCAACCGACCTTCACCGAGGCCGGGCAAGACCCAGTGGGCGAGGGCGGCGTGGCGATTGATCTCGCTGATCATCGTCGCTTCGCTGGACCACAGGCTCGGGCGCAGGTTGGGGTCGAACGACAGGCTGCGGCCGGCCTCGCGCATGCGGGTCATCAATTCGAAGGACATCGCCCGTGCAGTCACAGACAGCGCTGGCACGATACCGGTGGCATGCAAATGACGGGCGGCGAGCAATGGCGGTGCGATGGAGTCCACGGACAAGTGACTGGCCGCCGAACCACGCCGGAAATATTCGACTTGCGGGTCGCTGCCATCGTCGGTACGGGACTTGAGCTGGAACCCGGTAGGGTGCGCCGGATCAACCGCCACGTGACGGCAATCCAGGCCTTCCTTTTCCAGCGTCTGCACCACGAAACGGCCCAGCGAGTCGGCGCCGACCCGACTGAGCCACGCGACTTGAAAGCCCAGCCGCGACAAGCCGATGGCCACATTGCTGTCGGCCCCGGCGATGCGTTTGTGAAACTGGTTGACGGCCGCCAGGTCGCCGGTCTCGTCGGCCACCAGCATGGCCATGGTTTCACCGAACGACAGCACATCGATCTCAGACATGAGCGGCCTCCCGGCGCGATTGCCCCAGGCGGGACAGGGTGGCGACATGTTCAGCGGTCAGTTGCAGCAGGTCATCGCCTTCTAGCGGGTACTCGGCGGCGCGCATCACGCCGACCGGCATGTGTTTGAGCAATTGCTCCCACAGGTGCAGGTCGGTCGCGGCTGGCGGCACCGCGACCAGCTTGCCATCGGCGCGTCGGGCCACGGCCTTGCAATGCACATATGCCACGTGCCGTCCGAGTTGCCGGGCGGCCACGGTGGCTGATTGGTCCTGCCATTGCCAGTTGCCGATGTCGAAGGTCATGCCGATGGGTACCCCGCGTTCTTCCACCGCCGCGAAGAAGCGTTGCAAGGGCTCGATCCGCCCGCCTTGCAAGGTCTGGTCGTTTTCCACCAGCAGTTGCACCGGGCTTGCCGATAGGGCATCCGCCAGGGCTGATACATCGTGGGAGTCAGTGAAGTGGCCGAGGGAAACCTTCAGCCAAGCCGAGCCGAACGCTTCGCAACGTTGCAGGGTGGACGCCAGGGCGGGATTGGGCCTGGGCTGGCCGGGGAGCCAGAGTTCGATCGGCGATGAAAAGATACTTTCCAACCCCTGGGCCCGCGCCCCAGCGGCCAGTTCGGCGGGTTGTTCGGTGGTGAGCAGCTCTTCGCGCCATTCGATGCGCGACGCGCCGGCGGCGGCCAGCAGGGCGATGAAGCTGCCTTGACCATGCTGGCGTACGAGGTCGGCGCCGTAACTGGAGAGGCTGATGGAAACGGCTGGTTTGGTCATTGTTGTTGTACCTCTGAAACCGGTTTCAGTTTTGGTCAAAAAAATTTAGGTGGTGTGCTGGAGGGCCCTATCGCGAGCAAGCTCGCTCCCACAGGTCCGCGCGACACTGAAAATCCCTTATGGGAGCGAGCTTGCTCGCGATAAGGCCCTCACCATCACCGAACATTCCCAAGCGTCGACCCACGCTCAATCAACCGCGCCGAGAAATCCAGCGTCTGCACCGGCCCGTTATCGCCGCGCAGACGCTTGAGCAGGCATTCGAACGCGCGGGCGCCGATTTCAGCGGTGGGTTGGGCGAGGGCGGTAATGCCGCTGCCCACCAAGGGATACCAGTCCAGGTCATCGAGGGCGATCAAACCGATATCGTCGAACAAGTGGCAACCCAAATCGCGTAATGCCTGGGTCGCAGCCAGCGCGGCGATACCGTTAGCGCAAAACAACGCCTTGGGGCCACGGTCCGGCTGGGCGAGAAAGGTCTTGATGCGCGGGAGCAGTTGATCGCAGGTTTCCACCACGGTGCCGGCCAGGGCTGGGCGTCGTTCGATGCTGGCCTTGAAACTGTCGACCCGCTCGATCCGCGAACTGGTGCCATCGTACGGCTCGGTGACCAACAGCAGGTCGCGGTAGCCGCGCTGTTCGAGGTGATCGAGGGCCATCTCGACGGCGGCCGGGTTGTCCAGCCCGACGAGGTCGGCTTCGAGTCGATCGACCTTGCGATCCACCAGCACCATGGGCATCTCGCTGCGCAGTTCGACCAGCTCATCGCGGTGATGACCCAGCGTGTTCACAATCAGCCCTTCGACGTTATAGGCGCGCAGCAGCGCCAGGTGCTGGCGCTCCTGCTCATCGTCGCGGTCGGTGTTGCACACCACCAGGCTGTAGCCGTGGCGCCGGCAGGCGGTTTCCACGCCATGCATCACGGCAATCGAATAGGGGTTGCGGATATCGGCCACGAGCATGCCGATCAGGCGCGTGCGCCCGCGCTTGAGGCCGCGGGCCATCTGATTCGGCCGGTAGCCCAGCTCGCTGATCGCCTGCTCGATGCGCCGGGCGATGGCTTCCGAGAGCAGGGCGCGGTCCTCGCCAATGAAACGCGAGACACTGGCCTTGGAGACCCCAGCGCGTTCGGCGACGTCGAGCATGGTCACGCGGCTGCGCTGGGCGGCGGAGAAAGAATTCACGGATTGAAACCTGCTTTTTAGATTTATTGAGGCTCTGAAACCGGTTTCAGGAAACACCAGAACTCATTCGGTCGTCAAGGGCGGCGCGTCACAGGTACGACCGACGGTGCTTCGCATCACTAGGACAGACGCGACGATCCAAGCAGGCCTTCAACAGAACCGGGCCAGCCAGGCGATTTGCAGCGCGCCAGGCCGTGTGGTTAGCTGCCTGCCTTTCCCAGCTCTTAGACTGCCAAAGCCACTATGAACTTTACCCAGCCTCGTTTGAGATTGCTGTCGGAGTGTGGCCCTGTTGGTGGTGGGTTGTGCGTCCTTCTATTGGCTTCGCCACGGCGGTGCGCCGGTCGATGAAGGTTTTGGCGCCGAAGAACTGAATGAAGGGGGCATCGAGGACATCAGCGCGCTGGCGCCTTCCGAGGTGCAGAAGCGCCTTAATTACTTGATCCAGGATACCGGTGAAACCCTCAGGTCCCTGGAGCGGCTCAGTGACGTGCAATTGAGCCTGACCCTCTCGACGAGCGAGCCTGCCGGCGAGCAGCCGTTGCAATACGAGTCGCTGTTTGTTCCGTACACCAGCGCGCAGTTGAAAGCTGAATTGGCGTCGATCCAAGGCCTGCGTTTTGCCCAGAGGCTGTTTGCCGATGGTTCTGAGGTGCGGCTCGATACCAGCACGCTTGATCCGCTCTGGAAGCGCGCCGCCATGCCGGATGAGCCGACGGCCGAGCAGTATCTGCCGCAGCGCTTGGTTTTTCGCGATGGCAGCGAAAAAACCTTCGCCGAGTTCAAGGCGCCGCCCAAGGTCGAGTCCGAGGACATGATCGCGTCTCATGATGCCTTCGCACTTGCGGTGAACAAACCGCTGGCGAGTCTGGGTCTGACGGTCGCTTACCGCAGTTATCCCGCGTTCCGGAAAGTGGTGCTGGATAAGGATCAGCCGAAAGTGACCCTGGACGGCCAGTCCTTCCAGCTCATGGCCCTGGGTGATGGCAGCGCCTCCGTGCGCTTGAGTACGCCGAAACTATCGACTTTCGTGGTGCAGGGGCTGGACGATAAGGGCAGGGCGCTCTACAGCAACGGGAACAGCTCCCGGGCGTTCCCCTCCGATGGCGACATCGCGGCGTTGCACGACTATTACAACGCGCTGCTGCAGGCCAAGGACGACTTCAAGCAGCTCAAGACCGGCCAGGCGGTGCAACAGCAGTTGGAACGCCTGAGCGAGGCGCTGGCCGCTCAGGCGGGGCCATTGAAAAACACCGAGGTCGACTATCGATTTGAAGCCACCCCGCAACGTATCGTCATCCATGTGCTCGACCCGATGGAGGACTACACCGTTGAGTTCACCCAGGTCGACAACGTCCTGGCAGCTCAGGCGCGGTACATCGCCTTGGACCGCAAGGCCGAGCGCTATGGCTTTATCGACCAGGCCGGCCAGTGGCTGATCAAGCCCCGTTGGGTGCAGGTACAAGATACCCAGGTAGCCGATACCTACACGTTGTCTTTTCCGGAGAAGCCCAGCGACCCAGAGTCGCAGTGGCAGGCGTTGCGCAGCCAGCTGGCCTATTTCCCCGCCGGCAGCAACAAGCTTGTCGACCTGCCGTTCGAACACATCACCGAGGCGCTGAGCGATGGCCTGCTGCTGGTGGAGCGTGAAACCAACGGTCCTTATGGGCTCTACGATGCCAGGCATCATCGGTTCGTGTTGCCGATGAAATTCGTCAACCCCACCGTAACGGACAGCCTGTTCATTGCCCGTATTGGCAAGCGAACTGATCTCATGGAAGGCCTGTACGGCGCTTATACCCTGGACGGCAAGGAGATCCTGCCGACGCAATTCTCGGGCATCGAGCACAGCGTGGGTCTGCTCTACGCCAGCTCCGCCGATAGGAGTCGTGAGGATGTTTTCGACCTGGAAGGTAGACGGATCAACCTTCAGGGCTACAACGTGATTGGTCGGTTCGCGGGGCAGCAGCCGCTGCTGGTGCAGGACACCAAAAGCAGGAAGTTCGCTTTTATCGATCGCCAGGGCGCGCGGCTACCGATCAAGTTGCCCTATGACGAAGTGACGCCGTTCTCCAACGGTATGGCGGTGGTGGGACGTGATGGCAGCTACGGTGCCATCGACCTGGCGGGGCGGTTGAAAGTGCCGCTGGATTACGACCAGATCAACGCGTTTCAGACCCGTTATGCAGCGGCGATCCGGGCCGGTGGGGGGTACCTCGTTGGTCTTGATCAGCCCGGAAAACAAACTGTCCAAGGAACTCGGTTCGTACACCAGCATGAAAGTGCCGGAGAACGGCAACGAGGCCCGTTATTACGTGAGGGATCGGAATAACAGTGACGAGTACCTGGCCTATGACGCCGATGGCAATCTGGTGCAGAACGACGAATAACAGCTGGCGCACTGATCTTGTGGCGAGGGGATTTATCCCCGCTGGGCTGCGAAGCAGCCCTAAAGCAGTGAACTCAATCCTCCTGGCGCACCGAGTTGCCTGGTTTGGGGGCCGCTTCGCAGCCCAGCGGGGATAAATCCCCTCGCCACAGAGGTGCGGTCGCCTTGGGCGTCAGAGCTGGCTTATATAGGTCCCCGTGCCCCTGAGGATGTTCTGCAAGGTCAGCTCCACTTCCGCCACGTCCGTCACCTTGGGATCGAAGGTTATTTCCAGCACATCATCGCCATTGAGCGCATCGGCGTCCGTCGCGGCGATTTCGAGTTTCAGCAGGGTCGGGCTGAGGGTGACCTTGACGCCGTCCAGCGTCGAGGGCTCGCCGTCCAGGGTTATCTCCAGTTCGTCTTCGTCCGGATAGCGCGTCATCAGGAACATTTCGCCCTGGGCGCTGTGGCAGCAGAGCATGGCCATGTTGTCTTCTTCGTCATCGCATGGGTTGGCGATCAGCAGGGCGGTGGTCATTTGCATGGGAAGGCTCCTGGCTCCGATGAGCCTTGCGGGGGCAAAAACGGGATTCTGCCAGTCCCGGCGAATTTCTGCTGGATTACCACCGCAGGGTGCCGTTTGGCCCTGGGACTGCTAGGGTCTGTATGAAATGTGCTCGCGCACATTTCATACACAGCCTAGGGTTGTTCGATGCCTGGCGAGCGGGGGAGCTAGCCGATGACCGAATATGTCGCAGCGCTGCAAGCAGGCACGTTGTCGCACTCGTTAAGCTGCGCAACGGATGTGTACCTGCAAAGAGCATCGCGGAGTGTTTTTTGCAGGTGGTCATTACGTTGCAATTAGGTGAGAAAAGGATGTGACCTGCGGGTCGCGTCCAGCTTCACCCACCTGTCATCCTGTTTCCTCTGCCCGAGAATCAGGAACGGGATGGCCGACGGCCCCGAAAGGGGCTGCACGCGACGCTTTCATCAATAACAAGCCCAAGCGGAGTACCACAGATGGCGTTCTTCACCGCAGCCAGCAAAGCCGACTTCCAGCATCAACTGCAAGCGGCACTGGCGCAGCACATCAGTGAACAGGCACTGCCACAAGTGGCGCTGTTCGCTGAACAATTTTTCGGCATCATTTCCCTCGATGAACTCACCCAGCGCCGGTTGTCCGACCTCGCCGGCTGCACCCTGTCCGCTTGGCGCCTGCTTGAGCGCTTCGACCACGCGCAACCGCAGGTGCGCGTCTATAACCCCGATTACGAACGCCACGGCTGGCAATCGACCCACACCGCCGTCGAAGTGCTGCACCATGACCTGCCGTTCCTGGTGGATTCGGTCCGCACCGAGCTGAACCGTCGCGGCTACAGCATCCATACCCTGCAAACCACCGTCCTGAGCGTGCGTCGCGGCAGCAAGGGCGAGTTGCTGGAGATCCTGCCGAAGGGCACCCAGGGCGACGACGTGCTGCAAGAGTCGCTGATGTACCTGGAAATCGACCGCTGCGCCAACGCCGCCGAACTCAACGTCCTGAGCAAGGAGCTTGAGCAGGTGCTGGGCGAAGTGCGCGTCGCCGTGGCTGATTTCGAGCCGATGAAAGCCAAGGTGCAGGAAATCCTCGCGAGCCTGGACAACAGCGCCTACGCCACCGACGCCGACGAAAAGGCCGAGATCAAGAGCTTCCTGGAATGGTTGGTGGGTAACCACTTCACGTTCCTGGGCTATGAAGAGTTCGTGGTTCGCGACGAAGCCGATGGCGGTCACATCGAGTACGACCCCGAGTCCTTCCTCGGCCTGACCAAATTGCTGCGCGCCGGCCTGACCGCCGAAGACCTGCGCATCGAAGACTACGCCGTCAACTACCTGCGCGAACCGACCCTGCTGTCGTTCGCCAAGGCCGCGCACCCGAGCCGCGTACACCGTCCGGCCTACCCGGACTACGTATCGATCCGCGAGATCGACGCCAACGGCAAGGTCGTCAAGGAATGCCGCTTCATGGGCCTTTACACCTCCTCGGTGTATGGCGAGAGCGTGCGGGTCATTCCGTACATCCGCCGCAAGGTCGAGGAAATCGAACGTCGCTCGGGCTTCCAGGCCAAGGCGCACCTGGGCAAGGAACTGGCCCAGGTGGTTGAAGTGCTGCCCCGCGACGACCTGTTCCAGACCCCGGTGGACGAGCTGTTCAGCACCGTCATGTCGATCGTGCAGATCCAGGAACGCAACAAGATTCGCGTGTTCCTGCGCAAGGACCCGTACGGCCGTTTCTGCTACTGCCTGGCCTACGTGCCGCGTGACATCTACTCCACCGAAGTTCGCCAGAAGATCCAGCAAGTGCTGATGGATCGCCTGAAGGCGTCGGATTGCGAGTTCTGGACCTTCTTCTCCGAGTCCGTACTGGCCCGCGTGCAATTGATCCTGCGGGTGGACCCGAAGAACCGCATCGACATCGACCCGCTGCTGCTGGAAAAAGAAGTCGTGCAGGCCTGCCGCAGTTGGAAGGACGACTACGCCAGCCTGGTCATCGAGAGCTTCGGCGAAGCCCAGGGCACCAACGTGCTGTCGGATTTCCCGAAAGGCTTCCCGGCCGGCTACCGCGAGCGCTTTGCCGCGCACTCCGCCGTGGTGGACATGCAACACCTGCTGAGCCTGAGTGAAACCAACCCGCTGGTGATGAGCTTCTACCAACCGTTGGGCCAGGTCTCCGGCCAGCGTGAGCTGCACTGCAAGCTGTATCACGCCGACACGCCGCTGGCGCTGTCCGACGTGCTGCCGATCCTGGAAAACCTCGGCCTGCGCGTGCTGGGCGAGTTCCCGTACCGCCTGCGCCACACCAATGGCCGCGAGTTCTGGATCCATGATTTCGCCTTCACCGCCGCCGAAGGCCTGGACCTCGACATCCAGCAACTCAACGACACCTTGCAGGACGCGTTCGTCCACATCGTGCGTGGTGATGCCGAGAACGATGCGTTCAACCGCCTGGTGCTGACCGCCGGCCTGCCATGGCGCGACGTGGCGTTGCTACGTGCCTACGCCCGCTACCTGAAACAGATCCGCCTGGGCTTCGACCTCGGCTACATCGCCAGTACCCTGAACAACCACACCGACATCGCTCGCGAATTGACCCGGTTGTTCAAGACCCGTTTCTACCTGGCGCGCAAGCTCAGCGGCGACGACCTGGAAGACAAGCAACTGCGTCTGGAGCAAGCGATCCTCTCGGCCCTGGACGAGGTGCAGGTACTCAACGAAGACCGCATCCTGCGTCGCTATCTGGACCTGATCAAGGCTACCTTGCGGACCAACTTCTACCAGACCGACGCCAACGGCCAGAACAAGTCGTACTTCAGCTTCAAGTTCAACCCGCACCTGATTCCGGAACTGCCGAAGCCGGTGCCGAAGTTCGAAATCTTCGTCTACTCGCCACGGGTCGAAGGCGTGCACCTGCGCTTCGGCAACGTTGCCCGTGGCGGTCTGCGCTGGTCGGATCGTGAAGAAGACTACCGCACCGAAGTGCTGGGCCTGGTAAAAGCCCAGCAAGTGAAGAACTCGGTGATCGTGCCGGTGGGCGCCAAGGGCGGTTTCCTGCCGCGTCGCCTGCCATTGGGCGGCAGCCGGGACGAGATCGCGGCCGAGGGCATCGCCTGCTACCGCATCTTCATTTCGGGCCTGTTGGACATCACCGACAACCTGAAGGACGGCGCGCTGGTACCGCCGGCCAACGTTGTGCGGCATGACGACGATGACCCGTACCTGGTGGTCGCGGCGGACAAGGGCACCGCGACCTTCTCCGACATCGCCAACGGCATCGCCATCGACTACGGCTTCTGGTTGGGCGATGCGTTCGCCTCCGGCGGTTCGGCCGGCTACGACCACAAGAAAATGGGCATCACCGCCAAGGGCGCGTGGGTCGGCGTGCAGCGCCACTTCCGCGAGCGCGGCATCAACGTCCAGCAAGACAGCATCACCGTGGTGGGCGTCGGCGACATGGCCGGCGACGTGTTCGGCAACGGCTTGTTGATGTCCGACAAGCTGCAACTGGTCGCGGCTTTCAACCACCTGCACATCTTCATCGACCCGAACCCAGAGCCTGCCAGCAGCTTTGCCGAACGCAAGCGTCTGTTCGAGCTGCCGCGTTCGGCCTGGACCGACTACGACACCAGCATCATGTCCGAGGGCGGCGGCATCTTCTCGCGCAGCGCGAAGAGCATCGCGATCTCGCCGCAGATGAAAGAGCGCTTCGACATCAAGGCCGACAAACTGACCCCGACAGAACTGCTGAACGCCTTGCTCAAGGCGCCGGTGGACCTGTTGTGGAACGGCGGTATCGGCACTTACGTCAAGGCCAGCACCGAAAGCCACGCCGATGTCGGCGACAAGGCCAACGATGCACTGCGCGTGAACGGCAACGAATTGCGCTGCAAGGTGGTGGGCGAGGGCGGTAACCTGGGCATGACCCAACTGGGTCGCGTCGAGTTCGGCCTCAATGGCGGCGCCACCAACACCGACTTCATCGACAACGCCGGTGGCGTGGACTGCTCCGACCACGAAGTGAACATCAAGATCCTGCTCAACGAAGTGGTGCAGGCCGGCGACATGACCGACAAGCAACGCAACCAGTTGCTGGCGAGCATGACCGACGAAGTCGGTGGCCTGGTGTTGGGCAACAACTACAAGCAGACCCAGGCCTTGTCCCTGGCGGCACGCCGCGCCTTCGTGCGGATCGCCGAGTACAAGCGCTTGATGAACGACCTGGAAGCCCGTGGCAAGCTGGACCGCGCCATCGAGTTCCTGCCGACCGAAGAACAACTGGCCGAACGTGTCGCGGCGGGCCATGGCCTGACCCGTGCCGAACTGTCGGTGCTGATCTCTTACAGCAAGATCGACCTCAAGGAAGCGCTGCTCAACTCCTTGGTGCCGGACGATGATTACCTGACCCGTGACATGGAGACGGCTTTCCCGCCAACGCTGGTGAGCAAGTTCTCCGAGGCCATGCGTCGCCATCGCCTGAAGCGCGAGATCGTCAGCACCCAGATCGCCAACGACCTGGTCAACCACATGGGCATCACCTTCGTCCAGCGGTTGAAAGAGTCGACGGGCATGAGCCCGGCGAACGTGGCGGGTGCTTATGTGATCGTGCGGGATATCTTCCATCTCCCACACTGGTTCCGCCAGATCGAAGCCCTGGACCACCAGGTTTCCGCCGACGTGCAGCTGGAGCTGATGGATGAGCTGATGCGCCTGGGTCGTCGCGCCACGCGTTGGTTCCTGCGCAGCCGCCGCAACGAGCAGAACGCTGCCCGTGACGTCGCTCACTTCGGTCCGCACCTGGCGGCGTTGGGCCTCAAGCTCGACGAACTGTTGGAAGGCCCGACCCGCGAAGGTTGGCAGACTCGCTACCAGGCCTACGTGGCGGCCGGCGTGCCGGAACTGCTGGCGCGCATGGTTGCCGGTACTACGCACCTGTACACCTTGTTGCCGATCATCGAGGCGTCCGACGTCACCGGCCAGAACGCCGCCGACGTGGCCAAGGCTTACTTCGCCGTGGGCAGCGCGCTTGACATCACCTGGTACCTGCAGCAAATCAGTGCCTTGCCGGTTGAAAACAACTGGCAGGCCCTGGCCCGTGAAGCGTTCCGCGATGACATCGACTGGCAGCAACGGGCGATCACCATCTCGGTCCTGCAGGAAGGTGACGGTAGCCAGGACGTGGAAACCCGCCTGGCGCTGTGGCTCGAGCAGCATCGTGAAATGGTCGAGCGCTGGCGCGCCATGCTGGTGGACATCCGTGCCGCCAGCGGCACCGACTACGCCATGTATGCGGTGGCCAACCGCGAGCTGCTGGACCTGGCGCTGAGTGGTCAGGCGGTCGTGACGGCCAACTGATTCACCGTTGAATAAAAAGCCCCGCATCGAGAGATGCGGGGCTTTTTTATGGGTGATGTTCCAGCCCATGAAGGCCAGAAAGCTCTTGTGGCGAGGGGATTTATCCCCGCTGGGCTGCGCAGCAGACCCAAATCAGGCAGCTCGGTGGGCCTGTAAGACAGAGGCGAAGGCTTTAGGGCTGCTGCGCAGCCCAGCGGGGATAAATCCCCTCGCCACAGAAAAGCGCTGTCACACAGTGCTGCGTTCACGCAGCTCCTGCAACCGATCAGCCCCGCCTTCGGCTACGCGATTCTCGATCAAACGATCGGAGCCGCCTTCGGCTACGCGATTCTCGATCAGGCGATCCGATCCACCTTCAGCCAGCTGATGCGCTGCGTGGTCAGCGGCCGGCGCACCCTGGGCCGAGGCGATGTTTGACAGGCCGGCGCCGCCAACCAGGGTCAGGGCGATTGCCAGGGACGAGAGTTTCGAGAAGTTGATCATGGTAGTTCTCCTTGCGCTTGATTGAGTGGGCCAGTGCAGCGGGTGTGTGCTGCTGTCCGGTGTGTGCAGTTAAGCGCCCGGGTGTATCGAGGATGTGTGCCGCAAAGGACCGAAATCGGCGGATTCGTATCAATCGGCTGCTCCTATACAGAGCGATACAAAACGCATTCGAAAAATCCCTCGCCCAACCGGGAGGCTGCGGGGCGCCTCGCAACGGTGACCGATAATCGCACGGTAGTTCCGCCTGGATCGGTCATCCGGTCAAGCAAGGTTATTGACCGGATTAACTGGGTAGTACATTTTAGCGGTCACCCAGCCTTGCCATGTCCAGGCGAGGCCATAATAAAAACAGAGGATCCCCTCATGCGTGCCCGTCAACCGAACTTGTCCTCATTGCGTACCTCCCTTTGCGGTGCTTTCCGGAATATTCCAGCGTCGATCCGATAGCGCTCGCCCTGTCGCCGGCTACACGGCCGGTGTCTGGATCAACCTGGAGGTGTCAAGATGACAAAAGTCGTCGATCTGTATTTCAAGCTGCTCAAGTTGCTGATCGTGCTGTGCATGGTCGCGATGATCGTGCTGGTGTTCGGCAATGTAGTGCTGCGCTATGCCTTCAACTCCGGCATCAGTGTGTCGGAGGAACTGTCGCGCTGGTTCTTCGTCTGGATGATTTTTCTAGGTGCCCTCGTGGCGCTCAAGGACCGGGCGCACCTGGGCATGAACAGCCTGGTCAAGCGCTTGCCGCCAGCAGGCAAGCGTGCCTGCCTGGTCATCGGGCATCTGCTGATGCTCTACATTTGCGGACTGATCGTCAGCGGCAGTTGGCAGCAGGCGGTGATCAACCTCAACGTGGTCGCGCCGGCTTCGGGCCTTTCGATGGCGCTGTTCTACGCCGCCGGGCTGGTGTTCGGGGTCAGCGCCACGGCGATCCTGCTGTACGAACTGTACCTGGCATTGTTCGGCAAACTGCGGGATGACGATCCTTTGTCAGTCGAGGAAAGCGAAGCCGCCGGCCTCAACTCTGACACCCTCAAGAGTACCCGCCCATGACGTTGGCTATTTTTCTCGGGTCGTTGCTGGGCAGCATGGCGTTGGGTATCCCGATTGCCTTTGCCTTGCTGGTGGTCAGCGTCGCGTTGATGTTTTACCTGGACTTGTTCGACGCGCAGATCATTGCGCAGAATTTGCTCAATGGCGCCGACAGCTTTCCGCTGATGGCCGTGCCGTTCTTCATGCTGGCCGGCGAAGTCATGAATGTCGGCGGGTTATCCAAGCGCATCGTCAACATTGCCATGGCGCTGGTTGGGCATAAGCGCGGCGGCCTGGGTTACGTCGCGATCATTGCCTCCTGCCTGCTGGCCTCGCTTTCCGGTTCGGCGGTGGCCGATGCGGCGGCGTTGGCGGCGTTGCTGGTGCCGATGATGGTGTTGGCGGGGCACAACCGGGGACGTTCGGCCGGGCTGATCGCCGCCGGCAGCACCATTGCGCCAGTGATTCCGCCCAGCATCGGCTTCATCGTTTTTGGCGTGGCGTCCGGCGTGTCGATTTCCAAGCTGTTCCTGGCCGGTATCGTGCCGGGGCTGATGCTCGGCGTCGGGCTGGCCATCGCCTGGTGGTTGATCTCCCGGCGCGAGAACGTCGAGACGGCGCCCAAGCGTTCCCGTGCCGAGGTGCTACGCACGTTGCTCGATGGCAGTTGGGCGATGGGCTTGCCGTTGATCATCATCCTGGGCCTCAAGTTCGGCATCTTCACGCCAACGGAGGCAGCAGTGGTCGCGGCAGTCTATTCGCTGTTCGTGTCCCTGGTGATCTACCGGGAGATGAAGATCAGCCAGCTGTACGAAGTGATCCTGTCTTCGGCCAGGACCACCTCGGTGGTGATGCTGCTGGTGGCGGCGGCCATGGTTTCATCGTGGCTGGTGACCATCGCCGACCTGCCGGGCCAGCTGGCGGAACTGCTCGCGCCGTTCATGGACAACCAGACGCTCCTGCTGCTGGTGATGATGGCGTTGATCATCCTGGTCGGTACGGTGATGGACATGACCCCGACCATCCTCATCCTGACGCCGGTATTGATGCCAGCGGTGATCCAGGCGGGGATCGACCCGGTGTATTTCGGCGTGCTGTTTCTGATCAACACTGCGATTGGCTTGATCACGCCGCCCGTGGGCACGGTGCTGAACGTGGTCTGCAGCGTGGCGAAGCTGGAGTTCGAGGAAATAGTCCGGGGGGTCTGGCCGTTCATGATTGCGCAATTTGTGGTGCTGTTGCTGTTGGTGCTGTTTCCGCAACTGGTACTGGGACCGTTGAAATTCTTCACCGGCTGACACCGGTGCTCGCTGGCTCGACCTTTAAAAACAATAACGATCGGAGAGTGACATGGGAAAACTGATGAAAACCTTGCTGGCCGGGGCGTGCGCGACGGGCTTGCTGCTGACCGGCGTGGCCAGCCACGCGGACGAGATCCGTGAGCGGACCTTGCGATTCGCGTTCCAGAACGTCAAGGAACATCCCCAGGGCCAGGGCGCGCAGAAGTTCGCCGACCTGCTCAGTGAAAAGAGCGGCGGCAAGATAAAGGTCCGCCTGTTCCCTGGCGGAACCCTGGGCGGCGACGTGCAAACGGTGTCGGCATTGCAGGGCGGCACCTTGGACATCACCGTGCTCAACTCCGGCATCCTGGCCGCCCAGGCACCGGATTACGCCATGCTCGATTTCCCCTTCCTGTTCAACGACGTCAAGGAGGCCCATGCCGTCATCGATGGGCCGGTCGGGCAGAAACTGGCGGCACAGCTGGACAGCAAGGGGCTGGTAGGGCTGGGTTATTGGGACCTGGGGTTCCGGAACCTGACCAACAGCAAGCACCCGGTGACCAAGCTCGAAGACCTGCAGGGCTTGAAGCTGCGCGTCATCCAGTCACCGATCTACCTGGAAACCTTCTCAGCCCTGGGCGCCAACCCGGTGCCGATGGCGTTCCCCGAGGTGTACACGGGCCTTGAGCAGCACACCATCGACGGCCAGGAAAACCCGTTCACGGTGATCGAGGGCAACAAGTTCTACGAGGTGCAGAAATATCTTTCCGTCACCGGCCACATCTTCAACCCGCAGTCGTTGATCATCAGCCAGAAAACCTGGAACCGCCTCAACGACGACGAAAAGGCAATGATTCGCGCAGCCGCGGCCGAGGCGCAGACCTTCCAGCGTGAAGTCACCGAGACGAGCATGGAAAAGGCCAAGGCGACGCTGGCCGGTGCGATGACCGTCAATGAAATCACCCCGGCCGAGAAAGACCGCTTTCGCGAGCGCGTGAAGCCAGTCGTCGACAAGTTCGCCAAGTCGTTGGACGGGGATCTGGTGAAAATGATGTACGACGAAATCAACAAGGTGCGTGCCGCGCAGTGAGTTGAAGCACCCCCACGGACGGTCCATACGAAGGGCGCCCGGACACTGTCCCGGCGCCCTTCGTTTTGCCTGGGGGCGGATGACTTCGATGCGCAACCAGTACGGTCGCGGCGTCTCGTAGGCCCAACCTGATGTCGTTTGTGGAACAGTCATGGCCGGTCGATGTCACAGGCATGCCTCCAGACTTGTTAGGCTATGGCACTTACTCTCGTTTTCACTTGGAACAGCGGGGCTTTTCAGACCATCACGCGCGCGTGCGTGTTGCATAATCAAAGGAGGTTCACGTGGGTAAAGATCCTGTAGACGATCTATCAGGAAAATCCCAGACGCCCGGTACGGAGGGGATACCTGCCCCTAGCGGCGGGGCAAATCTCATCGAAACAGACTACGTCATCGGACAGGACAATTTCCGCGGTGAGTTTTCTTTCTCCCTGGACATCCATGGCAAGGTTTTCCTCATCTCTGCCGCCACCGTTTTGTTGTTCGTCATCGTGACGCTGGCGCTGCAAAATGAAGTCGAGCCGCTTTTCAGCGCCATGCGCGGATGGCTGACCCGGCACCTGGCCTGGTTCTTCATGAGCGCAGGCAATATTTTCGTTCTGTTGTGCCTGGCGTTGATCGTTTCGCCACTGGGCAAGGTGCGATTGGGCGGTCGCGATGCCACGCCCGATCATACCTATGTGGGTTGGTTCTCCATGTTGTTCGCCGCCGGGATGGGCATCGGGCTCATGTTCTACGGCGTAGCGGAGCCCATGTCGCATTATGCCGCCGCGATGGGGGGCGTGACGCTCGATCCCAGCGGGGTACGCACGGACTGGGCCCCCCTCGATGGCGCAGCGGGCGATATGAAAGGCGCTGCGGACCTGGCGATGGCTGCGACGATTTTTCACTGGGGTCTGCATCCCTGGGCCATCTACGCCATCGTGGCGTTGTCCTTGGCGCTGTTCTCGTTCAACAAAGGCTTGCCGCTGTCGATTCGCTCGATTTTCTATCCGTTGCTGGGGGAGCGCGTCTGGGGCTGGCCAGGGCATATCATCGATATCCTGGCGGTGTTCGCCACGCTGTTCGGGCTGGCGACCTCGCTGGGCATCGGTGCCGAGCAGGCCGCGGCGGGGATTGAACATCTGTTCGGCATTCCATCGTCCAACGTCAGCAAAGTGGTACTGATCATCGGTATCACGCTGATTGCCCTGTGGTCGGTTCTGGCCGGGCTGGAGAAGGGCGTCAAGCTGCTCTCGGAAATCAATATGGGCCTGGCGCTCCTGTTGCTGCTCTTCATCATCGTGGTCGGTCCCACCTTGGCCATTCTTACCGGCTTCTTCAAGAACGTGGTGACCTACGCTGAATACCTGCCCGCATTGTCCAATCCTTTCGGCCGTACGGACGCCGAGTTCACCCAGGGCTGGACAGCGTTCTACTGGGCCTGGTGGATCAGCTGGTCGCCCTTTGTAGGCATGTTCATTGCGCGGGTCAGCCGGGGCCGGACCGTCCGGGAATTTCTGATTTCTGTCTTGCTGGTGCCTTCGCTGGTATCGGTGCTGTGGATGACCACTTTTGGCGGGACGGCCATCGACCAGGCCACCTTGCAGGGATTGAGTGGGGTAAAGGATGCAGTGTTGGAACTTAAGCTGTTCGCGATGCTGGAGGCGCTGCCCCTCAAGGAAATTTCCTCGTTGCTGGGCATCGTGCTGGTGATCGTGTTCTTCATCACTTCGTCGGACTCCGGCTCGCTGGTAATCGACACCATCACGGCCGGCGGCAAGGTCGATGCGCCTGTGCCCCAACGGGTTTTCTGGGCTGTCATCGAGGGCGTGATCGCGATTGCGCTGCTGTTGGGTGGGGGGCTGGTCGCCTTGCAGGCCATGGCGGTTTCGACCGGGCTTCCCTTTGCCATCGTTCTGCTGCTGGGTTGTATTTCCCTGGTGAAGGGGTTGATGTCAGAACCGCGATCCTGATCGCCTGAAGATTGGCTGGGGCGAGACGCGCCCCAGCGTTCAATCCCAGAGCTGCCCGACCGCCACGGACGGGCTGTAATGGGTGGCTACCTGCGCTTGCAACAGCTCGGCCGTGGCCAGTGCATCGGTCAATGCATGGTGGGCGTGATAGGTGGGCAGTCGATAACGCAGACGCGTATCGGCCAGCCGGATGGAGGCCGGTGGCCGCCGCAACAGCCGGTCCAGCCAACGGCGACGACCCCTGACCCGCCATGCCTCCAGCTGCATCGTATCAATGACCGGAAACTGCAGGCCCTCTCCAAGGTGACGCCGAAACGCCTCGTCCAGAAAGTCGCGCTCGATGGCCCGGTAGTGCACCACCATGATTCGCCCCGCCAATGCTTCCAGCAGGTTGTCCATGATGTCCGGGAATCGAGGGGCATGACGGATGTCGGCATGGGTAATGCGATGGAATGTCACCGACTCATGGGTCAGCGTGGAAGGTTTGATGACCCAGTACAGGGCTTCGCCGCAACGTATTCGCTTGAGGGTGAAAGGCATCAGGCCAATGCTGACGATGCTGTTGCTGCGGGCGTTCAAACCAGTGGTTTCCAAGTCCATGGCCAGCAGTTCCACTTGTTCCAACGCGGTCTGGCCGTCGATCACCCCTGTCTGGTAGAAACGCTGCAGCAGGGGATGGCGTGCTTGTCGCGCCAGTTGTTCGAAGCGCGCCGCCCAGTCCGGCATCGTCCGTTCGGTCGCTACTCGTGGGGCGTTCATCGGGATGGCCGGGCGTGACCGGGGTAGCGGAAACGCAGGAATTTCTGGGCATTGCTCAACACCTGGAAGGCTTCCTTGAGGTTGTGCCGCTCAGCGGTTGAGAAGCGCTCGGGCTCGATGTAATTATCCGGTTTGCGACCCTGTTCGATGGCATCGACCTGGTGCCGTATGCGCACCATCGACAGGAACTCCAATGCGTAGCGCAGATGCTCGATGGCCTCGGGTGGTACCCATTGCGTTTGGCCGATGGCATCGAGCCGATCGAATGAATTTTGCGCCGTGGTGCCACACGCCAGCGCGTGGATGCGGATCAGGTCGGTGAGGGGCGCCGTGCCACGGCCCTTGAGGTTGATGATCTGTTTTTGTTCCCCATCCGTTTCCATGACAAATGTGCGAAAGAAACCCAGGGGCGGCGTGCGATTCAATGCGTTGCGCGCCATCGCCGCTAGGAAAGCCGGAGTATCCCTGGACTTCTGCGCGCAAAGCGTCTTGAGCGATTCGACCATGTCCAGCGCGCCATAGACCCCGTCCAAGTCAAAAAAGATGCAGCTGTTGAGCAGGGTGGCGGCGTTCGGTTTCTCGATCCACTGGCTGAAATAGCCACGCCACACTCGCAATGGCTGGCGCCACTGGACGTTGGTCGCCATGATCCCGCCCTTGCAGTAGCTGTAGCCGCATTGGGCGAGCCCGTCGCTGACGAACGCAGCCAGCTTGCGAAAGTAATCGTCATGCAGCGCTGGGTCGAAACGATCGTCCAGCACCAGGGCATTGTCCTGGTCGGTGACAAGCAATTGTTCGTCACGGGCCATCGAGCCCAGCACCATGAAGCAATACGGAACCGGTGGTGGTCCCAGTTCGCGTTCGGCCAGTTCAAGCAGGCGCTGGGTGAAGGCACGGCCAATGCCCGAGATGGCGCTGCCGATCATGTGGGCGGTCGCGCCGTCGCGGACCATGCGAATGTAGGTCCCGCGTAGGTCGCGCAGTAATGAGCGAAGACCCTCGACACTGGTCTGGTTGGAAATACTGTTCACCAGGTACAGGCTGCTCTGAGACTCGTGTCGGATGATGTCCGACAGATTGATCAAGCCCAGCGTGCGGCCCTTGTGCATCACCGGAAGGTGATGGATGTTGCTCCTGAGCATGCACAGCATCGCCTCGAACACCGAGTCATCGGCCTGGATGGCCACCGGGTCGATCGACATCACTTCGCCGATGGTGGTTTCGCCGCTGCGGTTGGCGGCCACAACGCGGGTGCGCAGGTCCCGGTCGGTCACGATGCCGAGCATCTGCTCGGGGTGTTTCCCGGCTGGCTCAAGGACCACGACACAGGAAACGCTTCGTTCGGTCATCAACTGTGCGGCTTCCCGGACGCTGGTTTGCGGCGTAACCCAGACCAGATCCCGGGAAATCAATGCTCGGGACTTGAGCTGGATCAGCTCGCTCGCACGGCCTTGGGCCTCGACGGCTGACTTGAGCCTGGAATGCCCCTCGGCTTCGACGAAGTCGGCGAAACTGTCGTGCCGCTCGCATAACTGGGCGAATACATCCGCCGGAATGAAATAGATCAGGCTGTCTTCCAGGGCCTTGGCCGGGAAGCGCACCCGGTTGCTGCGCAGCAAGCCCGCCTGGCCAAAGATATCGCCCTCGACCAGCCGGTTGTACAATTCGCCGCTTCGCCGATAGATCTCGACCGCGCCACTGCGTACGTAGTGCAGGTCATGGATGGCCGCACCTGCTTCGAGGATCGGGCTTGAGGCCTTGAAATACGCGACTTCGACGCGCCGGGCAATTTCCTCCAGGGTCTCCTGGGGAAGGGCATCGAATGGCGGAAAACGATGAAGGTGCTCACTGATTTCCAATAATTCGATCTGCATGGGGCCTCGTGACAGTTCTGTTTGAAGGCCCAACATGCCAGACCATGGCGCCGCACACAAACCAGGGAGCGTGTACGGCCACCGCTTCGTTATTGGGCTTGGGGCACGGCCAGCCACTGCCCGATGACTTTCTGATAGCTGCCGTTGGCCTTGCTCAGGTGCAACCACTGGTCGACGTACATCTTCCAGGTGTTGTCGTCACGGGGCAGCAGATAGGCTTTCTCGCCATATTGCAGGTAGCGGGTCGGGTTGACGGCGCACAGGCCCGGCTTGAGTTTCTGCTGGTAGAGCGCTTCGGAGGCATCGGTGATCATGACGTCGGCGCGTTTGTCCAACAGCTCCTGGAAGATCGTCACGTTGTCATGGAAGGCGAGCTGGCCCTTGGGCAGGAATGCCCGCACGAAGGCTTCGTTGGTGCCACCGGCCGGCTCGACGAGGCGCACCGAAGGCTGGTTCATCTGCTCGATGGTCTGGTAGCGCGACTGGTCTTCGCAACGCACCAGCGGGATCTTGCCATCCACGTCCAGGGTGTTGCTGAAATAGGCTTTCTTCTGTCGTTCCAGGGTCACCGAAATCCCGCCCATCCCGATGTCGCACTTGCCCGCCAGCATGTCCGGCATCAACGTTTTCCAAGTGGTCTGGACCCATTGCGCCTTGACGCCCAGGCTGGCGGCCAGCGAGCGGGCCATGTCGATGTCGATGCCTTCGTATTCCCCCGATTCGGCCTTGTAGGTGTAGGGCTTGTAGTCGCCGGTGGTGCACACGCGCAGTTCACCTTGCTGGATCACTTTGTCCAGATGCGAAGCCGTTGGTTCGGCCAGGGCGCTGCCGCAGAATGCCAACAGGCCAAAGAGCGTCATCGTGCTTGTTATGGTTTTCATGGGATGGGACGTCTCGCAAGGGAAGGGGACAAGACGGGGGAGTGTAGTAAAACTGCCGGCGGGCTGTCACTGGAACGTCGACGCGAATGCTCAGCCTGCCGTGCTCTCGCACGCCTGGAGGTTTTTCAGGTAGGCGCAGAACATATCTGCCATGGCATCGGCATAGCTCTGGACTTCTTGCCGAACGCGAGGCGTTGCCGAAAACCGTTTCCCCACGGAGCTGAGGGTGGCGATGATCAGCTCACCGGCCAGGGCGCGGGTTTGCATACTCGCGTCCGGCAGCACTTGCTGCATGAACGCATCCACCGATGCCTGCACTGAAGTACGTGCCGCCTGGTGCTCAGGCGCATCCCGATAAAGTGGCGCAGCGTCGTTGAGCGCGACGCGAATCTGCGCTTCGTCGCACTCGGACTGGATGAACGCCTGCACAAGGGTTCGTAACCGCGAGAGGGGCGGCGTGGAGGGATCTTCCAGAATGTCTCGCAACATATCGCTGGTCTGCCGCCATTCATCACTTTGCAGCCGAAACAGGATCGCTGCCTTGTTCGGAAAGTACTGATACACCGATCCGACGCTCACACCCGCTCGCTCGGCAACGCGGGCAACGGTGAAGCGTTGGGCGCCCTGACTCGCCAAAACCTGAACAGCCGCTTCGAGGACTGCCGCCACAAGCTCGGTGGACCGTGCCTGTTTAGGCTGCTTGCGTGAGGAAATCTGCGGGCTTGGGCGATCGGACATGGCGGCATCGGCCTCGGAAAAGGAATGCGAATAGGAAATACGACGGATTATTCGTATCTTGAATGCGACTAATTGATCGCATTTTAGGCGGCTGCGCAAGCGGCATTCAACTTCACTTCGCGTCCCTTTCCATGGGTAGGGTTATGACTCAAGAAGATATTCATCCGGGTGCCTCTGCGGCGCCCCCGGCAGCCGTCGAAACCAATCCGGTATTCAAGTTGTTGCCGCTCACGTTGACCGTGTTCATCGGCTTTCTCACCATCGGCATGCAACTGCCAGTTTTGCCGCTTCATTTGCACGACACGCTGGGGATGGGCACGTTGGTGATTGGCCTGGTAGTGGGTGCACAGTTCGCCGCGGCGCTGCTGTCGCGATCCTGGGCCGGCAATTTCGCCGATCTGCGCGGTGGCAAGCGCGCGGTCATGGTCGGGCTGGTGACGGCGGCGGTTTCCGCTTTGGTCTATCTGCTGTCCCTGGCGTTCGTCGCTACGCCGGTGTTGTCAGTCTGGCTGTTAGTAGGCGGTCGCGTGCTGCTGGCGATCGGTGAAAGCCTGATCGTCACCGGGGCGTTGGGGTGGGGCATCGGTCTTGTAGGGGGGCAGCATGCCGGCAAGGTCATGGCCTGGAATGGCATTGCCATGTATGGCGCGTTCGCCCTGGGCGCCCCGCTTGGCGTGGCGCTCGATTCGGGTTGGGGATTCATGGGCATCGTTGTGGCGTCGGCGTTTATTGCGCTGTTGGCCTTGGCGGTTGTCGCCGGCGTCCGCGGCGTAGCCCCTACGGCGACCCGGCGCACACCGTTCTACAAGATGTTCGGCGCGGTATGGGTTCCCGGCATGGGCCTGGCGTTTTGCAGCGTCGGCTTTGGTGTCGTCACAGCATTCATTGCCTTGTTATTCGCGGCCAGGGATTGGGGCAACGCTTCGCTCGCGTTCACGGCGTTCGGTCTGGCCTTCATCAGCGCGCGGCTGTTGTTCGGGCATCTTCCAGACAAGATCGGTGGCGCGCGTGTCGCATTGGTCTGCGTCGTGATCGAGGCCGTTGGGCTGCTGCTCATCTGGGGCGCCGATACGGCATTCATCGCCTATCTCGGCGCCGCGTTTACCGGCTTCGGTTATTCCCTGGCGTTTCCCGGTTTTGGCGTGGAAGCAGTGCGGCGTGCTCCGCCGCAGTCACGTGGCCTCGCCATGGGCGCCTATGTTGCCTTCCTCGATATTTCCCTGGGCATGACCAGCCCGCTGGCTGGTGTGCTGGCCAGTGGTTGGGGCATCGAGGCGGTTTACCTGGGCGGTGCTGTTGCGGTTGCGTTGTCGTTCGGGGTGGCCTTGATGTTGCTCCGAAGTCGGGAAATACAAGTTCAATACAAATCCTGAGCCTTGTTCAGGTTATAGAAGACTTTCTATCTCGCTTTTCCAGACAGGAGCGTTGCTCATGCACGTATTCGTTACCGGTGCCACGGGCTGGGTTGGGTCGGCCGTGGTGCAGGATTTGCTCGGCGCCGGGCATCAAGTCACCGGCCTGGCCCGTTGCGAAGAAAAGGTTGCCGCGCTCGCCGCCACCGGCGCGAGAGTAATTCAAGGGACGTTGGATGATCTGGATGTCCTGCATCACGCAGCTTTGGCGGCGGATGCGGTAATTCACACCGCGTTCAATCATGATTTTTCACGATTTGCCGAGAATGCCGAGCAAGACCGCCGTGCGATTCTGGCATTGGGCGGCGCGTTGCAAGGCTCCGAGCGACCTCTATTGGTGACCTCGGGCTTGTTCGGATTGACCCGGGGCGCCAGTGAGCTGGAAGTGGTCAGCCCGGCCTCGCCCCGCAAGTCCGAGGCCACGGCGAGGGACCTGGCCGAGCGCGGTGTGCGCGTGGCGACGGTACGGTTGGCGCCATCTGTCCATGGCGCTGGCGACTATGGATTCGTACCGATCCTGATTCGTCTGGCCCGTGAGCAGGGCGTATCGGCTTACCCCGGCGACGGTAGCCATTGCTGGTCGGGCGTGCATCGGCTGGATGCGGCACGGGTCTATCGATTGGCGCTGGAGCAGGGCGTGACCCAGTCCGTCTACCACGCCGTTACCGACGAGGCCGTGCCCTTCAAGGAAATTGCCCACGCGATAGGACGTGGGTTGGGGGTGCCGATCGAGTCCCGAGAGCGCGAGCATTTTGGCTGGTTCGCTCACATGGCAGGCGCGAACATGGCGGTATCCAGTGAATACACCCGCGGTTTATTGGGTTGGGTGCCGAGCGGGCCGGGGTTGCTGGATGATCTTGAACATCCTGGTTACTACATCAGCGCGGAATGATCCCGTGGTCGATCGCGTATTTCACCAGGGCCGCGGGCTTGTCGATGTTGAGCTTGCGGCGGATGCTCAGGCGGTGGGTTTCGACGGTACGGACGCTGATGTCCAGCTCGCGGGCCATTTCCTTGTTATTGAGGCCCTCGACCATTTTTTTCAGTACCTGGGTCTCGCGCGGCGTCAGCTCGCTGTCGGTGTTCGGGTCGGTGACGAGGCGCTGGGCAATCTCGGCGGTGTAGAAGGTGCCGCCGCTGATGATGGCTTCGATGGCCGCGATGATTTCCTTGGACGGTGAGTTCTTCAGGACATAGCCGCTGGCGCCGGCGCGCACCGATTCGCTGACGTACTCATGATTGTCGTACATGCTCAGCATCAGGATCTTCAGGCGTGGGTGTTGCTTGCCCAGCAGCCGGGTCAGCTCAAGGCCGTTCATGTCCTTGAGGCCGATGTCCATCAACAGAAGATCCGGCTGGCAGCGTTCGACCATTTCGATGGCCTGTACACCATTCTCCGCTTCGCCAACCACATCCAGCCGGGGCATGACGGACAGCAGGGCGCGGATGCCGTCCCGGACCAGGGAATGATCGTCGACCAGGGCGACGCGTATGGCTGGAGACAGGGTCATCGACAAGGGCTCTTGTTGAATTCAAGGCGCATCAGCTTTCCGTGGTGGACATGGTCATGGGCAAGAGGATATCCAGTTCGCTTCGTCCTGGCACCGATGTCATGTCCAGCCGCCCGCCGAAATGCTCGACCCGTTCGCGGATATTACGCAAGCCGATGCCCGTATGGCCGCGCTCGACCTGTGGAACGTTGAAGCCCATCCCGTCATCCACAACGGTCAGTCGCAAGGACTGGCCGGAGCCGAACAGGGTGATGGCGACACGCTTCGCCCCGGCGTGACGCTCGATGTTGGTCAGCGCTTCCTGGGCGATGCGAAACAGCGAGACCGGTGCGCCGTTTTCCAGGCGACAGTCGAATTCGTTGCTTCGGTAGGACACTTCCAGGCCGCTGCGTTGCTCGAATTCGGCCGCAAGCTGGCCTATGGCGGCAGGCAGGCCCAGGGTGTCGAGCAAAGACGAGCGCAGGTCGTGGGAGATGCTACGGATTTCACCGATGGCTTCACCCAGTCGGTCCGTGGCGTTTTTCAAGATGCCCACTCCATTTTCCTGGCCGTTCTCGATGACGTGGCTGGCCAGCTCGAACTGGAACTTGATCGACACTAACAGTTGGCTGATGCCGTCATGCAGTTCACGGGATACCCGGGAGCGCTCTTCCTCTTGCAAGCTGACAATGCGCTGGTTCAAGCGCTGCAGTTTCTTGTCGGCCAGGCGATGCTCGCTGACGTTGAGGGTAATGCCGCCGGCGAACACCAGCAGCACTGCGATCAGTGCAATGGCGGCGATTGCCTGCATCGTGGTGTGGATGCCTTGGGCCACTTCGGCGCGGGCTTGTTGGGTGGCACGCTCCACGTCCTCCAGGTAAATCCCGGTGCCGAGCATCCAGCCCCAGCGATCGAGCATCACGACATAGGCCAGTTTGTCGGTCACCTGGCCGGAGGACGGCTTGTTCCAGGCATAACGCTGGAAGCCTTCACCCGATTCGGCGCTCTTGAGCAACGCCTGGATGACGGGCAAGCCCTGGGGATCTTTCATGTCCCAAAGGTATTGCCCGACCAGTTCCGACTGCCGGGCGTGCATCAGGCTGCGACCCTGGCGGTCGTACACGAAGAAATATCCGTTGATACCGAAGCTGAGCTTGCGCAGCTCTTCCAGTACCTGCTGCTGTGCCCGCGCGTCGCCCTGGCCGTTGTCATACAGCGGCGCGATCAGGCTCTGCGCCATCTCGACGTAGTTCTTCAATTCGGCGCGCTTGCTCGCCAGGATGCTGTCTTCGATCAGTTGCGCCTGTTGATCACCCAACTGGCGGTTGAGCGAGATGACCAAGGCACCGATGACAGCAATCGCCAGGACCAGCGGCAGGATCCCGAGAGCAACGATTTTGTGTTTGAGCAGCATCTTTACTCCAGTCCGGGCGCGGCGGGGAGGCGAATGGCGGCATCATATGCCAAACCTGTGCGCGCGGCATAAGACCTGTGGGAGCGAGCCTGCTCCGGGCGGCGATCCGACGAAGGCGATGGGGCAGTCAAATCATCATTAACTGACACGCCGCTTTCGTCGGATCGCCGCCCGGAGCAGGCTCGCTCCCACAAGGGAATCGGGGTTCTACGTAGTACTACGGATTTATTTATTGACGGCATGCAGGGATATTGGGCCGGCTCCGAATAGCCGGGGCACACTATAAAAACAATCGCCGCAATCCATTGGATATCGGCAGGAGACACGCAATGACAACCCGTCTGGTTAAACACCTCGCCTGGTTTGCCGTGGCTGTTCTGGGAGCTTGTGCGCTGAGTGTCGTGGCCTTGCGCCGCGGAGAGCCGATCAACGCCCTCTGGATCGTCGTCGCAGCCGTGGCCATCTACCTGGTCGCCTATCGCTACTACAGCCTCTTCATCGCCAACAACGTGATGCAACTCGATGCGCGCCGGGCCACGCCTGCCGTGCTCAACAACGATGGCCTGGACTACGTCCCGACCAACAAGCACA